>DAOUDB010000236.1:0-31871 GCA_034431495.1 Thermoflexales bacterium
GACAAGCCGGTGTTGATGCTGTATGGAGAAGGTCCGACGGCGCAGTATGAGCGTGTGGACGAACTGCGCCGCCGGTCGAATTGGCGGATTCACCATCTGAAAGGCTGTGGAGAACTGGTTCAGTTTGACAGCTCCGACACGGTGATTGCCAAAATAGATGAGTTCCTGGCCGGCCTTCAGACCTGAGATATCTCCGGCGCCAATGCGCCGTTCAATCCGCTGACGTTGACAGCAAGCGGATCGTACATCTCGCTCACGTATTGCTTGACCATGCGCATGGTGGAAAAGCGCGGCGCGCACGTGGCGATCGACTCTTTCACCCTCTGAATCCACTGGCGCGGGATATTGTTCTCGTCCGTCCGATAGTAGAGCGGCACGATCTCATTCTCCAACGTCGAATAGAGCGATTCGACATCGGCGGCATCCTGCTCCTCGGCAGATGCGTGCTCAAGCTCATCGCCGATGGCCCAGCCGTTCTTGCCGTTGTATGCCTCGCGCCACCAGCCATCCAGCACGCTGAAATTGAGCGCGCCGTTGAGCGCGGCTTTCATACCGCTGGTGCCGCTGGCCTCATAGGGGCGACGGGGTGTGTTCATCCACACATCGACGCCCTGCACCAACTGGCGCGCCACGTACATGTCGTAATCTTCAATGAACACCAGGCGGCCGGCGCTGTCGGCGTTTTTCACCTGACGATACAGATCCTGGATCAAGCGCTTGCCCGGCTCGTCGTTCGGGTGCGCTTTGCCGGCGAACAGGATTTGCACCGGCATGTACGGATTGTTGATGATGTTCAGCAGCCGCTTCACGTCGCGCAGGATCAGCGAGGCGCGCTTGTAGGTGGCAAAGCGCCGGGCAAAGCCGATCGTCAGCACGCTCGGGTCGATCAACACGCCGCTGGCGATGGTTTGAACGGGATGCTGGCTGTGGGTCACCCACTTGCCGCGCGCGCGCTCCTGCATGAAGTTGGCCAGGCGGCGCTTGTAGTGTTTGCGCACAGACCACAGATACTCGTCTGGGATGTCGTGCACCTGCGCCCAAACCGAGGGATCGTCGATGCGCTCGACCCAGTCTGCCCCCAGATGCTCGTCAAACAGCCGGCGCATCCGGCGCGACAACCATGTGGTGGTATGGACGCCGTTGGTGATGTGCCCGATCGGGGCGCTGTCGTCGCGACCCAGATCCTTCCACATCTTGCGCGACACCTCGCCGTGCAGTTCGCTGACCGCGTTGCACCGGTCGGCCATGCGCAAGGCGAGCACAGTCATGTTGTAACCGCCGTTCGAGTCGGCCAGAGCCATGAACGCTTCGCGGTCCAGACCAAGCTCGGTCCAGTATCCGTTCAGTTGCCGGTCGATCTGCCATTGCGGGAACTGGTCGTTGCCGGCCGGCACGGGTGTGTGGGTGGTGAAAACGGTCGTCTTGCGCACATCGTGTCGGGCCTGCTCGAAGGTGAGGCCCTGTTTGACCAGTTCGCGCGCGCGCTCGAGCGTGCCGAACGCCGGGTGACCTTCGTTCAAGTGCCACACGCCTGGCTCGATACCCAGCGCCCGCAATGCCCGCACGCCGCCGATGCCCAGCACAATCTCCTGCGCGATGCGCGTGTCCGGGTCCGGGTTGTAGAGCCGGTAGGTCAACTCTCGATCGCGCGATGTGTTCTTTAGCACGTCGGTATCCAATAGGTACAAAGGCACCCGGCCGACCTGCGCGCGCCACACCTGCGCCCAGATCAGCCGGTTGGGCAATTCGATGGACAGCAGCAACGGTTGCTTGTCAGGGCCGGTCACGCGCGTGATCGGCAACTCTGCAAAGTCGAGCGGCGCAAAATCGGCTTCCTGCCAACCGTCCTCGGTGATGCGCTGGCGGAAGTAGCCCTGCAGATAGAGAAAGCCGACGCCGACCATGGGAATGCCCAGGTCGCTGGCTTGCTTGAGGTGGTCGCCGGCCAGTACGCCCAGCCCGCCTGCGTACATGGGCAGGCATTCGTGCAGGCCAAACTCGAATGAGAAATAAGCCACTGGCTTGTTCCACGGCGCGTGCGTTTGCCCGAACCAGGTGGCCGGGTGATTCATGTACTCGGTGAAGTCGTTGACGCACCGGTCGTACGTGGTGGCAAATCGTTTGTCGTTGTAGGCCGCGCGCAGCGCTTCACGCTCGACGCGGCGCAGAAACTTCACTGGATTGTGATAGACGCTTTCCCACAAGACCGGGTCGATGCGCTGAAAAAGCCGGGGGATTTCGGGATGCCATGTCCACCATAGGTTGTAAGCCAGCTCGGTCAGCTTGGCGATGCGCCTGGGCAACAGGTTGGCCAGATTATCAAGTTCTACTTCAGACACGAAAACTCCTTCAAAAGATGTCGATTGCCAGGTGTGTTATTCGCACACCCGGCGCGCTTATTCAGCCCGGCGATTCTACGCCAGAATCGGTTTGTGGAGACTTAGCATTGCAATGTCTTTACTCTGCAAAGGGTTTTCCACAGACGGAAACGCCTCCGGCCACATGCCGCACATATAATGCGCTGCGATGTCAGTGCCCGAACACCTGGAAGCAACGGTGCGCAACCTGCCGGCTGAGCCGGGCTGCTACCTGTTCTATGACGCCAGTGGGCGGGTCATCTACGTCGGCAAAGCGGTCAACCTGCGCAATCGCGTGCGATCGTATTTCAACCCCACCACCTGGCTGACGTCGCCGAAAACCGGCCGCCTTGTGCGCGACATTGCCCGCATCGAGTTCGTTGTGCGCGGCAACGAACTCGAGGCCCTCATTCAGGAAGCCGAGTTGATCAAGCGGCACCAGCCTCGCTACAACATCCGGCTCAAAGACGACAAGCGCTATCCCTACCTGAAAGTGACCCTCCAGGATGACTTCCCGACTGTGCAGGTGACGCGGCGCATGGAGCGCGATGGCGCGCGCTACTTCGGCCCCTTCAGCAACACCAAGGCGGTGTACGCTACCCGCGACGCGCTGCGCCGAATGTTCCCCTTTCTGGATTGCGACCGGATCATTACCGGCCACGACCGGCGCGCCTGCATGTATTTCGACATCAAGCTGTGCAGTGGCCCCTGCATCGGCGCGGTGAACCGGGCTGAGTACCGCGCCACGATTCAGCGCCTGTGCGATTTTCTGGAGGGCAAGAGCGATCAGGTCATCACCGACCTGCAAGGCCGCATGGATCGCGCAGCGGAAAATCTGCAATTCGAGCGCGCTGCGTGGTACCGCGACCAGCTCAAGTCGGTGCAGCACGTGATCGAAAAACAGCGCATCGTCAGCAGCGCGACTGCCGATCAGGACGTGATCGCCTTCGCGCGCGACGATGGCGACACGTGTGTGGAAGTGCTGTTTATCCGGGGCGGCAAGTTGCTTGGCCAGGAATATTTCGTGCTCGACGGCGCGGAAGGGGCTGACGAGAAGGAAGTGCTCAATTCGTTCCTGCAGCAGTTCTATGGCGAAGCGGCCTATGTGCCGCCGGAGGTGCTGTTGCCGGCCCAGATCGATGAAGCGGTGATCTTGGAAAGCTGGCTGAAGCGCAAGCGCGGCGCCAACGTGCAACTGCGCGTGCCACGCGGCGAAGCCGACGCCGGTCTGGTCGATCTGGCGACGCAGAATGCGGCGGTGACGCTGGCGTCGTTGAAGGCGCAGTGGGAGGAAGACTCGCATCGCCACGAAGAGACGCTGCGCGAGTTGCAGGACGCTCTGGGCCTGTCGCGCCTGCCGGCTCGCATCGAATGCTACGACATCAGCAATACCCAGGGCGAGGCCATCGTTGGCAGCATGGTGGTGTTCGCGCATGGCCTGCCGCGCAAGAGCGACTACCGCCGTTTTAACATTCGCGGCATTTCGGGGCCGAACGATTTCGAGTCGATGCGCCAGACGCTCATGCGCCGCCTGCAACGCTGGAAGGACGCTCAGGTTAAATCGGATGCCGCCCAACCCGCCGCCGGCAATGGCGATGCTCCCGGCGGGCGCGCGCCGGGTGGCAAGCAACACGATGTTTCATGGCGCGTGCTGCCTGATCTCATCATCATCGATGGAGGCAAGGGCCAGCTCGGCGTGGCTGTGGAGGTGCTGAAACAATTTGACCTGTTGCACATTGTGCCGGTGGTTTCGCTGGCCAAGCAGCAGGAAGAAATCTTCATCCCCGGCAAGGCCGAGTCGGTGTTGCTGCCGCGCCAGTCGCAGGCGTTCTATCTGGTGCAGCGTATCCGCGACGAGGCGCATCGCTTTGGCATCACCGGCCATCGTCGTCAGCGCGAGAAGATCGGCCTGGCCTCGCGGCTCGACGCAATTCCCGGGGTGGGGCCGGTGCGCCGGCGCAAGCTGTTGCAAGCGTTCGGCTCGATTGAGGGATTGAAGGCAGCCACGGTGGAGCAACTGGCCGAACATGTGCCGCTCAGCGTGGCCCAGTCGATCAAGGATGCCCTGTGAGGCGCAGCGCGTGTTGCGTCTGACTGCTTACGACTCGCTACTGGCTACTTGTCTGCGTTCGCCGGATCTGCACGATCTCTGCCATGATGCTGATGGCAATTTCTTCCGGCGTCTCGGCGTGAATCTCCAGGCCGATGGGTGCGTGGACACGGCTCAGATCGGTCTCGGCCAGGCCGGCCTGGCGCAGGGTCTCGACAGTGGTCAGCCAGCGTCTCCGACTGCCGATGACGCCCACATAAGCCACCGGCGCGCGCAACAGCGCCGGCAACACCGATACATCGATGGCTGAGCTGCGTGTGACCAGCGCGATGTAGGTGTGCGCGCTCCACGTCATCTGCGTGAGTTGTTCTATCAGTGGGCCGGCCAGATGCTGGTGGGCGTCGGGGATGGCTTCTGGCGAGCACAGATCGGGGCGGTCGTCTGTGACCACCACGTAGAAGCCGGCCCATCGCGCCAGATGCGCCAGCGCCCGGCCAACATGCCCGGCCCCGATGATGAGCAATGTCGGCGCCGGCAAGAGCGGGTCCACAAACACCTCCACCTCGCCGCCACACACGCCCGGATCGCCTCTCGCTGGATCGGCCAGTTGATAGGTCAGCAATTGTGGCTTGCCATTGCGCAACGTCTGCATGGCCTGGGCAATAACCCGGCTTTCTACCTCGCCGCCGCCGATTGTGCCGGTGATGATCGTCCCATCGTCTGCCACCAGCAACTTGGAGCCGGCGTGGCGCGGCACAGAACCGCTGGCGCGCACAACGGTGCACAGGGCACAGGGAACGCCGCGCTGTGTGTATTCGGCGGCGACCTTCAACACATCAAGCGTGTCGTCCATCATGTCATTGTGCATGTCATTGTGCCGATGGCTATTACGACGCGGCGCGCAGGATGGCCCGCCGCGTCAGCACACCGGCCATCTCCCGGCGGTACTCGGTGCTGCCCAGCCAGTCGCCGGGGGGATTGAGCGCGGCGATGGCCGGCGCCAACTCGCGCTCCAGGAAGTCGGCCAGCGATTTTTTCTCCAGACCGAATTCCAGCCCTGTCAGCCGGATCGGTGTGGCTGCCACGCCGCCCACGGCGATCTTGACGCTGCCGAGGATGCCATCTTTCACGGCGCAACGAACAACCACGCACACAATGGGATAATCGCGCGGGGTGCGCGCCACCCGCTCGTATGCGAACCGCAGATCGGCACTGGCGATCGGCAGACGAATGTCCGAAATAAGCGCGCCTTCACTCATGATCCGCTCGCGGTAGGCCAGGAATCCGCTCAAGGGCAACGCGCGCGCCTCATCCGTGTGAAGGGTAATTTCTGCGTCGCAGGCCAGCAATGCTGTGACCAGGGGGGAGGCACTGTCGGCGGTGACAATCGCGCCGGCTAACGTGGCCCGATTGCGAATGTTCAGGCCGGACATGGCGTGGGCTGTTGTGCGCAGAATGTCGAATAGCGGCGTGTCGGGTAAATCGCCCGCGCCCTCCACCAGCATCTGATGGGTAACGGCAGCGCCGAGTATGAGCACATTGCGCTCGCAGTCCAGGGTGATTTGATCCAGCCCCAGCGCCGTGATATCGACCACGACCTCGACGCTGTCTGGCGCATCACCCACAAGCGAGGCGCCGCCGCTGACGATGGCAGTGGCGGGTTGCTTGCGCCGGAGCAGCACCAGCGCCTCTTCTATCGTCTCGACGCGCTGATATTCCTTTACATTCAACATAGATGACAGAGAACAGACGAGAGATAACAGATAACAGATGACAGGTATAAGTGATGCGATACGGTCAATCGTCAGTCGTCAATTCACTCAATCGGTCAGCTGCCTTCGTAGATCATGATACCGATGCCCGTCGGTCCGATGATACTGCCGATCGTCGCACCGCAGGGGCGGACCGGGATATGGCCCAGGTCCGGGAAGATGCCGCGTAGCAGGTCGATCAGCATATGGGTCTGTGCGTTGGCTTCCGGGGCGAGTTGCAGCACGGCCAGTTCCTGAGGCGACTCGAACTCGGCGGCGAATTCAACCAGTTTTTCCAGCGCCCGGTCGAACGAGCGCACTTTCTCGATGGCGGCAATCTCGCCTTCCTCAATGGATAGGAATGGGATGATGCCGAGCAATCTGCCCAACGTGGCCTGGGCTGGCCTTAAGCATCCGCTGCGTGCCATGTGGGACAAGTCCTGTGTCACAAATGCCCCGTACAAATGGGGCACTACGCCCCGAGCCAGTTTGATGATGTCGTCGCTCGAATAGCCGTCCAGGGTCAGGGCGCTCACCTGACGGACCAACACATTCAGGCCGAGGGCGATGGTCTGCGAGTCAAAGACGACGATATTGGCTCGCCCTCGGAAAACCTCAGCGGCTGCCCGGGCATTGCGAGCAGAGTGGGTCAACTTGTCCGATGGCGCCATGACGATGATGTCGGACGTCTCGAGCAGCACCTGCTGGTAGATCTCGGTGTATTCGTCGACGCTGGGCGCTTCGATTGCCGGCCATTCACTGGCCGGGCGTCCTTGAACGAGCGCGGCGAACGCGGAGTCATCGAGATCGATGCCCTCGCGATAGACCTTGCCGCCGAATCGGATGCGTTGCGCCATCACCAGCACCTGGTGGTCGCGCGCCCACGGCTCGGCGATCTGGGCGGCGCTGTCGGTGATGATCCTCAGCCGCCGGGGAAAATGGGTGTTGCCGGATCTCATTCGATGCCGATGATGAAGTAGTAGTGAGCCTGCTGCCCCTCGTACAGGTCCACCACGTGATCGGGGTATTGCTGGCGCGTCTGGTCGACAATGAACTCGGCCTGGCTGCGGGGAAGGTCGTTGCCGTGGTAAAAGGTGATAAGTTCGCGCTGGCCGGCGCCGGCGTGCTCCAGCAACTCCCTTACCAGCGCGTCGAGATGATCCCCTGCCAGCGCGAGCCGGTCATCGATCAGGCCGATCAGTTGCCCCTCTATCGCGCTGACGCCATCGACGGTCACCGTCCGGGTGGCTCGAGTGACCTCGCAGGTGACGACGCGGCGCGATGCCTCCGTCATCATGTGCAGGTTGCCTTCCACGTCGCGCTCGAAGTTGAATGCGATGGCGGCTGCGATGCCCTGCGGGATGGTGCGCGTGTTCACCACTCTGGCCGGCACTTCGCTCAACTGCGCTGCCTGTTGGGCCGTCATGATGATGTTGCCGTTGTTGGGCAGCAGGATGACGTGACGCGCTCTGGCCTGCTGAATGGCTTTGAGGAAGTCGTCGACGCTTGGATTCATCGTCTGGCCACCGGGGATGACGACGCGCGCGCCGACATCCTTGAAGGCGCGGATCAACCCTTCGCCCGACGCCACGGCAACGATGGCAATCTCCACTGGCGGGAGCGACTGGGGCTGAATCGCGCCACGCGCGGCTCCCGGAAGGAATGTTTCGCTTTGGGCTTGCATGTCTTCGACGACCACGTCGCGCAACGACCCCAATCTGGCGCCATAGCTTAGCGGCACGCCGGGGTCTGCTACATGCACGTGAATCTTGACCATGTGTTCGTCACCCATTACCAGTGGGCAATCGCCCATGGCTTCGATGTCGGCCCGGATCTGGATAACATCCAGGCTGCGCTCGGCCTGCGCATAGATGAGATATTGCACATCATAGCCATAGCCGGCCTCGGCCTGCGGCCCCGCGCCGATAGTTGCCGCGCCGGCGGTGACGTGCTCTTCGCCCAGCGGCAGCCCGTTCAGCAGGCGTCCCATGCCGTCCAGGATCACGTACAGCCCATAGCCCCCCGAGTCGACGACACCGGCCTCTTTCAGAATCTTCAGCAGCGTTGGCGTGCGCTGAACGGATTCATGCGCGGCGCGGGTCATGGCGCTCAACATCTCGCGCAGATCGTGCGAGCGGCCCACCGATTGCTCGGCGCTGTCGGCAATCTCGCGGATGACGGTCAGCATGGTGCCTTCGACCGGGTTGTTGACGCCGGCATAGGCCGTGCTCACCGCTTCGCGCAACGCCAGCGCGATATCCTGCGCGTCGCACACATCCTTGTGGTCCACCGAGCGCGCAAAGCCGCGCCAGATCTGGGACAGAATGATGCCGGAGTTGCCGCGCGATCCGCGCAATGCTCCGTATGAGACAGCTTTGGCCACTGCGCCGATATTGCGATCTTCCAGTTCGGCGACGGACTCCCAGGCTGATCGCATGGTGTGCATCATGTTGGTGCCGGTGTCGCCGTCGGGCACCGGATACACGTTGTAGGAATTAACGATTGCCTCCTGGGCGCGCAACCACTGGTAGCCGGCTTTGACCAGTTGCTTCAACCGATGGCCGTCGATAGTCAGGTGGTACTGGCGTTCCTCGCGCGATGCGGCAGGCGAGGCTGCCGTCTCATGCTCCGTTGGCGACGCGGATGCGGGCCGCTGTGACGCCGGCTGGCCGGCCGGCTCTGACGGCCGCCGCTCGCTGTGGGGTGGGGTTCCGCTCATCGGGCCTCCGGCGCAGGCAGGGCGCTGCAGAAGGCTGTGTGGGTGGATAGTGTCATCATCTCAATTCGTGGATCGGTCCTTTGGGCGCGGCCCGCCGGCTTTCCCGATCCGCTGGCATACTCAATCTTCGTGGGTCACACGCAGAGATGTGACGTGCACATTCACGGTGTCGACCCGATAGTCGGTGTTTTTCTCGATCGCGTAGGTAATCTGCTGTTGCAGGCTGCTCGTGACAGCCTGAATGCGCACTCCATACTCAACAATGATGTTGATGTTGACGATGACGGAATGGCTCCCGTCTTCGTTCTGGCGCACCTTGATGCTCAGCCCGCGGCGCGGTTCGCGGCGGGTGACATCGTAGCCGGTGTAGCGCGACGCGATGCCGACTACGCCGTAGGTGCTCAACGCTGCGCCGAGCGCCAGACTGAACAGCGCCTGCTGTTTGATCTCGACGGCGCCGGTGACGGCCGGTCTGGTGGTATCTGTGTCCATCGATTTGAAATATGGTAGACTCAGCCCTCGCGCGCGGCGCCGGCATCTTGCTGGCGCGACGCAGCCGCAAACGTCCGAATCTTAGAGACTTTTCCGAAAATAGCAAGAGGTGATTGCGCCATGGCGAAATGTTATTTTACCGGCAAGCGCAAGCAGTTTGGGCAGTCGCGCAGCCACGCGCTCAATGCGAGCAAGCGCGCCTGGAAGCCCAACTTGCAACGCCGCCGCATGATGATCGATGGCCGCATGCAAACGGTGATGGTGTCCACCAGGCATCTGCGCACGCTGGCCAAGTCGGCCCGATGAACAACCAGTCGCCAGTTACGAGTTACCAGTTGCCGGTTGTCGGCAATGAGTAACTCGTAGTTGGTCACTGGGACCGCCCCGCTTCCGCCCTCAACTGCCCGCAACCGGCGTGAATGTCGATCCCGCGCCGCACGCGGATCGTGTTCGGAATTCCCGCCGCCGTCAGAATCTCGCTGAACCTGTGCGCCTGTGTCCGATTTGTCGCCCGCCCCGCATACCCGCCGGTTGGATTCAGCGGAATCATGTTCACGTGGATCATGTTCCGCCCCTCTTTCTTTGGATCGCCGATTGAACGGATGTACGCGACCAGCAACTCGGCCTGCTCGATGGTGTCGTTGACGCCGTCAATCAGCGCCCACTCGAAACTGATGCGCCGGTTTGTCTTGCGAATGTAGTCGCGCGTGGCCAGCGCCAGCTCCTTCAACGGGTAGCGCTTGTTGATGGGCGCGAGTTGGTCGCGCAGTTGGTCGCTGGCTGCGTGCAGTGAGATTGCCAAATTCACCTGGAGGTTTTCTTCGGCGAACTTGCGAATGCCGGGGACAATGCCGACTGTGGACACTGTGATCCGGCGCGCCCCCATTCCAAAGCCGCCTTCGCTCTCGGCTTCGGTGAGGCGGCGGACGGCCTCCATGACGTTGTTGTAGTTGGCGAATGGTTCGCCCATGCCCATGAACACCAGGTTGGACAAACGATCCGTCGATTTTGGAGTTTGGAGTTTGGATTTTGGATTGTCGTTCGACGCGCGAGATACGGGCTCGGCGTCTTCTGTCGTCGGCTGGTCTTGCAGCGCGCGCGCCACCCACACGACCTGTTCGACGATCTCGCCGGCGCGCAGATTGCGCAGAAACCCCATTTGCCCGGTGGCGCAGAAGCTGCAATCCATCGCGCACCCGGCCTGCGACGAAATGCAGGCCGTGCGCCGAATGCCATCGTACTCCATCAGCACAGTTTCGATCTCGCTGCCGTCCGGCAGTCGCAGCAGCCACTTGCGCGTCCAGCCGTCGTTCGACGCGCGTTCTGCGGCCGTTGACAGCCGGCCGGTCACGTAATGTTCCTTCAGGCGGGTGCGCAGGCTCTTGCTCAGGTCAGTCATGTCGTCGACGCTGGCGGCAAATCGCTGGTACAGCCAGCGCCGGATCTGTCTGGCGTGGAAGGCCGGCTCGCCCCAGTCATCCAGTTGCCTTGACAGTTGGTCAGGTGTGAGATCGTACAGTGAGGTGGGAATGGAAAGAGCCATCGGCGGCAATCTTACCCCAGTGCCGTTGTCCGCCGCGCTCTGTGTATCATTCAAAGAATGAAGCCTGTTTTTGTCCGGGACGTGATGCGTCAGGGTGTGGTGAGTTGCAGCCCCGACACGACGATTCGCGACGCCGCTCGTATGATGGTCACTGCCGGCGTCCGCGCATTGGTGGTGACCGATGGCGAGTGTGGACTGGCCGGCATCGTGTCTCAAACCGATCTTGTGGGCGCAACGCTGGTGCGCCCCAATGTGCACTACTGGGACGGTCTGCGCGTGCGCGACGTGATGACGGCGCAAGTGGTCACCGTGACGCCCGATGTGAAACTCGAAGAAGCCGCGCGTATGCTGGTGGACGGCAAAATACATCGCCTCGTCGTGGTGTCGAGCGATGAGCCGTGCCAGCCGATCGGCGTTCTATCGATGGGCGACATCGTGCGTGATCTGATCCTGGATCTGGACGATGAAGCGTAGCCAGCCGGCTGCGCTGATCCATTGCGTGTGGGTCGCGCTACTGGCGATTTCGGGATGCGTTCTGCCCAGCATCGCCGACGCCCCATCCGGTAATCGGCCCATTGCCAGCCCCTTACCGGTGACGTTTGTTGCCGCGCCGGCTGCGACCTACACGCCGGCATCGCCAGCAACCGCCTCCCTGTCCGAGATGGGGTGGCAGGACCTCCGCGCAGGCATTCAGTTCCGCCGCGCCAGTGTCGACGTTGGCGACTGGGTGGACTGGCTGGTGCTGCTGCGCGTCGATCCGTCGCGTGTGGGCTTCCAGGCGCGCTATGCCCCCGACAATCCCCAACAGGTGCGCGACTGGCAACTGCTGGCCGGCGCCGACGCCGGCGCAGCGGCCGTAGTCAATGCCGGTTTTTTCAACCAGGACAATCGCATCACCGGATTGCTCATCAGCAACGGTCACGTATACGGCCAGACGTATCGCGGATTTGGCGGGATGTTCTTCGTGCGGGACGGGCAGCCGGTTCTGCAGTGGCTGGCCGAGCATCCCTATCAACCCGACCCCCGCATTACGCAGGCAGTGCAGAGCTTCCCCATGCTTGCCCGTGATGGTCGGGTGATTGACGGCATCCCGGCCAGCGGGCAGCGCAGCCGGCGCAGCTTCGTGGGCATCGACCGGGATGGGTGGGTGGTGTTTGGCGTCACTACCATGCCGGTGTGGAGTTTGACCGCGCTGGCCGACTATTTGGTTCACCGCTCAGATCTGGCGCTCGACAGCGCGCTGAATCTGGACGGCGGGGCGTCGTCGGGGGTCTGGGTGAGCGGTGTTCCAGACGGGCTGTTGGTGAACTCCATCGACAGAGTGCCGGCGGTCATCGCAATCATTCCTCGCCAGTGATGCCGGTTCTGCTTTCGTCTTGGCGCGTGTCTGTCCGGCCCTCGCCCCGGCGCTCGTAGAAGCACAGTAGAGTCGATCCATACCGGCGCCGGTCTACCAGTTGCAATGTCTGAAGCGCGAGGTCGTGGTGCTCGCGCGGGTCGATCTGGACGATGATTGCGCCATCTTCCGCCAGCCAGCCCAGGTTCAGGTCGATGGCCAGCACAGCGCGATCCCATAGCCCCTGATACTGGGGTGGAGCGACGTAGATGAAGTCGTAGCGCATGTTGGGCAGTCCGCGCAGGTATTGAAAGGCGTCCTGCCGAATCACTCTAGCCCCGGCCTCAAGTTGCGCAGTCGCCAGATTCTGCTGGATCGTCCGAATGGCCAGCGGCGCGATGTCAAGAAAGGTGCTGTGCGCTGCGCCCCGGCTCAAGGCTTCGATGCCGATGGCGCCGGTGCCGGCGAACAGGTCCAGCCAGGTCGATCCCTGCACGTCATCGCCGAGAATATTGAACACGGCCTGTTTCACGCGATCTGTGACCGGTCGTGTGGTGCTGCCGGGCACGGAACGCAGCCGGCGGCCTTTGGCAAGCCCTGTGTTGATGCGCATGTTAGACCGGCGCGTGCTCGGCCGGCGTGGCGACAACCGGCCTGAAGACCAGATCGAGCGACCACTCCTGCGCGCCCTGCCGCGCATGCCAGATGCCCGCAGTCGGGACGTGGTTGCCGTTCGGGTAGATGTGGCGAGATAGGTCGATCTGTTCGCGCGACAGAATTTGCAGCAGGGCCTTGATGGGCGATCCGTGCGACACCAGCGCCACTCCTGGAGCAGGGTCTTGTTCTATCCGTGTCAGGAATTCCCGAATGCGCTCTCTTACGGCGTCGAAAGTTTCTTCGTGACGATGTTCGGCCAGCGCTGGCTCGGTGATGACCGGCAGGCCGGTCTCGGCGGCGATGGCCTGGGCTGTGCCTTGTGCGCGCTCCAGCGGAGAGGCATACAGGCGTTGCACGCCCCGGCCGGCCAGAAACATGCCGGCCAGCCGCGCTTCCGCGCGTCCCACTTCAGAGAGAGGCGGTCCTGGTGGGCGGTCGTAGGCCAACCCGGTGTTCTGCTGGGGGTGTCCATGCCGGACAATGTAAAGATCGGTGATCTGCATCGCGCTTCTCAATGTCGCGGCGACTACGCACTACGCAACACGCACTACGCAACACGCACTACGAAATACGCACTACGAAATACGCACTACGCAACACGCACTACGCAACACGCACTACGTATCACGCCGCGCCAGCTATTCTACCCGGCAATCAACCGGCGCGCTGGTCCAGCCGCGATCCTGGCGCCGATAGCACCGGCAGTACTCAGAGTCCGGCTCAAAGCGCAGACCGCCGTCCCATTTCAGATAGCGGACGCGCATGCGGGCGCACTGCACGGCCCCGTCGGCGTCGCCGTTTGTGGGACGTTCGGGCGATGATTCGGGCGATGAGATGGACCACGCAAGGCCGGTCAGAGATCGGCGCTCGCGGATCGTCCATACCCGCGCTTCGTGGATTGGGTCGCCGGCGTTGATGACGATCTCCTCGCTCAGGAAAAGATAGAACGCCAGCCCGAACAGGAGCGGGAGTCCCAGCGCCAGAACGGTGACGGCTGCGATGCCGGCCAGCGCAGCCCATCTCCGCAGCCCGTGCTCGGGTTGCGTGACGACATCAGAGGCGGGCGCATTTCCAGAGGGGTGCTCAGGCGTTTCGGTTGAGGGGCTGAACGGATCATCGCTCATGGCGTGGCTGCATAGTATAATCGTCGGGCTTTGGCGCCGAGTGGCCGGCGAAGGGCCGGGGATGTGTCGAAACTGGCAGACGAGCATGACTTAGGATCATGTGGCGCAAGCCGTGTGGGTTCGAGTCCCACCATCCCCATTGCAGAGCGCAGATTACAGAGTCTGGATCGCGGATTGCGCGGCGCAAATCCAAAATCCAAAATCCAAAATCCAAAATTGAATCATGGATCTCCAAGTAGAACATCTCGACACACACGAAGCGCGTTTGACCATCACTGTCCCAGATGATGTGGTGGCCCGCGCGCAACGCGACGTTGCCCGCAAGCTCTCCAAAGATTTCCGCATCCCCGGCTTCCGGCCTGGCAATGCCCCGCTGAACGTTGTCATGGCCACCGTGGGCCCGGAGGCGTTTGCTTCTGAGTTGGCCAACGAACTGGCAGCCAGGGTGTACAGTCAGGCGATCGACGAGGCTGGGATCGAACCCTATGGCCCCGGCCAGCTGGAGGACCTCAAGAGTGAACCGACCCAATTGGTTGTGCGTATCCCGCTCGAACCGGTGGTCGATCTCAAGGACTATCGATCCATCCGCCTGCCGGCGCCTGCCGTTACGGTAACGGATGAGGAGATCGAGACGCAATTGCAGTATCTGCGCGAGGACAACGCCGTCGTCGAGATGGTGGAGCGGCCAGCGCAGGCCGGAGATGTGGTCGAGGCGGTCATCGTCGGCGTCTCTGACGGCGAGGAAATCCTGCGCAGTTCACGCCGGCCGCTCGTGCTGGACCACGAGCGTGTCGCCATTCCAGGCCTGGTCGACGCCGTCATCGGCATGTCTGCCGGCGACCACAAGGATCAGACCCTGACCATCCCCGACGACTTTGACGATGAACGGCTGCGCGGCAAGACGCTTGACTTGTCGATCGATGTGCAACGTGTCAGCAGCCGGATTCTGCCAGAGATCAACGACGAACTGGCCCAAGCCGTCGGCCAGTTCGATTCGCTGGCTCAGCTGCGCGACGATCTGCGCCGCCGGATGCTCGAACAGAAGCAGCGCCAGGCCGATCAGCAATATGCCAGCCAGGTGCTTGATGCGTTCACCAATCTATCCACCATTTCCTATCCGCCGGCTTTCATCGATGACCGGCTGTCCGACACCCTGGCGGAATTTAAGGAAGATGTGCGGCGTTCCGAGGGCATGCCCTTTGAAGAGTGGCTGAAAATCCAGAACAAAACTGAAGACGAGATCAAGGAAGAGTTGCGCCCGAATGCCGAGGCGCGCGCGCGTCGCGGGCTGGTGATGCGCGAGATCGCCCGGGCCGAAAAGCTCGAAGTTTCTGATCTGGAGATTGCCGCCGAAGTGGAGCGCGAGCTGCGGTTGTTCGGCAACGACAACAGCCGGGTGCGGCGGGCTTTGCAGCGCGAGGAAAGCCGGCGCTCCATGCAGAACAACATTCTGTCCAACAAGGTGTTGCAGCGCATGGTGCAGATCGCGCAGGGCGTCGCCGATGGCGAGGTCGGCGTACCACAGGCTTCGGTAGATGCCACTTCTGAGGGGACTGGCCAGGAGAATCTAACGTCCGGCTAATGTTTGCAGTCGATGATTGCCCAATCTCAATCAGGCAAGATTCGTATATGAGGTGGAAGGTGAATCCGATCCTGTCACAGGCTGAACCGGTCCGCTCGGTTATTCCGATGGTCATCGAGACGAACGGGCGCGGCGAACGGGCATACGACATCTATTCGCTTCTGCTGAAGGAGCGCATCGTCTTTCTGGGCACGCCGATCAACGACCAGGTGGCCAACCTGATCGTGGCGCAACTGCTGTTCCTCGACCGCGAGGACAGCGAGCGCGATATCTGGTTCTACATCAACTCGCCGGGCGGGCAGGTTAGTTCCGGCTTGGCCATTTACGACACGATGCAGATGATCAGCGCGCCGATCAACACGGTGGCGGTGGGCATGACGGCCAGCTTTGGCACCATTCTGCTGATGGCCGGCACCAAGGGCCGGCGCTATGCCCTCCCCAACGCGACCATTCACATGCACCAGCCCCTCGGCGGCGTGCAGGGACAGGCCTCGGATATCGAGATCGAGGCGCGCGAGATCCTGCGCCTGAAGTCGCTCCTCAACGGCATCATTACCAAGCACACCAATATTCCGCCTGACCAGGTGGAGCGTTACACTGACCGCGACTTCTACATGACTGCCGAGCGCGCCAAGGAACTGGGCCTCATCGACGCAGTGGCTGAGATGAATCAGGCCAAGCTGAAGGCGCTGGGCCTCGGCACGACGACGACCGCCTGAGCGCGTCACCCGACTTGCGTTCACGCCGGCCCGGTCTCACAGACCTGGCCGGCTTTTTCATGTAGGGACAGATGTCTGCCTTCTGATATCTGATATCTGATATCTGTGTTTTGTGCATCTGTATAATGGAGGTGTGGCAAGACCAGGATTGCAGCCCAACAGTTGCTCATTTTGCGGCAAAAGCGAGATGCACGTCAACCGGCTCATCGCCGGCCCGCGCAATGTCTTCATCTGCGATGAGTGCGTCAAGATGTGCCAGGACATTTTGGACGGAGAGCGGCGCCAGGCCAGCGAAAAACAGCGCGGCGCCCAGACCTCCGGCGCCAGGATGTACTCGCCGCGGGCTATTTTCAAGCACCTCGATGAATACGTGGTCGGCCAGGATGCTGCCAAGCGCAGCCTGTCTGTGGCGGTGTACAACCACTACAAGCGCATCGAGAACAAAGGCCGGCTGGCCGATGTCGAAGTGAGCAAGAGCAACGTCCTGCTGATCGGTCCAACCGGCTGCGGAAAAACCCTTCTGGCTCAGACGCTGGCCCGGCTGCTTGACGTGCCATTCTGTATTGCCGACGCCACAGCGCTGACCGAGGCCGGCTACGTGGGCGAAGATGTCGAGACAATCCTGTGGCGGCTCATCCAGGCTGCTGACAACGACATCAGCCGGGCGCAGCGCGGCATCGTCTACATCGATGAGATTGACAAGATCGCGCGCAAGTCGGGCGCCAATCCCAGCATCACCCGCGATGTGTCTGGCGAGGGCGTCCAGCAGGCCCTCCTCAAGATCATTGAAGGCAACGTCGTTTTTGTGCCGCCCGACGGCGGGCGCAAACACCCACAGGGCGAGATGCTCAAGATCGACACCACCGACATCTTGTTCGTCTGTGGCGGCGCATTCGAACGGCTGGATGAGGTGATTGGGGAGCGCATCGGCTTCCGGCGCCGCATGGGTTTGCCGGGTGTTCACCACAACGAGGGACCACAAAAGCCGGTGGCCAAAGAGGATCTGCTCCCCTACATCACGCCGGATGACCTCATGCGTTATGGGCTGATTCCCGAACTGGTCGGGCGTCTGCCGGTGGCGGTCTCGCTCGACCCGCTGGATGCCAGAGCACTGATGGATGTGCTCACCCGGCCCAAGAATGCTATCACCAAGCAATATCAGCGTCTGCTCAGCCTCGATGGCGTCGAACTTGTCTTCACTGAAGATGGCCTGCGCGCTGCCACTGAGGAGGCCCTCAAGTTGGAGACCGGCGCGCGCGGCTTGCGCTCGATCATCGAGCGCGTGCTGCTCGACGTGATGTACGAAGTCCCCTCGCGCCGCGATATTCGCAAGGTTGTGGTCGATGCGGCCGCCATACGCGGCCAGTCGTCGCCTAAGCTCTACGACTATACCGGCCGCCTGCTCGGCATGGACCAGCTCGACAAGGCGGCGTGAAGAGATTTGGTTTCCCCCTTGCCAGTGTTGCCGCCGGCGCTGCCCTCGCGCTGGCGGTGGTGGCGCTTGTTGCTCTCCTCACCGAAGACAACGTCAGTCGTCATTTCACGGTTGTGGATGGCGTCCCTATTGAGGTGTTTGCGCCGGATGACTCTGGAGGCGCTCAATCGCCGCGCGCGGCGGTGGTCGTTATCCACGGTTTCAGCGGCAACCGTCAGCTGATGTATGGATTCGGCTTTGCGTTGGCGCGCAGCGGTTATGCCGCCGCGCTGCTCGACTTGGCCGGCCATGGGGCAAGCCTGGATCGGTTGCCGGGCGAATTCGACGAAGCGCGCTACCAGAAACTGGCCGCCAATCTCACGGTAGCCATCGAGTATCTCCAGCGCGACCGGGGCTTCGCGCGCGAGCGCATCGCCATCCTCGGCCATTCGATGGGCGCCAGTGTGGTGACGCGCTATGCGGTCGAGCATCCAGATGTGCCGGCGACTGTCGCCCTCTCGCTTGGAGAATTTGGCGGCCGGCTTCCTGCGCAAGTCGACCGACCCCGCAACCTGCTCATTCTGGTGGGCGCTGCCGAATTTGCCGGCTTCATCAATGGCAGCACCAACGGACTGCGCGCAGCCTATCCCGCCGGCGTGGCCGGCCAGACTTACGGCAACTTTGCCGGCGGCAGCGCCCGGCGTCTGGTGACAGTTCCCGGCGTCGAGCACATCACCATCCTCTTTAGCCCACAGACATATCAAGAGGTGGCACAATGGCTGGGCGCGGTGTTTGGCCAGCCAACAGATAGCCCCGCTGTGGATGGTCGGATGGGGTGGGTGGCGCTGCTCTATCTTGCCGCAGCGATTGGGTTTTGCCCGCTGGCCCGTTTCCTGTTGTCGCGCGCCTCGCTCCCGCCTGTGGCGACACAACGCCGACCCGTGAGCGGCCTTGTGGCAATCCTGATTGCGCTGGCTGTCGGCGTTCTGACCCCGCCAGTCATGACCCGCGTCCCGATCGATTGGATGCCGCTGACGGTGGGCAATTACGCCGGCGTGTTCTTCCTGGTTGCCGGCGCCGGCATCTGGGCGGGGATTGCTTTGCGCGCCGTGTTGATTCGCCGCCGTGACGCCCGGGCCGGCCGCCCGCTCATCCAAATCCAGCTTCCCCCGCTCCGGCTGATCCTGGCTGCTGTTGCACTGGCAGCCTATGCGCTGCTGACGTTTGGCCTGACGGCGCATCTGACATGGACGAGTTTTGCGCTGGTCGGGGAGCGCGTCTGGATGGCGCTGGTGTTGTTCGTGTTTATGCTGCTCTACTTCTGGGCTGATGAAACACTGATCTGGCGGCCCTCGGCGCGCGCCCGGCTTGGGTTGTATGCCCTTAGCAAGGGGACGCTCCTCGCCAGTCTGGTGGCTGCCATTCTCTGGTTTGGCGGCCCCTTTTTTCTGCTCATCCTGTTGCCGGTCATGCTGGTTCTGTTCGTATGGCATGGCCTGTATGCGCATTGCCTGCACCGGCTGACCGGCCGGCCCTGGGTTGCTGCGACGCTGAACGCGGCTGTGTTCGCCTGGATGATCGCAGCCACATTTCCAGTGGTAAGCTAGGCGCTGGTCTATATGAGCGTTCCTGTTGCAGGTGACAGGCGGTTTGCATGGCCGGGGCGCGTTTCTGGCCTTGTCCTGCTGGCTGCATGTGTGGCGGCCGGTCTGGCTGTCGGAGCTGCTGCGTCGATTGTGCATCCGCTGGTGTTGCTCGCGCTGCCGCCGGCGCTGGCAGTGGCAGTGTGGGCGCTCAGCAGCGCCGAGCGCGCGCTGTGGCTGCTGGTCGCTGTCATTGCCATCTTGCCGCGCGTGGCGTCGCCGGTCAGCATCGGCTTCAAGCCCACGTTGCTCGATGTGGCATTGCTGTTATTGATCGCGGCGTGGGCGTTGCGAACCTCGCGTTACCCGTTGGACCTGCGCCGGCTGCCCATCACCCTGCCACTCATCGGATTAATGGTGGTTGCGCTGGCCACATTCGTGTTCGGCTTGCCCAATGGCCCCTTCACCACGCTGGTAGCGCGCCGGTTTGCAGAAATGTTGCTGAGCCTGGGGGCAGTCTTTGTCATTGTGGCGGTGTTGCGCGACGCCGGCGCGGTTCGCCGCACTACGGCGGCGCTGGTGCTGTGTGGCGGGCTGGCTGCGCTGATCGGTCTGGCGTTGTACGTCATGCCCGATGACCTTGCGATCCGCCTATTATCTGCGCTGCGCATCTTCGACTATCCGACCGGGCCGGGTGTGTTGCGCTACATCCGTGATGATCCCGCCCTCATGCAGCGCGCGACCGGCCTGTGGATCGACCCCAATGCGTATGGCGGTTTTCTGCTAGTTGTCGGCGCGCTGGCGCTGCCGCAGGTGTTCGCGTCCAGGCCGGCGTTACCGCGCTGGCTGGCGCTGGTGTGTGCCGGCCTAATCGGGCTGGCGCTCGTGGCGTCTGTGTCCCGCGGCGCCATGCTTGGGTTTGTGGCTGTGGCTGCGCTGATTGGCACGGCGCGTTACCGCCGACTATTCGTGCTGGGGGCAATCGTGCTTGCAGTGGCGCTCATCCTGCCCCAGACCAGCGAACTCGTCTCCCATTTCGTGGACGGTTTCATGGGGCGCGACCTGGCCACCCAGATGCGCTTCGGCGAATACAAAGACGCCCTGCGCCTGCTCGAGCGCTACCCCGTGTTGGGGGTGGGATTCACAGACACGCCCGATGTCGATCTGTATATCGGCGTGTCGATGATGTATCTGCTGATCGCCCAGACCATGGGCATCGTGGGGCTTACCGCTTTTCTGGTGGTCATGACAACCGTCTTCGTGTCGGCGAGTCGCACGGCGCCGAAAGTCTGGTCGAACGAGGAACTCTTCCCGGCATGGATGGGCGCGCACGCTGCCATCGTTGGCGTGCTCATCAGTGGTATCTTTGACCATTACTTCTTCAATATCGATTTCCACAACGCGGTCATGTTGATGTGGCTGGTGGTTGCGCTGGCTGTGGCGGCAAGCCGGTTGGCCGGCGAGCGTCAGCCCGGCTGAACATCTGCTAGAATCGCCCCGTATGGAAATCAGCGTCAAACCCCTCAAGCAGGTAGATATTGTCAAGGTGAGCGGTCGCATCGACAGCGCCACGGCGTCCGAGTTCGATAATGCACTGAAAGGACTCCTTGACCATGGGCGCAGAAAGATCGTCATTGATTGTGGGAGCCTGGAATATGTGAGCAGCGCCGGCTTGCGCGCGATGCTTGCTGCCTTGAAATCGGCAAAGAGCAACGGCGGAAACGTTGTTCTGGCTCAGGCAAACGAGCGTGTGCGCGACACCCTTGCGCTGGTTGGATTCCAGACGCTGTTCCTTCAATACACCGATATCGTCGACGCCGTCGACTCCTTCTGATGATTCCAAGACGCAGGATGGTCGCGCCAGCGCGGCACGACCAGTTGGCCAGGCTTGCATCCTTCGCTGCGGCAGCCGCTGCCGAAGTTGGATTCGATGAATTGCAGATCAACCGGATCGAGCTTGCTGTGGACGAGGCATGTTCCAACATCATCGATCACGCCTATGGCGGCCAACGCGGCCAAATCGAGATCGAAGTGACCGGCGAACGCGATCGCAACCTGCTCATTGTCATTACTGACCAGGGCAAGCCGTTCGATCCAGGCAGTGTTCAAGAGTACGTGCCTACGGCGTCTCTGGATGACGCAAAAGTAGGGGGGCTAGGTTTGCATCTCATGCGCCAGACGATGGATCAGGTGTGCTTCGAATTTGGTGTCCCCGGTGTCGGCAATCGCCTGACTATGGAGAAGTTCGTGCGAGGTCGATGACGATGGCCGCCACCCTGGTTGTTCGCGAGTCAACCGAGGAAACCGGAGATGCGTCTTCCGTGCCGGTTCCTGTTATCCAGGCCTCGGGACGCCTAGATGCCAGCACGGTGAGTATCCTCGAACACGCGCTCATGCGCGCCCTGCACACCGGGGCAAAGGCTGTCATCCTCGACCTGTCGGAGGTTACTTATATCTCCAGTAGTGGCCTGCGCGTGCTGTTGACGGGCCGACGACAGTTGCGCGACCGGCACGGCGAGCTGATTCTGTGCGCCCTGTCGCAGAACGTGCGCGATGTGTTCGACATGGTGGGGTTTACGGCGCTGTTTGGCGTCGCCGATTCTCTCGACCAGGCCCGGCAGATTGCCGCTGGATACTCCTCTCACTGATCTCTCGCCGGCGCCATCCCATTTCATCTGCATTGATAGCTCGCAGAACAGGGTATAGCGCGAATGTGTGGGTCGCTTACCGGTTGACCGTCGAAGCGCGCTGAATTTCCCAGGCCGACACGCATCATGCCTGCATAAGGGAGGATCGACGACTCCCGCCGCCGGCCTGTCGGGAGCCGCGCGTGCAATGTGGCGTAATTCGTCTGCCCATCTCCACCGCTCGTCGTGTCAATCGCTGGTCGCCGGGTTCACACCGACTCCACTGTCGTTCCGCCCATTCGGTTACGTTCTGCTCAACCTTCATGCCCCTATCGTCGCCCCGCCCACTCTTCGGACTGTGGCGCCCTCGCCGTCCCGCACAACACTTGTGTTTAACGATCAGCACGTATGCGGGCATCCAGTCGAATGTGGGAATGCAGTTCAGTCACTGCCTTTGCGGACCTGTAGGCGCGAGGATGTCTGCGGTCGCAGGTATGACGCGCCTGGTTGGAGGGGGACAGCACTCCAGAAGCCCGCAGGCTGGGTTCCCGCCTGCCAGGGCAAGCCAGGCGGCTTGCCCTACGCCTTGCGACACACCGGCGGCGCGCGATGTGAACAACTGACTTTGCATGAGCGATGACCCGGGCAACCGACAGCTTGCCAAACTGGCGTATAACTGGCCGCTATGCGAGAAAACACACTGCGAACGTTGTGGGCGCGGGGCGAGAGCGCGCTCAATGGATGGGTCACCATCCCCAACCCCTGGGTGGCCGAGGTCATGGCGCAGCAGGGCTGGGATAGCGTAACCATCGACGCCCAGCATGGGCTGATGCACTACGACGTGGCGCTGGGCATGTTGCAGGCCATCTCCACCACCCCGGCCATTCCACTGGCGCGTGTGCCGTGGAACGAGCCGGGCATCCTCATGAAGATGCTCGACGCCGGCGCATATGGCATCATCTGCCCGATGATCAACACGCGCGCCGAGGCTGAAGCATTCGTTGGCGCCTGCCGCTATCCGCCCCTGGGCTATCGCAGCTATGGGCCGCTGCGCGCGGCGATCTACGCCGGCCCGGACTACGTAGAGCGCGCCAACGACACCGTCCTCACGCTGGCCATGATCGAGACCGCCGAAGCGGTGCGGAATGCCGATGACATCTGCGCCACGCCGGGGCTGGACGGCATCTACATCGGCCCGTCAGACCTCAGCATCAGTCTGGGTGGCCGGCCCGGCACACCGGTGAGCGAACCATTTCTGGCAGAACCCATCGCGGCCGTGCTGGCCGCGGCCAAACGGCGCGGCGTGGTAGCCGGCATTCACACCGGCTCCACACAAGAAGCGCAGCGCATGATCGAGCTGGGGTTCCGCTTCGTCACCGTGCAATCCGACCTGCGTTACCTGATCGGCGCGGCGCAGGCCGTTGTCACCGGGATGAAGCAACGCCGCGCCGGCGGGCAGGCCGGCCCGTACTGAACACGCCGGGCATACCTTTCAAGGCGCGGGCGTCGGGGTTGGCAACCAGCCCGGGGGCAGATACGCCTTGATCTGCCACAACCACATCAGCGCATGAGCGTCAAGCCCATCGTTGGAGAAGTGGCAACCATCGTAGCGGAATCTTTCGTCCAGTTGATCGGTGTCTGGGCCGGGCAGAATGCCGGCGGCCGGGTTGACCAGATCGCGTTGCGCCCACTGGATATCGGGATTGACCGGGTACTGGCCACAGCGTGTGGCGACTGCCACGTACACCGGCGCATCTACGCCACGCGCGCGGATGCCGGCCAGCATTTCCAGAAAGCGCTTCTGATATTCCCTTGGATGTGTGAACAACACCGCGTCCGACTCGCCCTGATGCCACAAGAGATGGGTGAACTTCAGTTTACGGCGCTGCGCATCTTCGATGGCGCGCGCAATCAGCGGAAACAAATCGCCATCCGGCGTCCAGCGGGCGATCTCGGTGCCGCCGACCGCCGCCGGCACGAAGATCACCGTGTCGAACAGGCCCTCGGCAATCAGCTTGTCGCCGAGGCGTGTCCACACACTGCCCCCTGCGCCATCTGCGCCGCGCAATGGGTCGCGCGCCGGATACAGCCGGCCCTTGTGCAGGACATACACGTTGCGCCCGGCCACGTGGCGCGTCTCGCCGAAATTAGCGGCATTGGACTGGCCGAATACCAGAGCGACCATGACGCGCGGCTTGTGCGGTTGTGGCGCCGGCGACGCGCGCACCGTTACCCCCAGCGCAAGAATCAACAGCAAAGACAGAGCGAGCATCGTTGCTTTCACTCGTCGCGGTCTGCTTTGCGTAGCCATGCTACAAGAACCTCGGTCTGTTCGCGAATCGCGCCTGAGTGGTTGGGCGGCCCGCGATGACGCGGGCCTAAAGCGCAGACTCAAAATTACGCGCCCATCTCGCGCGCCAACTGCTCGATGTCCTCGAAACGCTGCTCGACAAGGCTGGCGCCGTAAGTCGTCAGCTCGCCGCTGAACAGGCGACGCCAGGCCGACCAGGCATGATCGTTGCGCCATCCGCGCACCTGCGCGCTGACGACTGCGCGCTCGGCGCGGATGAAGCGGTCGAGCGTGACGGCATCCCAGGCCGGCATGGTCGCCGCGATGGTAGCCAGGCGCGACACGATCAGATCTGCATAGCGCCGGCCCAACTCAGCCGATGCTCCGCGTTCGATCTCATCGGTGCGGCCGTAGTCGGGGTCGTCGCGGATACGCTCGATCTCCACCAGATGCGGGTGCAAGTGCATCAGCAACGACGTTTCGCCGATGCCGGCGTGATCCCCCAGGTAACCGGCATCCTGCGCCAGCCAGTATTCAGGCGTGCCGAGCACGGGAATCTGCAAGCGTTCGCTCATGCGCGCGGCAGTCTCGCGCACGACGATCTGCTGGTTATGGCCATAGTGGCCGGTGAGCATGATGATCGCGCGAAAGCCCTGGCGATGAAACTCACTGCACAGGCGTTCGAGCCAGGGCCGCAGCACCAGCGCATCCCAGGCCATCTCGCCTTCCAGGACAACAGTGGCTGGCTTGTCCAGACCGCCCATGCCGCCGTAGACGGGCGGGTGCACGATGCCGCCAGCCCGGCGCGCCGCAAGCATGCACAGTTGATGCGCCTTCAGCGCATCCAACCCCAGCGCATTGTGTTCGCCATGCCACTCAACCGTTCCAAGCGGCAAATACACAACTGGCAGCCGCGCCTGCGCCGCGCGGAACTGGTGGGGCAACATCCGCTCCCAGCACACCTCGTCGAGAGCGCGGAGTCTGTCCGCAGTGTTAGCCGTTGATGCCATCGCCGACCTCGCTTGTGTGGCCCACCAGCGGCCGGCCAAGCGCCGTGGATACGATCTCGCACTCCAGGAACACTTCCTCATAGACATCATCGTCGCGCTTCACGCGCACGATGTGGTCGTTGCGCTGTGTCTCGACCGTGACATGGCCGGCCCCGGCCTGCCGGGCCTGGGCTTCGGCCAGTTCCGCCGTGACTTGTTGCGCATCGACAACGGCTTCCTCCAGTGTCGGCAGGGTGCGCACGGCATCGGGCAAATGAACGCGATAGCCCTCGCCTTCAATGGGCCGGATGATGGCGCGGGCTGTTTGCATGACGCCGCCAACGACCGCGCCCACTGCGTTGGCGATGCCAGCATGTTCGGGGATGCACAGCCGGGTGTGCAGGCGCTGCGCAACGATCGGGAAGTAGGTCGGCACCGGAGCGCCGATAGCCACCACCGGCCGGCGCAGCGCCAGCGTCACATCCAGCAGACTCTCGATATCTGAGTGTGGCAGTGTTGGGCCGGCCCCATTCAAGGCAGCATCCACAAACACACGCCGCAACCCGTCATGCGTTTCCAGGCTGTGCGCAGCGCTACTGGGCGAGCGCAAGCTGATCGCCTTGTGCTGCGGCAACATCTCGGCCAGCGCCACAGACACCAGCGACCGCCCGGCTTGCAGCACCACCTGATGCATGACCTGCTGGCTGAACTGGGGGCCGCTGGCAACGCGCTTGCCCATCGACGACAGGCGCCTGGCCCAGATTTCAGCGCCGAGTTGAGCGGCTTCCAACGACCAGTCAGCCTGGAACCCCAGAACGTGCGCCGAGTCGGTCGGGGTGAAGCCACTCAGCGCCACCAGGCCCCGTTCGACCAGATACAGCAGCGCGCGGCGCTGAAAGTAGGCCGTGCGCGGATTGGAGAGCAATTCGGTCAGCGGCGCGACACCTTGCGCAATCACGCGCCACAACGCCAGGTGCTCCTCGCTGAGGGTTTCGCGGCTCGCTTCCGGCGAGCGCAACGGCAGTGCGAACTGCGCGTCGCCACCATCAGGAGCCGGCTTGCGCGACTGGCTGCGAAGGACTTCGAGCACATGCGGGTGTTGGTGCGCCAGCAGGCTGAGCGGTGTTACCCGGCGCGGCCCGACCATCAGTTCGTCATGGTCGTCAAGACGCACCTCACTGTCACCGCCCAGGCCGAAGGTGTGCACGGCTACCGCTTCGACCATCGTTTGCCAGCCACCCACCACCGCGCCGGCCGGGTTCAGCACCGGCCGCCCGTTGCGCAACAGCGCGATGTCGCTGGTCGTGCCGCCCATATCCACAACGAACACATCGCGTTCGCCGGAAAGATAGTGCGCGCCCACCACGCTGGCCGCCGGGCCGGAGAGGATCGTCTCGACCGGCCGCTGAAGGGCCACCTCCGCCGAGACAAGCGAGCCGTCGCCCTTCACCACCATGAGCGGCGCGTGAATGCGCTGTTCGGCCAGAATGGCGCGCACAGCCAGAATCAGTTGTTGCAAGAGGGAGATCAACCGCGCATTCAACACTACGGTCAGCGCGCGGCGGGGCGCGTTCAGATTGCGCGTCAACTCGTGGCCGCAGGTGACCGGCAGGCCGGTTAACTCGCGCGCCAGATCGCGCACGGCCAGCTCATGCGCAGGGTTGCGCACGCTGAAGTAGCCGGACACGGCAAATGCAGCAGCGCGCGGCGCGCACGCCAGAATCGCCCGGCGGGCCGCAGCAAGATCCAGTGGTTGCTGTTCATCGCCATACACGTCATGACCGCCGGCGATAAAGGCCACCGGATCGTTGCCCAGTGCCTGCCGCAAGCCGGCCAGATCCAGCGCATCGGCCGGGTATCCGATCAACAACAAGGCAATCGAACTGCCCTGCCCTTCGACCAGCGCGTTCGTCGCCAACGTGGTCGAGATCGACACCATGCCGATGGCCTGTGGATCAATGCGCACAACCGACTGGATAGCATTCCGAATGCCGATCGATAAATCATGTTTGGTGGTTAGCGCTTTGGCCGATGCCAGAACGCCGTGCGCGTCGTCGAACAAGGCAGCATCGGTATAGGTGCCGCCGGTGTCAATGCCCAGTAGGATTGCCATGCTGAATCCGGCGCATCTTACATCAGATCGCAGGGGAACGCGCGCGACGCGCGACGGGCGACATGATACGTATTGCGCGTTGCGTGTTGCGTAGTGCGTACTCGGCGCTCAACCCTCAACCTTCAACCCTCAACCCTCAACCTTACCAACCTGACCAACCCCCAAGAAAAACGATCCGGCAGCAGGCCCTGTTGCGGACGCTGCTGCCGGAGATCGTTCAGCCGATTGCGGCTATCGCGCTAGCGCAGCGCGATCGGCAGGAAGACGCGCGCTGCCGGCTGCACTTGCGCCGTCTGTGTGAGCGCGCCGCCCTCTACGTTGTCCAGATACACGCGCGCGGTGTTGGTGATCGTGCCTTCGATGATGTTTGCCTGCACGGCGTACTGAATGGTGTGGCTGGCGTTGGCCGCAATGCTGCCCTGCCAGACAATCGCCGTAGTTGCCGCCGGCGAGGCCGGGCCGGCCACCGTCTGCCCGCCGAGCAGCATCATCAGGCTGCCGCCAAAGGGCGTGCCACCGCTGGCGCTGCCGGCCACGTAGCTCGTCCCGTTCGGGATCGGCGCAACCATCAACACGTTCGAGGCGTTGCCGGGGCCGCTGTTGGTCACGGTGAAGGTGTAGGTCAACAAGCCGCCGCTGGTCACCACCGACGAGGATTGCGCCAGGGTGCTGAGGTCAAAGGTCACGGTGTCGGTCAACTGCTGGACGAAGGTGACCGGCGTGGAGGCGTTCAGCGCGCTGGCCACAGCAAAGATCGTGCCGGCGCCGGCGTTCAGCGGCGCGGTCAGCGTCACAGTGACGTTGCCGCTGGCGTCGCTCGTGCCGCTGTTGGCCGAGAGGGTGCCCTGGCTGGCCAGTAGTGTGACCGTCTGGCCAACGAACGGCGCGTTGTATTGGTCGCGCAATGTCGCTACCACAGTTGTGGTGCTGATGCCGTTGGCGAACAGGAGATTCGGCGTCGCGCTCAGCGTGAGCGCGCTCAGCGTTGGGGTATAGACGTTCACGCGCGCGTCATCGGCCCAATAGGCCGGGAAGTTGCCGCCCTCGGCATAGGCTTCCCATTGAGCCACGTTCACCGTCGTGTTGGTCAGCGTGGCGCTGGCGGTGACGAAGACGCTGGCGCCGGGCGTCAGGGTATAGGCGAAGCCGCTGAGAATCGTCCCCAGCGCTGTGTCGGTCAGGTCATGCGTGGTGAGGGTGATGTTGCCGGTGTTCTGAACGGCATAGCAGTAGTACACGGTCGTGCCGGCAGTGACGGTGATCTCTTTCGTGGTGGCGCACACGGCCGGGTTCAGGCCCACCGTCTTGGTCACCACGATGGACGGCATGTCCAGGGTGATGATATCCGCCTCACGGCCATGCTGCGCGTCGCGATACATCAACAGGATGCCTTGCTGCGACGGCGAATCCATGTCGTTGTAGGCGAGCTTGTTGATCGTGAGCGTGCTGCTGCCGCCAACCGGCACCGCCGATGGCGACAGGCCGGCCGTGGCGCGCGGGTAGGCCGGATTCACCCGCATGATGTCGGTGTAGTCGGTCAGATTGCCGGTGAAGTAATTGTCGAAGGCCAGCACGTAGAAGTCGAATGGCTGCCAGACGCCGGGGTTGGTGGCATTCAGGCCGATCTGCGCCGCCGGCACGGTGAAGATCACGTTGCCGGAGTTCAGGTCGGCGTCGGTGTAGTAGTGGGCATTGTACGGCCCACCGATCGGCCCAACGTACACCAGGTTCACGCCGGTCGAAGCAAACGTGCCCTGCTCGGCGTTGTAGATCACATAGTCTTCCACGCCGTCGCGATCGCTGTCGATGTAGATATCGAACTCGGCGGGATAGTTGGGATGGGTGCGTGGGTGCCAGGTGTTGATGGCAAACTGCACGCCGAACTGCCCACCACCAAGGCTAACCGCGCGCACCCCGACATAGCGCAGATCGATCACGGCCTCGTTAGAGCCGGGGGCGGGCAACACCGGGTAATCCTGCGGGCTGATGGCGGTGAGAGCAAACGTATCCACCCGCCCGCTGCGCGCGCCTTGCGGATTGTTCAGCGTGGTCACGATCGGCGCGCTGTTGGTCACCACGGCACTGGCGACGGTTGGCGTGAGGATGCCGGCCGCCGGATGCGGCAGGATGTGCCACGGCAGGCTGACCGTGTCGGTCACATCGCCAACCAGCAGGTAGCCGTCGAACTCGCTATTGCGCAAGAAGGAACCGGTGCCCAGTTGCGAAGGTGATGTGAAGGCCCACAGCGGCAGCTTGGAGGCGTCCACCATCCAGTTGATGTCGAAGGTGGCGGTCGAGTTGGCCGGCACCGAGACGGTGGCCGGCACGCTGGGAACGACCGCGCCACTGGCTGCGTCGTCGGTGTAGCGGAAGGTGGGCGTGATGACATACTCGCGATCATCGGCGCTGTAGTTGGCCACAACGACCGTGCGCGTGAAGTAGTGCATGCCGGTGAGCATGCGGTGGTAGCCCAGCGACAGGCTGACACCATCCGTGTACAACTCGCTGTTGAGAATTTGCGGGTTGGCAGACCACATGGCAGTGGTGGAGCTGATGGCGCGATCAACGCGCACTTCGCCGCCGCCGATGCGGGTGATCTCGGCCAGCACACCCGGCTGGGTCGCGGGATTGATGAACACGTTGCGCTCGGCGGTGTTCATCAGGCGCGCCTTCACCTCGGCCGGCGTCAGGCCCGGCTCGGCCGAGAGCAGCAGCGCCGCCGCGCCGGAGACCATCGGCGCAGCCCCGGAGGTGCCGCCAAAGGCTTCGGTACCATTGCCGCTGCCGGAGATGGCCGAGACAGAGGCGCCCGGCGCGCCGATGTCGGGCTTGATGCCGCTGTAGCTGTAGTTTGGCCCGCGCGACGATGACGCCACCATGCTACCCACGAGCGGGAGGCCAAACAACGGAGACACCGTCACATTGACTGTGTCGGTCGGGATGCGGCTCTTGATCAGGTTGCCTTCGTTCAAGCGGATGATGAGCGTCTCGGTCATGTTCGTGCCGCCGCCGAACGAGAAGCTGGGCGCGTCGCCGGCCACGTTGTTGGCGATCAGCACGCCGATGGCGCCGGAGATGACCGCCCGATCCACCTTCAGACTCACGGCGCACAGGCCGCGGTCGATTAACGCGACCTTGCCGGCCGGATCGTCCAGATAGGGATCGGCCGGCGTCGAGCCGACCGCCGGGCAGCCGCGGCCGACATAGGCAATGTCGCCGGTAAAGCCATTGACGATGGGCGCCCACTCCACCGTGGCGGTATTGGAATAAGCTCCGGCGATCGCCAACGGGGAGTTGATGCGCAGCGGGTAAGCCACCGCGCTCGGCACCTGGGTCTGCGCTACGCTCAGCACTTCGGGCGTGGATGAGGGCGAGCCGACGATGTAGGGCCGGTCGGCGCTGTTGCCGGCCGAGACCACCACGACGACGCCGGCGCGCACGGCGTTGGCCGACGCCTCGCTCAGGTCGTCTTCCTTCTGGCCATACGACGAACCCAGCGACATGTTGATGATATCCGCGGCGTCGCTCAAATCATTGTCGCCATTCGGGTCGAGCGCGAAATCCATGCCCAACAACAACGCGATGCCGTTACAACTCGAGGAGACTGCGCTGCACACCTTGACGGCATACAGTTGCGCGCCGGGGGCCACACCGCGATGCGTATCGCTGATGTCCTGGCCGGCGATGATGTCGGCCACATGCGTGCCGTGGCCGCCGCCGGCAATCGGCGCGGGCGGCGCGTCAATCGGGTTGGGGTCCTCGCTGCGCGGGCCATAGGTCGGCCACAGCTCGCCGACAAAGTCGTACCCGCCGATCACCTTGGCGGTGGGGAAGCCGGTGCTGACCGTGACGGTGGTGTTCTCGGTGCTGGTGATCGCCGTGCCCCAGGCGGCCTGATATGCCGCAGGCGTGCCCGGCCCGCCCAGGTTGACGTGCGTGTAGTCAATGCCGCTATCCAGCACGGCGACGGTGACACCTGTGCCGGTGATACCAAGCGTGTTCTGCACAAAGCCGGCCCCGATGTATGGGACAGTCTGATCGAGATCACGCTCGTAGTGGCGCACCGGGCGCACAGACTTGACGCCGGGCAGCGCGGCGAGCTTTCCGATCTGCTCAGCGTCGATGCGCATAATCACTGCGTTCAGCGCCTTGCTCACGCGGGCCAGCTCGGTGGCGCCCAGCGCGCGAGCCGACTGCATGAGCGCATTTTGGGCGCTGGCTAACTGCGCCGCATAGGCGGCCTGCTGCGCGGCGGTAGCCATCGCTCCAGAGCGGGCGCGGCTCTGCGCGGCATACTCGGCCAGGGCCGGCGCGCGCAATTGCACAACCACTTCAACCGTGCCGGATAATGGTTGTGGCTTCGACGCCAGGACAGCGTCTGCCTGAGGGGGTACTCGATCAACCGATACAGTGCCCGGAACAGGCGCCGGCGTTCCTGCCAGGGCCTGACCCGCCATCGACACGGTCAGACTTGCCGCCGTCACGATGGCGCTAAACGCTCTCGTTGCTTTACGCATACTACCTC
>DAOUDB010000237.1:0-4571 GCA_034431495.1 Thermoflexales bacterium
GCAGCAGCGCGTGGCGATTGCGCGCGCCCTGGCCAACGATCCGCCCATCATCGTGGCCGATGAGCCGACCGGCAACCTCGATTCCAAGACCGCCGAGGCTGTGTTCCAGTTGTTCGAATCATTGGTTCTGCAAGGGAAGACTTTCGTGATGGTAACCCATGATGCCGAACTGGCTCGTCGCATGAGCCGGGTCATCACCATGACTGACGGACAGATCGTGTCCGATTTTTCCGGCGAGACGGACGCCGCCCTCTCGCCGCTTGACCGGTTGTCTTTGGCGCGGCGCAACGGGACTTGCGCAGCAGCCGAGCCCGCCTCTTTTGCCCATGCTTGATCCACGCTGGCAAAAGGTTGCCCGCGATCTGTGGGCCAACAAATCGCGCACCGTTCTGGTGGCGCTGTCGATTGCAGTGGGCGTTATCACTTTCGGCGCCTTGCTCATTGCGCGCGGCGAATTCACCTCCAATCTGCGCGACCAATACCGGGCGGCAAATGCTTTTGACATCGCCATCGACTTGCCGCCGTTCGACGAGTCGCTGGCGCGCTGGGTGGAGGGTCAGCCGTATGTCACCGCTGCACAAGGCATGACGGTCTTTTTGGGCAAACTGATCGTGGCGGGGCATGAACACAACCTCACCCTCACCGCCTACGACGACTCGGCGCCTGTGCGCATCAACCGGCTGAATGTCGCTCCCGGTATGTGGCCGCCCGACCGCGGCACGCTGCTCATCGAGCGCAGCTTTCTGGATCGAGTCGATCTGCGCCCGGGCGACTCTGTCTGGGTTGAATTAGGCGCAGATCGACGATACCGCATGACGTACGCCGGCGCAGTGCATGACATCACGGCGCAGAGCGGCCTGGTGAATCCCCGCATACAAGGTTACATCGCGCGACGCAGCTTATACGCGCTGGACGCGCCGGTGCATTTCAACCGGCTGTACATCACCATTCAGCCGCCGCCGGCCGGTCTGGCGGCTCTGTTCCCAAATCAGCCCAGCGCGAATGAGATCGCAGACATGCTGCGCGAGCAGCTGCGTCAGCGCGGCCTGATTGCCCGGTCGATCGAAGTCAATCAGCGACGCGAGCATTGGGCGGCAGCCCAACTCGACGGCCTGGCGCTGATCATGACGCTGGTCGGCAGCCTGGCGCTGGGCTTCAGCGGCTTTCTTGTGGTCAATGTGGTGAACGGATTGCTTCTGCAGCAAAAACGCTTCATCGGAGTCATGAAAATCGTTGGCGGCCGGCGTGTGCAAATCATTGCCGTATATCTGGCCATGGTGGCTTGCTTCGGCCTTCTGGCGCTGATCCTGGCCCTACCCGTCAGCGTGGCGCTGGCCTATGCGCTGACCCTCTATATCGGCCCGGCAACCCTGAATTTCGATCTCCTGCACTTCAGCCTGCCACCTGAAATCCTGGCGCTGGAGATCGGCGTGGCGGTGCTGGCGCCGATGCTGTTTGCCCTCTTTCCTATTCTGAGCGCCACACGCCTGTCGGCCGCGCAGGCGATCAGCGATTACGTGGTCCGAGCGCGCGCCGGCCTGGTGGATGTTGCGCTGGCGCGACTGGAGCGATTGCCGCGCCCGGCGTTGATGGCTGTGCGCGGCACATTCCGCCAAAAAAGCCGGCTTGCTCTGACCATGGTTACGCTGACTCTGGCCGGCGCGTTGTTCATGGCCATCATGAACGTGAGCGAGGCCGTCACGCGCGATGTGCGCAAGTCTCTGGGCATGTCCACATTCGACGTGCAAGCCGGCCTGATCGCTCCGGCCGCCAGGCAGTCAGTTGAGGCGCGGGCGAAAGCCGTCGAAGGCGTCGTGGATGCTGAGGGGTGGGCTACAACCTCGGTGACGCGCGTAAGGCCTGATGGCGTGCTGGGTAGCAACTTCACCCTCTATGGCGTGCCCCCTGGTTCGCGGTTCGCTTCGCCCAGCCTTGCTCAGGGACGCTGGTTGGGCGATGCTGACCCAAATCGCCGCGACATCGTGGTGACGACAGCATTCATCACGAACCGGGAAAATGATGTGCGCGTCGGAGATTGGATCACCCTTCGACGCGGTAACAGCCGGAGTGCCGACAAGTCCTGGCGTGTGGTGGGCGTGGTGAACGCGCAGGCGCCGGCGGCTTACGCTTCTCTGAACGACGTGACCGATTTCGCAGGCATCGTTGCCGATGGCGTAAATCTCCTGAATCTGCGCACCGGTGACGCGTCGATTGGCGCACAACAGCGCGTGGCGGCGAGTCTGACGCGCGCCTTCAACGATCGCTGGAATATGCGTGTCGGGTTCACCATGACCCGAACCGACGTGGTCAACAATGTGCTGGAGGCATTCAACATCGTCATCGTGGTGCTATTCGTCGTGGCGTTGATGATCGCCGTGGTCGGTGGTCTGGGGCTGGCCGGCGCCATGAGCCTGAGCGTCATCGAGCGTACGCGCGAGATTGGCGTGATGCGCAGTGTGGGCGGTCGCACCAACACGTTGCGCGGCATGTTCGTCACCGAGGGTTTGCTGATTGGATTGATCAGCTTCCTGGTCGCGCTACCGTTGAGCTTGCCGATCACTCTGGCGTTCGACCATCTGCTGGCCGGCGCGCTGCGCCTCAGCCCGTTTACCTTTCTGATCGCGCCTCAGGGGCCGCCGTGCTGGCTGTCGCTGGTCGTCGTGATCTCGATCATCTCCAGCCTCACGCCTGCTCAACGCGCCACGCAGATCAGCATCCGTGAAGCTCTGGCTTACGAATGAGAAACCCACTCTCCCGCAGATTCATGGTCTGCGCGAGGATCAGCAGCACAAGGAGAACCGTGTTGTATCGTCAAATCAAAAACCTCATCCCAGTGGCGCTGATTGGCGCCATTGCGCTGGCGTCATGCGGGCAGATTACCGCCCAGGCAGACGCTCAAGCTGTGAATCGGCAGCCCGGCGAGCCGCAAAGTGCCGTTCTGAGTGTAGGCTCGATACCCCTCCGGGTGGAGGCCAATGGCGCTGTCCAGCCAGAAGCCGAAATCAAGCTGGGCTTTCAACAGCCCGGCACGGTGCAGGCGATTTTGGCCGGCGTGTCCGAGCGTGTGAAACATGGGGATGTGATCGCGCAGCTGGACACTGCCGACCTGGATCTGGCGCTGTCACAGGCGCAAGCTTCGCTCGACCAATCCAGGATCGCACTGGAATCATCCCGAACCCAGGTGATCATCGCCACCGCGAATTACAGCCGAACCATCGAAGGCCCCCGCAAGGCTGAGATCGACGCCGCACAGGCGGCGTTCAACGCGGCAGTCAGCGCCTACAACAAAGTGAAGGCCGGACCGCAGTATGAAGATATCGCCGCCGCTGATGCGGCGCTTAAAACGGCAGAGGCTGGCGTGCGCCAGGCGCAGTACGCCTACGATGAAGCCTATCGGCGCAACCCGGCCGGCATCGGCGGCACAGCCGCAGCCGTGCAACTTGAGCAGGCCACCAACAATTTCAACGCGGCCAAAGCTGCCTATGACAAAGTCGCCAAAGGGGCGGATAACGCCCAGCTCTCGGCCGCGTATCAGCAAGTGCAAAGCGCACGAGCCGCGCTCGAAGCTGCGAAAAATCCTGCGCGTGATTTTGACGTCGCCCAGGCGCTGGCCCATCTGGAGCAGGCGCAATTGCAGGTCCGCGCTGCCGAAGTACAGACGCGGCTGGCGGAAATACAGGTGAGGCAGGCCCGCCGCCGGATCGAGCAGGCTGTCATCAAAGCGCCGGTGGATGGAGTCATCTCATGGATTGGCGTGGAAGTGGGCGAGACTGTTGGCGCGCAGCCGGTAGTGGGTCTGGTTGACGATTCGCATTACTACATCGATGTCATGGTGGACGAAATCGATATCGCGGCTGTGGAGGTCGGCCAGACGGTCCGCATTTCCCTGGACGCGCTGCCAGGCGCAACCATGAGCGGGACCATCCACCGTATTAATCCCACGTCGTCGCTCCTCAACGGAGTTGCCTCGTACACGGCGCGCGTGCAGATCGATGGCAAAGACCCGCGAGTCCGGCCCGGCATGACTGCCGATGTGTCCGTTGTGGTCGGATTTCACAATGACGTGCTGCTTGCCCCAAACTGGGCTGTTCGCGTCGATCCCCAAACGGGCAAAGCTCATTTGACCGTGAAAGATGGCAATGCGATCCGGCAGGTTGAGGTGTTGACAGGCTTGCGCGATGAAACTCACACCGAGATTCTCTCTGGCGCACAGGCGGGGCAGGTGGTGGTCGCGCCGGGCGGTTAACCGTTGCCTTATTCCAGCCGCACCATACGTCGTTGCGCCGCCTGGACAACCCCCTGCGTGCGGTTAGGTGCAGGTTGTCGAGTTGCGCCCGGGCCGAGGCGAACTGACCTGCGGTCTGTTCGTGGTCATCGGCGCGCTGGAGAACACAGGCGTCTCGCAGAAGGTGTTCGAGGCGGTAGCCGGCCTGGCCGAGGGCGGGGTGCTTGCGCTCAGCCTGATGGCGGCCATCCTCAACAATCTCATCTCGAATGTGCCGGCAGTGTTGCTCTTCCGCCCGCTCATCCCGCAGTTCCCCGATCCCACTCAAGCCTGGCTGACGCTGGCG
>DAOUDB010000238.1:0-4549 GCA_034431495.1 Thermoflexales bacterium
CTCGGCCGAGACTTGATCCGGTTGCTCATCGGCGATCATGCGATAGAGCGCCAGCAGGGCGCGGCCGTGCGCCAGTCCCACAATATCGCCAAATGTCTGCTCCAGGCGCCTGTGCATGGCATTCATGCTGGCCTGATAGGGCAAGGTGTAGAAGAGGCGCGGCGCGCCAGACTGACGCGCCGCCCACAACAACGCCGCCTCGGTCTTGCCGCTGCCAGTAGGCGCTGTCAAGAGCGCTGTTCCAACCGTGTCACCGGCACGGATTTGATGGGAGTTGTACTGCCGAATGTGCGTCCACTTGCAACGAAGTTGTTCAGCGTCGCACACAAAGGGGCGTATGCGCCCAACTTGAGCCGACGCCGTGTGATCGGCCTGAGTAATCAGCCCGCGCAACAGTAGCTCGGCCGGTGACGGCTCTGGCCGCTCGGCCAACGCCCGGACCCAGCGATGATAGTGATTGAGCGCCGCGCGAATGTAGCTTGCGCCCTCTGCGCGCAACGCGTCGACTGCCAAGGGCGCATCTCGAACGCACATGGCCGGCTGAACAGGCAGTCCCAGTGCATGCGCCCACGGGCCGGCGCACTCAGTCAGCCAGCGGTGAATTCCAACCAGGTCCTCAGCCCGCATCGTCGCCACAATGTCAGCCACATCCTTATCGTTGACGGCGGGATAGGCTGCTCGAATCTCGCCGCTATCTTTGTGATGCGACACAATCCCGCCAGACACCCACTGCCAATCTTCACTGCCGATAGGAAACACCCATGGCACAAAGAGCAATGAAAAGACCTCATGCCGATGGGCGCCCCATTGCTTTGCAAGCGCCGTTTCACGACGCCCGCGCAAAATGTCTTGAAAGCCAGGAGCGCACTTGCCCAGATCATGTAGAAAACACGCCCAGAACAGTCGGTCCCACAAACGCGCCACGCCGGTCTGCCTGTCGATCTCAGGTCGCAGGCGATACAGGTCGGACAGGCGCAGCAACACCTGCCACACATGAGCAGCCAGCGTTTCTCCCGCCCTCTGGCCCGCGGGCGGGCTTTTCGCCCATACATCTTCGAGCCAGACCGGCCATGGTTCAGGGTTTGACATCTCACGAAGATGAGGGAACAGCAGATTGTTTACACGAACGACAGGAAGATCAGACCCAGGTTCAAGCCGGCGGATTCGGGAGAGTCTGGATCGACCAGAAAAGTGTCAGGCGCCTGGCCTCCGAACGCGAGCATCTGCCGGCTGGTCACGCGCTGCTTGATCATGCTATAGCGCCCAAACACCGGCGCGCGACCGCGCGTATAGTCCAGAAAACGCGGCATTTGCAGAACAACTCCCTGCGGCGAGCGCAGCGGATACTCAAACGGCATCAACGTGTGCTCAAAATAAGCTGCCCCTCGCGGCGCGAGATCGATCACACGCACATCGGTGTAGGCGCATAAATCCTGTGATCGTCCCAGCGAGACTGCATAGCGCGGGCTGCGAAAAGCCGACTCCCACTCCGGCTTATTGAGATACAACACCAGGCGCGGCATGAACAGAATCTCGCGCTGAAACGGATTCACATTGCCTTCCAGCACTTTTGGCAGACCCGTGCCCGGCAGTTTGCCGCCAGAGGGCGACAACACGTGAACATGCTCCAGATCAAGCAGTTTGCGCTCAAACGTGAAGTGATAGGCGAACTGGACGCCGGCCGGATCGATCCATTCACCCAGCGTGCTGCACAAGTGGCCGTAGATTGTGGCTGGCGGCGGCATCTCGTACGTAGGCTGCACGCCCAGCATAAAGTGAGGATAGCGAAACGAGGTTGTCAACCCCTCGAGCGTGATTTTCAACGCCAGCATAGACAACTCCCCTGAAACAACTTCGGAAGGCGCGGGAAGACGGCGGCGGTCGGTTCGCCGGGCCTATCGACCGACCGCCGTCTCATTTGCGCAACGCCGGCGCTATTCCAACCAACTTGCGTTCGCCGGATCGCGCATAGCGCGCGCCATCTCCTGGTAGGCTTCGCGCGAATGCAAAATGCGAATACGGCCCTGATATGGCTTTAACACCCCCCGCTCGTCACTCAGCGCCTGCTCGAATGCCGCGCGCTGTTCGTCCAGGTAACCTTTCACCCAGCCCACATAGACCGGCGACAAAATCTCCGGCTCAAACACTCTCAGGGCCTCCGCCAGCGCATCCACATTGAGTCGCGGCAGGCCACGCTCAGTTGCGCCCACCACATGCCCAAAGATGTGGTTGCCGCCGCGCGTGACGGCCAGAATGGTAAGAGCCGGCATCACGTCGGTGTAGTGCAGCGTCAGTTTTGCGCCGCCTTCCAGTTGCGCCAACCCCTCAAACAGGGCGCTCACACGCTCGACCCGCTGGGCGTCGGGCAGTCGATACGACTTCTCGCCTTCGAGGTGTTTCAGATCGTTCTGTTTAGCGATCTCAATGCGTGTGTCGTCGAGATTGCGGAAGCCGGTCTTTTGCCGATAGGAGAACGTGCCACAGGCGCGCAAGTCGAGCGAGAACAGTCCTTTCAGGGTGGCGCGATAGAACTGATGCTCGTGCGGCACCGGGTCACCCTCGATGCGGGTCATCGTGCCATAGTCCATCGTGAGCGTAACCGGCGCGATGGATACCAGCGTGCTGACGCGGAAGGGTGCGACACGGGTGAGCGTGTCCGTCGTCGGCGTTGCCTCGGCATGCGCCGCATCCGCCTCGCGCTTTACCCTGGCCGATTCCTTCTTGGACGGGGCCCGCATGTAACCGAACAAATCGTCGTCCCAGTAGAAGATTGGATTGGCGTCGGTATACGCAATCTTTTCCTCGCGGAACACGGGCGCAGCCTTCCAGTTCGACACATACGCGCTCAGGGTGTTGCGCAACCAGTAACGGAATGCCTGCGCCGACACGTATGGATACGCGCCCTCACGCGTCTTGATGTATTTGACGCCACTGGCGTTGTCGTAACGCTCACCTTCGATCTGACCCAGATTGTTCAGGGCCGAAGCAGGCGCGTCGATCAACAAGAGTCCTGTCACGAATGCCATTTCTTCATCTCCTTAAATTTCTCAATTGAGCTGTTCCTCGCCGGCCTCTTCGGATTCTGTGATCTCTGGCAGCGCATCCACATGGGCCGACAGCCAGCCGTTCTCGCGCAGGCGCTCGATCATGCGAATCAGCGCCAGGTCGCGCGCCAGCCGCCAATCCCTGCGGGCAATCTCCTCACCCTCCTCGAAAACTTCCACGAACTGGTCGAAAGTAATCAGCGGCTCGCCGCCGCGCCGGACGGCCTCGATATCTGCCTTGATCAGCCGATTACGGAACAGGGAATAGTTCATCTCGCCAAAGAACGCGCGAAAGAAACGCCGATCGTTCTCAGCGGCCACATAGTCGGCCAGCCGGTCACCCAGCCGGCGAATCGCTGCAATGCGGGTCTCATCCATGTTGAACACCTCTTTCAGGAATAACTCGGTCAGGTCCCAGGACACCAACCCGATCTCGCGCTTCGTAGAGTATTCCGAACGCGGATCGTCCTCGAACAAACGCAAACGCCGATCGACGCGCCGCAACAGATAGGCGCGCATGAAGTACGCCGCCTCATCAGGCAGCCGGAGCAGATCGTCATAGAGATAGTTGCGGCGTGAGGTGAACGGTTCGTTAGCCGGATCAACGCCTGTGGCGCCGCCTTTTCCACTCGACCTTTTCTTTGGCGCGCGTTGCCATGCCAGGCGCACGATCTCCTGCCACTGCGTGCGATAGCGGGCCGCATTCGCGCGCACCAGAAAGCGCGTCACACCCAGCGGCAGGTGGTAAATGTCGATCGACGGCTGTTGACCATTTGTCAAGTGATAGGCTGTAATGGAAGCGCCGGGTGCGGCCTCATCAGCATAGTCGCTGTGTTCCTCTGTGATGGAAACCAATGTGCTGGCTAACAAGGTGCCCAGCGTAAACTGCGTCTCCGGCAATTTCTTGGAGCCGGCCTGCTGCGCCTGCTGCGCTCCCTTGCGATTCTCGCGCCAGAAGCGTTCGGCAAAAGCCAGCGTGAGCGCCGGGTCAGAGCAATGCACTGCCAACAGGCGACCGCCAACTTTGGCGCAACCGAGCGGAAATGCTTGCAGACACAGAAGCGCCTCACCAGAAACCGGCAGGCCGGAATCACCGTAGGCATAGAAGTTGATGTCTTCATCGCCCTGCGCCAGCGGAATCTGCGCTCGCCCAGCCTTGCCCGGCGCAAGCTTGCCCGACAGACTCTGTGCCACAACTGGCTTACCGGTGAATACACAGCGCAAACCAGAATCGGTCTGCGGCGTCTCTTTCCAGGCGCGGAGATGACGCTCTGCCCACTGGCTTCGCTTTGAGAGTCGTTCCTGTCGTTGCTCATCGGTCAGCTTGGGCTTATCCGGGTTGTAGGCATCCTGCGAAAACCATGCATTGCTGGTGAAGGCAACGGTCAGGAAAGATTTGAGCGGGTCGCGGATGTAGTTATCCTCGATCACCTGCGACTCGTGCCAGTTTGTTTCCCGCACCCGCTCGGCGGCGCGCCCGGCGGCGAACCGCAGCACTACCTCTG
>DAOUDB010000239.1:0-5433 GCA_034431495.1 Thermoflexales bacterium
CCGGCTGCATTGGTCGGATCGAATAGAGACAGGCCGCCTCTGCCTCCAGGCACAATCTGACCGACGATCGCCAGGCCAGGCACGGGGCGCGCCTGGGCGTCGGCGACTGTCACCGTCACTTGCGCGCTGGAGATGTTGTCGGCCGGCAGCGTTGCAGAGCTGATTGCCAGCGCAATGCTGGCCGGCACGCGCACTTCGCGTGTGACGACGTTGCTGCTCATTTGCGGAACAGCATCCGATCGAACCTGAGCCACATTGGTCACGATGGCGCTCGACGCCAGAGCCGGGTTGATCTCTACGGCGAATGTGAGCATGGCCGTCCCGCCGGCCGGAATGTTGCTCTGGGTCATCACAACCGCCGCCCCAGCTGCCACCACGCCGGTGCCGGCCACGCTGTCGGTCACCAGGCGTGTGTTGTCGGGAATGGAGTCGGTGAGGGTCATGTGCCCCATAGCGCTCGCCTCTGGCGCAGATACCACCACCGTGTACGTGATGCGCTGGCCCGGCAGCAAGATCTGTTGGGGCGGGTGCGCCCACTTTGAGATGCGCTCCCCGTCGCTGACTGTGACAACTGCGCTGCCGGTGTTGTCGAGAGTGTTCAGATCCCAGTTCTGGCTGCCGATCGTCGCAGTGTTCGTTACGGGGCCAGGTGGCATGTCAGGAGACAGAATGCCGCTTAGTGTGATGATGCCGGCTGCTCCGGGTATCAATGGGTCTGACAAGTAGAACTGGTAGATTGGGCCGGGCGTCACCGTGATCGGCAGCGTGGCGCTGGTGGTGATGTTGATCAGGCCATGTGGCAGCATATCGGTGACGACAACACCCGACGCGCCATGCGCGCCGGCGTTGCTAAACGCCAGTGTGAAGCTGACGTTTCCACCGGGGCGTCGAACGCTGGGCACAACCGTCTTGCGCAGCTTGAGATCAACGCTGTGCTCGAACGCGCCAATGTCGGGCCGCGCGCCCAGTGGGCGTGTGAAGCCGTCCAGATCTACGCGAACGCCGATGTCATTGCCTGCGTTGATGGCCGGGCTGTCACCCAGCAGCCGAAAGTTGTTCTGGCCGGCGTTGAGAAAGCGTGGCGCGGCGGTGATACTGTTCCCGCCACTGCCTACCGGCCCGAAGCTGCCGCCAAGCGTATTGGTGACATTTGCGTGAAACAGGTTGTAGTCCTCGGTCATTGAGATCGAGCCGCTGCGGTGCAACGCGATTGTGTGGCTGGTAATGATTGTGTTGCGCACCTGTGTGCTGTAGATCCCTCCGCCACTGGTGGTGTAAATGGCCGAGTTGGGCGTCACGCTATCTTCGCCCACGATCGTGCAGTGGAGGATATACGTGTCGTTCAGCGACGAGATGCGAAACACAGCCCCGCCGGGCGCGTTCTCCGGAATCCAGTTGTGGACGAACACCGAATTCACCACCCAGTTCGGCCCGATGTTGAGCCGCACCGCGCCGCCTCCGCCCAGGCTGGGGCTGCCGGCGCCCAGCGCCGCATTGCTGATGAAGATACTGGCGGTAATCACGCTGTCCAGATCTGAGAAGATCGCGCCGCCGGCATTGCTTGCCACATTATTCGTAAATGTGCTGTGGGCGATGGTGAGCGGGCCGCGAATGTGGATGGCGCCGCCATTGGCAGCCGTATTGCCCTCAAAGGCCACATTGACAACGCTCAGCCGCGCGAAATTGCGCGTCTGTATGGCGCCGCCGTTGCCGCCCCCGGCCGCGCCGTTGACCATACGCAGGCCGGAAATCATCACGGAGGGCGTCACGCTCACCGTCGTCGTAATGTCGAAGAAACGAAACTGGGGGCTTGCTGGATCGCGCCACAGGCTGAGCAAAGCCGGCCCCGGCCCCACAATCGACACAGTTGTGGTGATGATCGGCAGTGTCTCGGTGAGCGCGATTGTGCCTGTGACCGCAATGACGATCGTGTCATCGCCGTTGCCGGCGCTGCATGCCCCTATCGGCTGGTCGAGGTTGGCAGCCCTAACGGCGTCTCGCAATGAGCACTGAGTGGCGCCGCTCCCCCCTGAAAGTGATTCCACGATGATTGTGGCTGCGTCAGCTGATCGCTGTGCCATGACCACTGCCAACAGGATGGCAAGGGCCAGGCTACCCAGCAGCCGGCCCATGCGGGTCAGTTTGCGCACCGGGATATGTTCAGCCGGCCGATGTCTGATCGCATCGTGAGGCCGGTTGGGGTGCGCTTGATCGGCAATGTGGATCATTTTCATGGATGGTCTGTCTGATGTAAGCGATATGTAAGCTTTGCTTAAAGTGCGACTTTACAAGGACTGTACGCGGATTGCACTGGGGACATCAACAGTCTGGCGTCCCGGGGATTTATGCAGGAGTGACTGTCTCTTTTCAGAGGGTGGAGGGCGCTGTACAATGCCAGTTCGCTGACATGCGATGAAAGGCATATCTCATTTTGCAAGTGGGCTGTGTCTCGCCACATTCGTGCCGGGGGTAGTTGAAGAAGCTGCCAGAGGATCGTTGCTGATTGCGCTGGGCGGCGCCTGTGCCATGTTGCCAGACACGCTGGACTTCAAGCTGGCCAAATTTCTGGAGAAGCGAGATGCCGACGTGATGCCTGAGCGGGATCATCCTGATGCGCAACGCATTGCCGATGATCTTGCCATGCAGATCTGGCTGGCCGCCCACGAGCGCCGTCCGCGTATTGTTCAACTTCACCCGGTGAGAGTCACGGTGGCAGAGTGGATTCTGTACACCGTGCGGTTCGATGTCGCGCGGGGCGATGTAGTGGTGTCGCTCGATCGTGATGGAGTAGAGCGCCGGGCGCATGTGGGCGCGCTGGATTACACCTATGATGGCCCGCTGCACATCGAGGAGCTGGGTGGGCCTTCGCTGAAGCTAGTTCCAACCGACCGTGGCGTGCGCATCGAATTTCTGCCCTGGCATCGTGAGTGGTCGCACTCGCTGCTCATTGCCCTGGCACTTGGGCTGCTCTTTGGTCTGCTCATCGAGTCGCGTGCCGGCATCGTGGCGGCATTGGGCTATTCCATCCACATCTTCGAGGACCAATTGGGTTTCATGGGGTCCAACTTGTTTGCCCCATTGTCGCGGGCACGCACCGATGGCCTCAAGTTGCTGCACTCTGGCGACACCATACCCAATGTCGTCACGATCTGGCTGGCACTCACGCTGATCCTGCTCAACCTCGATCGTGCGCAAGCCGCCACGCTCATTTCAGCCGGCCCATATCTCGCCTTCGTGGTATTTCTGCCCAGCGCGCTGCTGATCGGCATCTATGCCCGGCGCCAGTATCGCAAGCACCTGGAGCGCCTCGAAGCCCAGCGCCAGCGCGACCTGGTGGCCGAAGCCGAGGAAATTCAGGCTTAGCAGAGCCACAGAGAAACAGCCACCGCGGCCCGCGCCGCAGTGGCTGTTGCATGAGCTTGCGCGCAATCGTCTGGCCGCTATGGCGTGATGTATACCGTTGCGCTGCCGCTCACCGAGCCGTGGGTTGCCACGATTTGCAGTCCGGCCGGCGTTGTGAACAGGCCGTTCGTGTCAATCACGCCGATTGCGTCTCGATTCACGCTCCACACTGGACTGATGGCCACAACGTTTCCGTATTGGTCAGTCCCGGCGGCTGTGAATTGCACAGAGGTCAGGGCTTGCGCTGTCACGACAGCCGGCGACACGGTGATCGTCGTCAGTTCCCCAGGCTGGAGCGTGATCGCAGCCGATCCGGTTAGCCCGGCCCCTGTCACCGTGATGGCTCCGCTGCCGGCAACCGTGCCGGCCGTCCACACGCCATAGGCGCGTCCCTCCGCGTCGGTCACGCCGAATCCGCTCACAGCGCCGAGGCTGGCCGGCCCGATCTCACCATTGGTGGTGATGCCCGGCACCGGCTTGCCAGACCCGTCGACCACGGTAGCTGTGATTGTCGCGCTCGGCGCGCCATCTACGCTCAGTGCTGCCGGCGCGAGAGTCACAATGATGGCTGTCGGCACGCGCGCTTCGTGTGTCACTGCATTTGTGTTGGTGGCTGTGATCTCCCCGGCCTGCACCAGCGCGGCATTTGAAATCACCATGCTCTGCGCCAGATTGCCGTCCACTTCGACGCTGAACGTCAGGGTCGCCGCGCTGCCAGCCTGCACCGACGGCTGGCTCATCACGATCGGGTTGCCCTCGATGATGGCGCCCGTTCCGTGTGCGCTGCCGGGCACCAGAGTTGTGTTGGCTGGGATTGGATCCATGATCAGCAGATTGGTGAGCGCTGTTTCCGTGGGCGCATTGACCACGATCGTGTAGGTGATACGCGCGCCGGCCAGTACCACGCTGCCTGCTTCCGGCAGCGCCCATTTGGCGATGGCCTGACCGCTTGGGGGCGGCGTTACGTACTCGTATGCGCCGATGTCAAAGCCGGCATCTTGCGGCCGGCTCACACCATCGAGGTCGTCAGACACGACGGTGGGTGTGCCGGTGTCGATTGCCGGACTGCCCTGCGCCAGCCGATAGTTGTTGGCCACAGGGTCCACAAACAACGGGTTGCCGGTGAAGCTGTTGGCGCCTCCACCGACGACCCCCTGCACGTTGGTCGTGTTGCCGAAGAACAGGTTGTAGTCCTGCGTAATGGGAATCGTGCCGCCACGGTGGATGCCGATGGTGTGGCTGGTGATGATGGTGTTGGTGATGTAAATATGGTTGCCGCCTCCGCTGGTGGAGTAAATGGCCGACTGCGGGTTGAGGTCGTCACCGCCGACGATTGTGGTGTTGACAATCATGGTTGGATTCAGCGCTGAGATGCGAATGGCCGCGCCGCCCACTGCCGTCGGCACGACGGTGTTGCGAGCGAACACGCTGTTGTAGACCCAATTTGGCCCGATGTTCAGGCGCACCGCGCCGCCGCCGCCCAGGCTGTTGCTGCCGCTGCCGTAGGCTGCGTTGCCGATGAACACGCTGTTAACGATCATCGTGTCGAGATCGGTGAAAGCTGCGCCGCCAGCGTTTGTGGCGCTGTTGTTCACAAAGAGACTGTTCTCTACTGTCAATGGCCCGCGAATGTGGATCGCCCCGCCATTCTGGGCAGTGTTGTTCTCGAACACGGCGTTTCGCACGGTCAGTCTGGAGTAGTTGCGGGCCTGGATGGCGCCGCCGTTTCCGCTGCTGGGGATGCCATTGACCATTCGCAGGCCGGACACGGTCACGTTTGGAATGATCCCTCCGACTGCGTTGATGTCGAGCAGGCGGAATTGGGCTGCCAGTGGATTGCGCTGGATAGTGAGCGCGGCCGGCCCCGGCCCCAGGATATCCATCGTTGTTGTGATGAGTGGCAGCGCGCTGGTCAGGTTGATCGTCCCCTCGACGGCCAGCACGATGATGTCGTCACCGCTGCCGGCCGGGCACCCGCCGGTGGCCAGATCAAGATTGGCTGCCGTGATGGCGTCGCGGAAGGTGCATACG
>DAOUDB010000240.1:0-8931 GCA_034431495.1 Thermoflexales bacterium
CGACCACCGGGGCCAAGCCCATCACAAGTGTGGCGTTGTTCGCCAGACTGCCCAGCGTGGGAACAGGCAACACTTCTGGGGAAAGCAGGCCGATGAGGGCCGACCCCAGACCGGTCAGTCCGAGCAGCACAGCTTCGATGACGCCAAAGCCGATCCCGAAGGTCAGCGCCTGAGGCCAGGTTACTTTGCCCCATCGGATTCTGCTGAGGATGAGCCACGTCAGGCCGGCTTCGAAAACGCCGGTCAAGGCGCCGATGTAAAGATAGGCGGTCAGGTTGGCGGGCGAGAAAAGCTGGTCGCGGCTTACGCCCAATGCTTGAAGGACAATGGGATTCACGGGGATGGCGAAGGCAAACTTGACCGTCACCGTCAACACCCAGAATAGTGCGCCCAGGCCCAGGTAGCGCCAGTTCATCCCTTTGCGCCGCGCGATGTACAGGATGAAAGCCAGCCCAACCAGAACCATACCCACGCCGGGCAGGAGAATCGATGCGTTCAGCTCGATCGCGTGCCAGCTCAAGTTGTAGACGGCTGAGGTGTTGTCGCTGTAAACCAACCCGAGTTGATAAGTGCCGACCAGTCCGGCCGGCAGGGCATACTCCGCGCTGATCGAGAAGTCACCGGGGCCAATCACGCCGGAATTCCAGACTGCCTCACCATCAGGCCGGCGCAACTCGAAGCGGATCGACCCGCCGATCACGTTGCCGCTGATTTTGATTTTGACGGGCGCGCCTTCGGCAATCATTCCTTCATCCACCAGGATGTGGAAATAGAACTGTTCGCCGGCCCGGGCTTCTTGCAGCCGGCTTCCTTCCACCGTGGCCCAGCGGTAGTTCATCGGCACACGCGAGGGTTGTGCCGCGCAGCCGGCCAGCAGGAGAACAAGGGCGCCGAGCAACAGCAAGGAGGGGGTGATTTTGGCCTGCATGACATTCATGTGCCGGGGACGGCGTTGCAGCGTGATTTTGTGGATCGACATCCCCGACTGTTGTCAGCATACGCCGGGAGTGGCGGCCGGCATCCTTCGCAAGGATGAGCCGATGGGCCTGCCTGCGGTGGAGCATTGCCTTGCGCGCTCTCGAGGCTTGATAGCTATGTCGAACATGTGTAATTTATCAATAGCAAAAAATAACTTAAAATGAGTATTGACAGACATTGACATGTTTGCGTATACTCAGTTGGTGAAATTGTGTGAGACTGCCCATCGCTTGCCCTATTATTGGTGAGCTGTTTATAGGAAGCGAAATCGAATCTCCGGTTTCGCTCGGACTGACTTCATAAGGGGGAGCAAGACGCGGTGAGATACGCTGTGCATGGCTGGTGTGGGCATGTGGGGGATCGTGCAACAGAGCGCCCCAGCATCGCTTGGCAATGGGTGTACGGGTTGGCGACGCTCAGGCCGTGAGAGGGCACTGACACAGGATCTAGCTACGTGACAGACTTCAAAAGAGCGGCTGATTGCCGCGCTCGATCGAGTACATTTGAGTTCTAGCAAAACCAAAAGGACTCGATGATTGAGCGTGACAACCAACCGTTTGTATCTTACCTGGAGTGCCGAATTGAGACGGATGTTCCCAGCGTTGCATAAGCCGCAGTGGCGCAACTTGGCGTGGTTGCTGGTCGGCATCTACATGAGCCGATCGGTACACTTGAACCGAATCGCGGCTCACATTCCGGGGCCCGCGACGCTGGTCAGCCTGACACGCCGCTTGGGTCGCTACCTCGAAGACGCGAGTTGGCAGGTACGCAACCTGTATGAGCCGAAGATCCGCCCACTGCTGGCGCATCTGGCGCACGGCGGGCCCTTGCGGTTGATCATCGATAGCAGCGCCGTGAGCTTCCATCATCAGTTGCTGATGGTCAGCGTGGCCTATCGCAAGCGAGCGATCCCCGTAGCCTGGACATGGGTGCGCTGCCATCGTGGTCACAGTACCACTCACGTGCAACTGGCCCTGCTGGCTTACGTGCGTCGCCTGCTGCCAGAGCTGGCTTCTGTCGAACTCAGTGGCGACTGCGAATTCGGCGCCATTGACGTGCTGCGCCAGGTCGAAGCCTGGGGCTGGCGCTTTGCCTTGCGCCAGAAGCCCAACCACCAAGTCAAGACGGATGTCGATGCGGAGTGGCAGCGCTTCGCCGCACTGGCCCCACAGCCCGGCACCAGCTGCTGGGTCCCTCATGCCGTGTTGACCGCTCGCCATCAGTTCACCACCCATCTGCTGGCCCACTGGGCCGTCGGCCAGACCGAGCCCTGGCTCATCGCCACTAATCTGGCGGATGCCCTCACCACCCGCAAGGCGTATGCCCATCGCATGTGGATCGAGGAACTCTTCGGCGATCTCAAGGGCCATGGCTTCGACCTGGAATCGACTCATCTGAACTGCATCCTCAAACTCACTCGCCTGACCTTCGTGGTCGTGCTCCTCTATGTCTGGTCGGTCGCCCTCGGCTCCCAAGTTATCCAGCGCGGCCTGCGCCATCAGGTAGATCGTGCAGACCGACGCGACCTGTCCATATTCCAAATCGGCTTGCGCTTCACTCAGCGCTGTCTGATCAACTCGATACCCATTCGTATCACCTTCAGGTGCGTCATTCCCAAACTGTCAGGTGGCTAGACCGGATAACTGAAATAGGGTATTGACAAGGTCTGGCGCATATGTGTAACTTAGCAATGCAGCTTACGTTGCCTGGTGTTTTTTATATCAAACTTTATTGACTATGATTGAACTGTTGTCTGTCCTGACAACGAACGCAGACCCGATGGGGTAGATACCTGCAGAGCGACTGAGACAAGAGCGGGAAGGGAGCCGGCGCTCAGCTTACGCTGTGGGGCCCGGGATTTGGGGATGCGTCGCGAACGAACAGAGATGCACCGGACACACTGTGATGACGCAGCGTGGCAACACGCTGTGAGTTGAGTGGTGGATTGTTTGACTGACGCAATTGGAGGTAAGAGATATGCGAGCACGACGACGATTTAGTTTAGTGCTGGTGGCTGGCCTGCTGCTGGCCGGCCTATCGGTGACGATGCCGGCGCGGCCGGCCTTCTCGGCGCCGCAAGCGCCGGCGGCGTCGGCATCGCTGTATCCGGGAGGTTCTGTAACCAGCGGTTTCCTGGAGACGATCTGGGGTGGCTCAGGTAGCGCGCGTGTCCTTGCGCCCCAGACGTTTCTCTTCGGTAATGGGATTCCTGCGCCGGACTTGAACATCCAGGCCCTGCAGGGAAGCGGTAGCAACTCCTGGCGGGCGACGAATGTCTCGGGTGGATCGGTGCAGTTCACCGGCGGCGCCTTGCGGCTTTATTCCCCGCCCAGCGGTCAAACCGGATGGCACCTGTCAAACGCGCATAACGCAGCGGCCTGCTTTGGGGGATGCCTGGGTGTCGCGACCGGCATCTGGATTGCTGGAACACCTAATCTCGCGCTACAGCATCGACTTAACGGTGGAGATAGTGTTCTCGGCAACGGATCGATTCTAGTCTTTGGGGTCAACCAGGTGCATCTCTCTCCGGCTCGATTTGTGGAGTTAGAGGTGATGGTTCCGCCGGCCGGATTGGTGCAAGCGCGTATGAGTTGGTATACGGGAGGGCCGATTAATTCGTCTACACCCGTGGATGCTTGCCCACTTTACGCAACGTATGGTGTGGCTTACCGTCTGTCGGTCAATTCGAATGGCAGTGTGGATGGCTATATCCGTTGTGCTGATGCAATGACCAACGACTGGGACGCTTATAGTGGAACAAAACTAGAGCACTACGTTGGCACGGCCCCAGTTGGGACACTACTGACTGCTTATGGATATCTGGTCAATACCAATGTCTATGGTGGGCAAACTTCAGCTACTCAGTCAACTTATAATTATCTAAAGAATATTAACTCCGCTGCTGCTACCACCTCGGGTAGCTATACCAGTCCGGTGATAGATGGCGGGTTTGGCGCGCAGTGGACATCGGTCAGCTGCTCGGGGGTGCAGACCTACGGCAGCGGCACCGGCAGCTTGGACGTGTTCTATCGCATCTGGGACAGTGCTGCACCTGATTGGACGTACCTCGGCACATGTAATGCAGATGGGACGTTGAGCATCCCCGGCGCGCCGCGTGCACGATACTTCCAGGCTCAGTTCGTGTTCAACTCCGGCAGCAATGGGTATCGCCGGCTGGGCGGTGCAACGGTGAACTACAACCCGGATACAACTGCGCCGACTTGTACGGTAAGCCCTGGGCCAAATCCGGGGTCGTGGGTAAGCGGCAATACAGCAGTGACGGTGACCTGCACCGACAACGAAGCGTTGATGCCGAATGGATCTGCCTCGCAGAACTATGGTCACACGCTGAATGCCAACCAGGGTAATCAGACGGTGAGCGGGACAGCATGCAACCGGAACAATAACTGCGTGAACTATACATATTCGCCGTACAACCGCGACAACATTGCCCCGAACGCACCGGGGCTGAGCCTGAGCGGGTTCAGCCAGGGGAGCTGGAACCCCAGCACGCTGAACGTGCAGAACAACGGGGATAACCTCTCCGGCGTGAGCGCGATCCAGTGCAGCGTTAACGGTGGGGGCTGGGGCGCGTGTCCAACCGATGTGAGCGGCTACGGACACGGCACGACGATTGTGGCGCGCGCGATAGACGACGCCGGCAACGTGAGCGGGAACGGCAACACGGTGACGATCCTGCGCGACACGCAAGCGCCGAACGCGCCGGGGCTGAGCCTGAGCGGGTTCAGCGCGGGGAGCTGGAACCCCAGCACGCTGAACGTGCAGAACAACGGGGACAACGGGCCGGCTGGCGTGAGCGCGATCCAGTGCAGCGTTAACGGCGGGGGGTGGGGCGCGTGCCCGACCGATGTGAGCAGCTACGGGCACGGCACGACGATTGTGGCGCGCGCGCTGGACAACGCCGGCAACGTGAGCGGGAACAGCAACACGGTGACGATCCAGCGCGACACGCAAGCGCCGAACGCGCCGACCGTCTCGCTGGGCGGTTTCAGCGGCGGGACGTGGAACCCCACCACGATCGGCTACGTGAACAACGGGGACAATGGGTCGGCCGGCGTGAACATGGCCACCGTGCAATGCAGCATCAACGGCGGCGCTCCCACTACATGTCCTGACAACAGCGCACTGGCCGGCCTGCCACACGGCGCCACGGTCGCGGCGCGGGTGCAGGACAACGCCGGCAACTGGAGCGCCTTCGGCGCACCGGCGACCATCCGGCGCGACACTACGGCACCGGCCACGGCGATCGGCGCGATTGCGCCGGAATACCGCAACACGCCGCCGCAACTGTTCTACGCGCCCACCGGCGACGGCGGCAGCCCGTTCAGCGTAGTGCGCTTGCTGCGACGGGCGAATCCGACAGACCCGTGGACGGACAGCGGCGCGCTGAGCAACGGCATGAGCTGGACGCCGCCGGGACAAGGGCGCTGGTATGTAGCGTCGAAGGTGACGGACGAAGCGAACAACGTGGAGCCGGATCCGAGCGGTGCGACGGAGGACGCGACGTTCTTCTACGACACGGTGGCGCCGGCTGCGCCGGCGGTGCTGAGCGTGGGGCCGTCGAACAGCCGCACGCCGAACGTGACGTGGAGCGCCAGCACTGATCCGGGCGAGCCGACGACGGGATCGGGGGTGCAGACCTACCGGGTGTTCATCCTGAGGCCGGACAACAGCGTGGTGACGCAGTATGACGTGGCGGCGCCGGTCACGAACGGGACGGTGAACGTGCTGCTGGACGATGGGAACTACAGCGCGCGGGTGGTGGCGATTGACCGGGCGGGCAACCAGAGCGCGGCGAGCGCGAGCTACGTGTTCAGCGTGGATTCCACATCGGTGTTCGCGGGGCGGGTGTATAGCGACGTAGCGCCGCTGGGGCAATATGGCGGGGAGAGCGGCGTGGCGCTGGTGCCGGTGACGCTGACGCAGCCGACGGGCGCGATCAGCACGACGGCGACAGATGCGCTGGGGGATTACAGCTTTGGTGGGCTGGAGGCGACGGGCTACTACACGGTGAGCATCACGACGCCGGCGGGGTATGTGCGGACGACGCCGGATCAGTGGCGGCGACTGGCGGTGATCGGGAGCGACTTCACCGACATTCACTTTGGGCTGCGGTACATCGGGAATGTGGACACGCAGTATCTGTGGGTGGATGCGCAGTGTGAGGATGGGCGACCGTTCCCGCTGGCGCCGTTCACGGTGCAGGGGCCGGCGCTGAACACGGCGGCTGTGACGGACGATGGCGGTGGCTGGGCGGCGGAGGTAAGCGCGCCTGGGGTGTACACGGTGACGCTGATCGACGCCGGGCTGACGCTGGTGGCGCCGGGGGACATCAACCCGGTGGCGGTGACGGTGCCGGCGAACGGTTCGGGCGGGGCAACGTTTGTGCTGCGCTGCTCGGACATTGCCGGCGAGCGGGGCGGGATCGTGGTGCGGTTGTATGACGCGGACAATCCGGCGGCCACGCCCGGTGTGTTGGCCGGCCAGGCTGTGACGGCGAGCAACGGGGTGAGCGTGCTGGTGGGCACGACCAACGCGGCCGGCTATGTGTGGTTCACCGGGTTGATTTCCGGGACGTGGGTGGTGACGGCGCCGCAAGTGAGTGGGCAGGCGCTGGTGGCACCGGGGTGGCAGGCGTATGTGCAGACGGTGAACGTGGTGGCGCCGCTGGCGAGCCAGGTGCGCTACGGCTACCGCGGGCAGGGCGATGCGACGCCGGCGACCAAGCTGGGCGAGGATCTGTCGTCCAATGGCGGCCTGTATCTGGGAGACGTGGTGCGCTACACGCTGGCGGTGACGAACAACACGGGGATCACGCTGACGAACGTGCGCATCACGGATGTGCTGCCCAGTGGGTTACAGTTCAACGGCATCGAGCAGGTCTGGCCGGCGGGGTGCAGCGCCGGCGAGTCGAGCGGCGTGGTGTTGGGCCTGTGTCCGACGCTGGCAGCGGGTGAGGTGATGCGGGTGGTGTTCAGTGCGACGGTGACGACAGCCGGCCAGGACATAGCCAACGCCTTCACCTGGAGCGCCGACGAGGTAGGAGGCGAGCAACCCGGCGGCAGTTGTGTCAACGCGCCATGTGGAGGGCCTGCGCCACGGGCGCGGGTGGACGTGAGCGAGACGCGGAAGGAGGCGGAGGTCAGCACAGCGCGGATGGGTGAGGTGGTGAGGTACACGATTGTGCTGAGCAACGCTGGGGCGAGCGCGGCGAGTGTGACGGTGACAGACACGCTGGCGGTGAGCGCGACGGTGGAGAGCGCGACGGCGGGGTATGTGCAGAGCGGGCAGACGCTGGTGTGGAGCAGTGTGGGGGTGCCGGCGGGGGGTACGACTGTGCTGACGCTGAGCGTGCGTGCCGGGAGCGGGCCGCTGCCTGAGGGGTATGTGTTGAGCAACGGGGTGGAGATCGAGTCGGATGGCGTGGTGGTGAGGCGGGACGCGGCCGGGGTTGAGATCACGCCGTGGCGGGTGTATGCGCCGGTAGTGCGCCGGCCGTGAGAGATGCGGGGATGCAGGGCGTGTTCTGCGTGGCCGGGGGACGGGGCATCACGCGGGGCAGTGCGCTGCGTGAATGCGAGGAGACCAGAGGGCGGTCATACAGGCCGCCCTCTGTTTATTGGAGGGCCAAAAGGTTGTGTCGGTCCGGTATGCCAGCAGTCGCGCTCGCACCCTCGGCGCGCGCGAGCGCTTCCAGCCAGCCGGCGACTTCGTCAGCGCGGTGGTGTCCGACTGCGCGCAGATCGGTTAGGCTGAGCTGAGCAAGCCGACGCGCCTCGGCCCAGTTTCCCTGTGCAGCCTGAACCCGCGCCAGCCCGAAGCGGTTGAGTGCAGCCAGGTCGGTGTAGTTGTTGCGTTGGGCGATTTCAAGCCCGTGCGCATGGGTCGCGCCGGCTGTATTGATGTCGCCTTGTGCCAGATAGTACTCCCCCAGCTCTAAGCGCACACTGGCCATGTGCCAGGACAGGACAACCCCTCGAATAGCTGCCAGAATGCGCCATGTGGCGGAGGCAATCCGCAGCGGGGCAGCGCCGGACAGAAGGTGGGCGTGGGTGAGCTGGCCGAGAACGCCCCGATCACCTACACCCTGGTGGTGACTAACCAGACGCCGGCGACGCTGATCAACCTGCGCATCACCGACACGCTGCCGTCGCAGTTGCAACTGAGCGGCGTTGACGTGCCCTTCGGCTGCACCGACCAGAGCAGCGGCAACACCGCGGTGGTGAGCTGCGCCGGCCTGCCGGCTGGCCAGTCGGTGGTGGTCGCGGTGTATGCCACGGTGGTGAGCGCTACCGGGACCGTGGTCAACAGCTTTACCTGGACGGCGGACAACCTGGGGCCGGACGAGCCGGTGGCGTGTTGGGACTTGCCGTGTGACAGTGAGGACCGGCCCGACTTGGACAACATCGAGACGGCCAAGGGTGGCAGTGCGGCGATGGCGCGCGTGGGTGACCTGATCACCTACACGCTGACGTTGAGCAACAGCGGCAGCGTGACCGCGACGGCCACGGTGACCGACGTGCTGGACGGACGGCGGACGTTCGAGTCGGCCAGCGTGACGCCGGATGAGAGTGCTGGCGGCACGCTGGTGTGGCAGAACGTGGTGGTGCCGGCGGGCGAGCGGGTGGTGATCACGGTGACGGTGCGGGCCGGCGCCAACACGCCGTTGGCGCAGTCATACACGGTGAACAACGCGATGCAGGTGAGCTACCGCAACACCACACTGACGCGGCAGGCGGGCAGCGTTGAGGTCGCGCCGTGGCGTGCCTTCATACCTGTTGCGATGCGTCCGGCCGAGATCACGCCGCGGACATACCTGCCGATCATGCTGAGAGGGCAGTAACCCGCCGATCGCACCCCGGACTCCTGCGAGGGCGCGCGACACTGCGCGCCCTCGCGCTGTATAGAATCGCACATGAGATGAGCCGATGA
>DAOUDB010000241.1:0-3711 GCA_034431495.1 Thermoflexales bacterium
CTACCAGTTGTTTTCTGGTGGTCGTCAAAGTAATCGTCAGCCTGCTCAGCGGGTCCATCAGCATGTTGGCCGAGGCGATCAACAACTCGGCCGACGTCGTCACTTCCATCATCACGCTGGCATCGGTGAAGATCAGCGAGCGGCCGGCCGACCGCGAGCATCCCTACGGTCACGGCAAAGTGGAGAGCCTGAGCGCTCTGGTGACAGTTGGCGCGCTGTTCGTCATTTACATCACCGTCATCCGCAGTGCCATCGAGCGCCTGATGACGCCCCAGCCGATCGAGAGCGGCGCGCTGTCCCTTGCCGTCATCGCCTTCGGCATCGTGGTCAATGTGTTTCGGGTGAGCTTCTTGACTCGCGCATCCCGCAAATACCGCAGCCAGGCCCTGGCGGCCGAGGCGCTCAACTTCCGCACTGATATCCTGTCGTCGTCGGTAGTCCTGGTGGCTGTGTTCCTGACATTGATCGACCCGGCCAACCCTATCCTTGTTCGCGCCGATGCCGTGGGTGCTCTGGTCGTGTCTGTCATGGTGCTCGTCTTCGGGGTGAAACTGGGCAAACAAGCCGTGGACACGTTGCTCGACCGCGCCTCGGTCGACCTCACGCGCCAGATACGCGATGCCGCGCGCAGCGTGGGCGGTGTGTCGGCTGTGGGGCATATCCGCGCCCGCGAGGTCGGCGCACAGACATTTGTCGATTTGTCGGTGTCCGTGCCACGCTCACTCTCGCTCGAGTCGTCGCACGACCTGGCTACGCAGGTGGAAAACCGTGTGCGCGATTTACAGCCTGAGGCGGATGTGGTGGTGCACGTGGAGCCAATGGCGCCGGCCGATGAGCCATTGGTCGAAAGCATCCGCGCCACCGCGCTGCGAGCCGGCCATGTCGTGCACAATGTCAGCGTGCACCATGTGGGAGACCGGCGCTACCTGCAACTCGATCTGGAGGTCAGCAGCAGCTTGACGTTGCAGCAGGCGCACGATGTCGCCACGCAGTTGGAGCAGACGCTCAAGCGCGAGTTCAACTGCTGGCGCGTCAGCGTGCACATCGAGCCGATGAACGAGCCGGTAGTTGCCGACCGGATCAAGGAGAAAGCCGCCACTGTGGGCGAGATCGAGCGCATTGCGCGTGCGCACTCTGCCATTCAGCAGGTGCACAACGTGTCCATCAACCGTTGCGGCGAGCGCATCAATCTGATGATGGATTGTGAAATCGATCCCGGCACCAGCTTGTCCGATGCTCATGTCATCGCCGAGCAGTTCGAGCGCAGTCTGCGCCGGCAACTGCCCAATCTCGGCGATGTGCTCATCCACACAGAGCCGGCCGGCGCGGCGATTCGATAGCCGCACCCTGTCAACCCCTTATCAACGGCCTGTCAAGCGCCGGCCCGCCTGGGGTTCTATACTGCCTTCAGAGGATGAAGTTCCGCGCTGAAATGCGCGCTGAACTGAAGGAGGAACAGCCATGAACACCAGGCAATTCATCATCAGTCTTGTGCTCGCCGGCAGTCTTGGGCTGGCCGGATGCGCCGCCCCGATCGCCCGCCAGCCGGCCGGCGTCGCCCCGCGTGAAGCGCCGCAGTCTGCCGAGAACCGTCGCGCCTACCCCACGCCTCTCCCTGAGTCGACGTACTCGCCGGCGCCAATCGCCGTTGCGCCGGCCGAGGGCGCACCGGCGCAGGAAGCCGGCGGCCGGCGCGTCGCGCCCGAACCCACCTCAGTCGCCGAGCGGGATCGCTCTCGCCCAACCCCGACGCCGCCGACCGACAACTATTTCCAGGACTACGGCGTCAACCCCTGGGTGGATACGACCCGCGATCACCTGTCCACATTCGCCCTGGACGTCGACACGGCGTCCTATGTCATGGCCCGCCAGTATGTCTACGACGGTTATCTGCCGCCCTATCAGTCCGTGCGCGCCGAGGAGTTCATCAATTACTTCGACCAGGGGTATCCCCGGCCGCGCGATGTCGCCTTTGGCGTGTATGCCGACGGCGCGCCCTCGCCATTCCACCGCGATAGTTCCTATCTGGTGCGCATTGGCATCCAGGGCTACGATGTGCCCGATAGCGAGCGCAAGCCGGCAGCGTTGACCTTCGTCATCGACGTGTCCGGCTCGATGGCCGATGGTGGCCGGCTGGAGATGGTCAAAGATGCCCTCAGCATGCTGGTCGAGCGGCTGCGCACCGATGACACGGTCAGCATCGTTGTATTCACCTCGAACGCGCGGGTGGTGCTGCACCCCACCAGCGGCCGCAACAAGCGTGCCATCCTCGACGCCATCTACGGCCTGTATCCGCAGAGTTCCACCAACGCCGAGGCCGGCCTGCGGCTGGGCTATGACATGGCCATGGAGATGTATCGGCCCGGCAACATCAACCGCGTCATCATGTGCTCGGACGGCGTGGCCAACACCGGCGTAACCAATCCCGACGCACTGGTCGAGTTCGTGCGTGGCTACTCCGACCGCATCATGCTGACCACCGTCGGCGTGGGCATGGGCAACTACAACGACATTCTGCTCGAGCAACTGGCCAACAAAGGCAACGGCTTCTACGCCTACGTAGACACGCCCGAAGAAGCGCGCAAATTGTTCCTGGAGCGCCTGACCGGCACGCTGCAAACGATCGCCCGCGACGCCAAGGTGCAGGTCGATTTCAATCCCGATGTGGTGGCGCGCTATCGCCTGATCGGCTACGAAAATCGCGCCATCGCCGATCAGGACTTCCGCAACGACACTGTGGACGCAGGCGAGATTGGCGCCGGCCATACCGCCACGGCCATCTATGCCATCCAGTTGCGCCCGAGCGCCGAAGGGCGTGTGGGCACCGTGCAGTTGCGCTGGGAAGATCCCGACACCCGCCGCGTGACAGAGATCAACGGCAACTTCAACACCTGGGACCTGGCCGGCCGGTTCGAGGACGCCGCGCCGCGCTACCAGTTGGCAGCGACTGTGGCGCAATATGCAGAGATTCTGCGCCAAAGCCCCTGGGCCGGCGAGATCACCCTGCGCGAACTGAGTCGCTATGCCGATGATGTCGCCCGGCTGCTGGCAGAAGACCCGGATGTGCGCGAGTTCGCCGACCTGGTGGCCCGCGCCAGCCGGCTTGCCCGCTAGCCCAACCTGGCCATAACGATCGCCACATGTTCACACGAGGGCAGGCTACACTGCCCTCGTGTTCTTCGTCGCGCCAACGCCGACAGGCTACACTTGCACTGTGACACGGCGCATCGTCTTCTTGTGCAGCGGGACGCGCGGCGATATACAACCTTACCTCGCGCTCGGCGTGCGTCTGCGACAGACCGGCGCTCAGGTGCGCATTGCCACCCATCTTGCTTTTCGCGAAGCAGTCGAGGCAGCCGGGCTGGCCTTCCTGGCCCTGTCAGACAACCCAAACGAACTGCTGGTCAGCCCGGCCTATCACGGCGCGCTGACGCCGAGCGCCGGCATATGGCGCAGCCTGCGGGCAACACTGCGCTTCTGGCGCGCCGCACAGCCGGCCTTCGCGCGCATGTGGCATGACGCCTGGCTGGCCTGTCAGGAAGCCGATTGCCTTGTCGCCGGCCTGCCAACCTGGTGGGCGGCGCACATTGCCGAGGCGTTGCGCATTCCCTGTGTGCTTGCGCCGTTGCAGCCGCTGACGCCCACACGCACTTTTCCCGCGCCGCTCTTGCCTGTCACGTGGTCGGCGGGGCCGGCCTATAACCGGCTGAC
>DAOUDB010000242.1:0-9133 GCA_034431495.1 Thermoflexales bacterium
CTTGTCCAGGTCATCCACCTTGAAGCCGCGCGACTCTGCCAGATGCGCCACGGCGCGGTATGCCGTCGATTGCGGCATCCGCAACAAAGCCAGCAGGACTAGCTCCGGCATGAGCACCGGCTTGCCGAACTGTCGCATCAGATCGCTGGCGCGATTCATGGCCGCGCGCGTGTTGCCGTCGAGCAGGTCTGGATTGAGCGTGGTCATGGCGGTCATTGTACGCGCCGGCGCTCAGGTCAGCGCATACTCGATCGAGTCGGCCAGCGCCTGCCATGATGCGTCCACGATGTTGGTCGAGCAGCCGACGGTGGTCCATGTGCGGCTGCCGCAGCGCGTGTCGATGGTGACGCGGGTGGTGGCAGCCGTTGCGCTGTCGCTGTCGAGGATGCGCACTTTGTAATCGGCCAGCCGCACCTCGGCCAGTTGCGGGTAGTGCGGCAGCAGCGCCTTGCGCAGCGCCCGGTCCATTGCGTTCACCGGCCCGTCGCCCTCCGCCGCTGTGTGGGCGATCTCCTCGCCGCCGTTGCGCACGCGCACCTTGACGTTGGCCTCGGCCAGCAGACCGCGCCTCTGACGGTTCTCGACCACAACCAGAAAGTCGATCAACTCGAACGGTGGCGTATAGCCCTTCTGCGCGCGCCGCAGCATCAGTTCCACAGACGCTTCGGCGCCCTCGAAATAGAAGCCCCGGCTCTCAAGCTCTTTGATCTGTTGCAGCACTTTGCGTGCCTCTTCCTTGCCGACATCCAGACCGAATTCGCGCGCCTTGTACTGGATGTTGCCGCGCCCGCTCAGCTCGCTGACCAGCACGCGCTTGCTGTTGCCAACTCTGGCCGGGTCGATGTGCTGGTAGGACTCCTCGACCTTGAGGATGGCTGCCACGTGGATGCCGCCCTTGTGGGCAAAGGCGGCGTGGCCGGTGTAGGGCGCGCGGATGTTGGGCGCCTGGTTCGCCATCTCGGCCACGTAGTGCGACAGCTCGGTTAATCTGCGCAGTTGCGCGTCGCTCACGCACGGGTCGCCCATTTTCAGCTTCAGGTTGGCGATAACGGGGATCAGGTCGCAATTGCCCACCCGCTCGCCGTAGCCGTTGATGGTGCCCTGCGCCTGTGTGCAGCCGGCCCGCACCGCTTCGAGCGCATTGGCCACGGCCACGCCGGCGTCGTTGTGCGTGTGAATCCCAAATCGGATTTTGGATTCCGGATTTTGGATTTTGGATTGCTGGTTGCTCTCCTGCAATTCGTCGATCGTCGCCCGGACGATCTCGGCCACTTCCCAGGGCATCGTGCCGCCGTTGGTGTCGCACAGCACCAGCCAGTCGGCGCCGGCGTCGCGGGCGGCGCGCAGGGTGGCCAGCGCGTATTCCCTGTCCAGTTTGAAGCCGTCGAAGTAATGCTCGGCGTCGTGCATGACCTCTTTCCCCCGCGCCTTGAAGTACGCCACGCTGTCGCGGATCATGCCGAGGTTTTCGTCCAGCGTTGTTTCGAGCACGTGCTTGACGTGCAGCGTGCTGGTCTTGGCGACCATCGTTACGACCGGCGTCTCGGCGTCGAGCAGCATGTTGATCTGCGCATCGCTTTCGCACTGCCCCCCGGCCTTGCGCGTGCTGCCAAACGCGGCCAGTCGGGCGTTCTTGAGGCCCAGGTCTTTGGCGCGAGCGAAGAACTCGGCATCTTTGGGGTTGCTGCCCGGCCAGCCGCCCTCGATGTAATGCACGCCGAACTCATCCAGCCGGCGGGCGATGCGCAGCTTGTCCTCGACTGATAGGTTGATCCCCTCGCCCTGAGCGCCGTCGCGCAGTGTGGTGTCGTATAACGCGGTAGCCATTTGTGTCTTCTCCTCCTGGAAAAACAAGGAGAGCCTTCCGGTTTCGGGAAGGCTCTCCACAATCAAACGATAGCGATATCTGGACGTGTCAGCCAGTCACCCTCGACCCGTGTGCCCAGACTCGCGCCCCGGCGCATACCGGACCGCGAGTCGAACTAATAGCGATCGTCATCATGTGGCCAAAAGCCGGGCTGACTGGCGTCATGTTGGGGGCAAGTTTATCCAGGCCGGGCGAACTGTCAACTGCCCCGCGTGGCGTGTGTTTTGCCTGTGGACATTTGATGTTGCAAAAACGCAGAATTTGCGCCATAATGCCAAGAGAGGCATGGCATGGAGAAAGCCTATGTTCATGTGCGCGTGCCCGGCACGTTGTACAAGCGGTTCCGCAAGCTTGCCGCTGCCAACAATCGGTCTATAACAGCCCAGGTGATTGAACTAATGGAGCTGTGGTTAGCGCAGGAGGAGGCGCGCCGTCAGCAAGCGGCGCTGCTGGATTCGACCCGCCGAAACCGCTGGACCCCGCCGGCCGGCGCCGGCAGTGTTGTGGAACTTGTGCGAGAAGATCGGGATTCTTGCGGATGAGATCGATATTCCAGTGCGTCGTCGATTGCTCAGTTGGCGTCATGCTGTATATCGACGATCCGCTCTCCCCTCGCGCCGATCTGCTGTTTGCGCACCTGGCTGCGCGCTGGCCGGCAGTCCTGCATGTGCCGGACCTGTTCTATGCTGAGTGCCTGAGTGTGCTGAGGAAGTACATGCTTCGCCACGGCTATGCGACGCTCACGCGTGATGTTGCGTCCCTGTGCAATCTGGCGTTGCAGGTCACACCTAGCGTCGACATGACTCAGGAGGCGGCTGCGATCATGGTGTCGTATGGCATCTCAGCCTATGACGCTTTCTATGTGGCGCTGGCCGGGCGGGTCGGAGCGCCGCTGATTACCGCGGATGACCGACTGGTTCGCGCGCTGGCCGGCTCGCCGTATGACGCGCAATCTCTGTCCACCTGCGCCATACCGCCGCTGGCGTGATAGGGACGCGCCGCAGATTCCGATTGCTCGGTTGTTTCAGGCGGGGCTGCTCAGACTGCCGGCCATCTTCTCCAGCAGCGCAAAGTTGCGTTTGATGCGCTCTGGGTCGCGCTTCAGGCTCTCGCGTTCGATGCGCGGCAGAATGTTCTCGAAGGCGTCTCTCAATTCATCCAGCCTGATCTGTCCCCCGCGCAGCATGGACAGCACATCCTGAAAGTCGCCCTCGCGTCCGCGCTCGATCTTGCTCAGCGCGGTGCTGTACAGATCGAAGTGGAACACGTCCACCAGCCCGAACCGGCCCACATGTTTGGCGCGCTCTTTCCAGCCCGCCGGCAAAGGGATGAAGTCGCCCGGCGAGGCCAGCTCCACATTCACCTGCATTTCGTCTTTCAGCTTGCGCAGCACACGGGTGAATTCGGCGTCGTGCTCGTCGGCCACCTCGTAGCTGATGTCGATGTCCAGCGATTGCTCGCGTAGTCCCTCGTAGACCATGGTGGTGCCGCCGACCAGATACAGCCGGGCCGGATGGTGAAACTCCATGCCCAGTTTGACGAGGAAATAATGCACGCGCAGCCGGTCGATGGGTGGACGCATGGAGCGAATCCTAAAGCGTAAGCGATGAAACGTAAAGGCCGGCGTCTTATCAGTCGTGGCCGTTGAGTGGCAAGAGGGATTCGGGGCTGCACGGCTGGTTCATCAGCAACTCGACCACTTGTTCGTAGGATGACCAGTCGTTGTATGGGCTGTCTTCGCACAGCCGGCGCAGTCCGTGTTTGCCGTGCATGTCATCTGGGCCGGGCAGGGGTTCGCCGATCGGACTGTCGTCGGCCGAAGTGAACCGCTCGGGAATGAGAGGTTGCTCGCCGAAGCGCAGGCGCAGGCGTGTGCGCCACATTCGTTGCAGGTACATCGCTGCAAGGTACTGTTTGCGCAACTCGCGCCGGCCTGCTTCGGGCAATGTCGCTTGAACTGTCGCTGCGCAGTCGGCCAGATCGGGATGGGCCAGCAGCAACGCCGCCAGCGCGAAACGCAGTCGAGCGCTGCTGGATTGAGCCAGGCCGGCGATCAATTCTTCGTCGCTCAGGGGGCGTTCGTCGCCATGCGGTGTCGGCGCCAGATAGCACACGCCGCGTGCGTGCAGGCCGGCCACAAGATCGTCGCGCTCTGGAATCTGTGGCGCGACGTTTGTTGGCGTGTTCATGCGCCCCCATCCATCATCACAGTGAGCATGTTATCTGGCTCGAACGCGGTTCAAGCGCCGGCCTATCTATCCCTCGCGCGTCCGCTCAAACGCCTCGATCTTGTCGCGCAGGTTCAACACGTAGCCGATCTCGTCCACGCCGTTGAGCAGGCACGTCTTTGAGAAATGATCGATCGGAAACGTGACGCGCCGGCCATCGGGCAGCGTCACGGTCTGCGCTGCCAGGTCGATTGCGAGTGTCGTGTTGGGATCTTCTTCCACCAGGCTGAACAATTGCTGATGAGTGTCTTTGTCGACGACGATGGGCAGCAAGCCGTTCTTGAGCGAATTATTGCGGAAGATGTCGGCAAATGAAGTGCTGATGACTGCGCGGAAACCATAGCCCACCAGCGCCCAGGGGGCGTGCTCGCGTGAGGAGCCGCACCCGAAGTTGTCGCCGGCCAGCAAAATCTGCCGGCCTTGCATCTCCGGGCGGTTCAGGATGAAGTCTGCGCGCGGCGAACCGTCGGCGTTGTAACGCCAGTCGGCGAACAGGTTGTCTCCTAGCCCTTTTTTGTCTGTCACTTTCAGGAAGCGGGCCGGGATGATCTGGTCGGTGTCCACATTCTCGTTGGGGAGCGGGACAATCTTGCTGGTCAGAGTGGTGAATTGATTCATGCTGGTTCAGATGCGCAAATTGCAGGCCGAATGTCGCTCAGGCGCCGTGTTGTGCGGCGCGGGCTTGCCGGGCAGAAGGCATGTGCGCCCGATCGACGGCCATGACGGGCGATCATTGTATCAACGTGCGGGGGTCGGCCACTGCGCCGGCCACTGCGCTGGCTGCGGCGGTAAGCGGGCTGGCCAGGAAGGTGCGCCCGCCTTTGCCCTGCCGGCCCTCGAAGTTGCGATTGCTGGTACTGACGGCGTATTGCCCCGGCGCAAGCTGGTCGCCGTTCATGGCGATGCACATGCTGCACCCGGCCTCGCGCCACTCTGCGCCGGCCTCCCTGAAGATGCGATCCAGCCCTTCGGCCTCGGCCTGTCGTTTCACCTGCGCTGAGCCGGGAACCACCATCGCGCGCACGCGCGGGTTAACCTTGCGCCCTTTCAGCATGCCGGCTGCCAGCCGCAGGTCGGTGATACGCGAGTTGGTGCAACTGCCGATGAACACCACGTCGATCGGCTGCCCGAGCAGCGGCTGGTTTGGCTTCAGGTCCATGTAGGCCAGCGCCTTGCTCAGCGCGTTGCGCGCGCTCAAGTCGGGTGTGTTTGCCGGATCGGGCACGCGCCCGGTGACGCCGATGCCCATGCCGGGGTTGGTGCCAAAGGTGATCATCGGCTCCAGCGCGCCGGCGTCGAGTGAAAGGGTTGCGTCGTAAGTCGCGCCGGGGTCGCTGGGCAATGCGCGCCAGCGCGCCAGGGCTTTGTCCCACGCCGGCCCTTTCGGCGCGTATTCGCGCCCTGCCATGTACTCGAACGTGGTGTCGTCGGGAGCGATCAGGCCGGCGCGCGCGCCGCCCTCGATGCTCATGTTGCACACGGTCATGCGCTCTTCCATGCTCAGCCGGCGGATGGCCTCGCCGGTGTACTCGAACACGTGGCCGGTGCCGGCGCCCACGCCATAGCGCGCAATCAGCGCGAGGATGATGTCTTTTGCGCCGACGCCTTTTTGCAGCGCGCCGTCGATCTGAACGCGCATCGTCTTCGGCCTGCGCTGCAACAGGCACTGCGTCGCCAGCACCATCTCCACTTCGCTGGTGCCGATGCCAAATGCCAGCGCGCCGAATGCGCCGTGCGTGCTGGTGTGGCTGTCGCCGCACACGATGGTCATGCCGGGCTGGGTCAGGCCCAGCTCTGGCCCGATCACATGCACGATGCCCATTTTGTCCGGCGCGCTGTTCAGGCCGTAGAGCGTCACGCCGAACTCGGCGCAGTTCTTCTCAAGCTGGGCGATCTGCTTCGCCGCCAGCTCGTCCACGATCGGCAGGTCGCGCGGTGTGGTGGGGATGCCGTGATCCATCGTGGCGAAGGTGCGGTCGGCCCTGCGCACGGGCAGGCCGCGCGCGCGCAAGCCGTCGAACGCCTGCGGCGATGTCACCTCGTGCACCAGATGCAGGTCGATGTAAAGAACGGCCGGGCTGTCCGGCTCTTGCGCCACAACGTGCGCATTCCAGATCTTTTCAAACAATGTTTGGGGCATAGCTTCTGAAGTCCTTGCTCACTTCCCGAGTTAATCGAGGTCAAGAATCAGCTTCTCGTCTAAACGAACCAGGTCTGTCAGATATTGATCGGGGTCAGGCGCTTCGATCCAGCGCACAGCTTCCCAGTCGGCGCGAGTGGCTGTGCGCAACCGCCTCGACAATTCCGCGTGGTAAGCGCCTGCTGCCTTTGTCTTTGCGCCGCTGATTGCTTCCTTGATCGAGAAGCCAAATCGCTTTTCAAGCGCCCAGACGTCAGCCAGATCTCGAGGCTCCTCGCGGTCGCGGAGTGCGGTGAGTTTGTTCACGAAGATATTTTCCGCGCTGTCCGGCCTGCCAAGCAGCGGATGGAACCAGATATCGCCAACGTGTGAGGGCACATCATTCACGAATTCCAGTTTGAGGGCAACATCATCGGCGTCTGTCAGCATGATGCGCATGGAGTAGTCCTGGCGCACGGTGACGTTCGCCTGCCAGAGCGTGGATTGCCCAAGCGCAAGCGCAATGATGTCGCACCACTGCGCGAACTGCGGATCAATCGCCCGCGCAGATGCGCGATTGACAAAGAAATCCAGATCGTCGGAACACCGGTGATTCAGGTAGCCCCGCGAGAGCGCCGTGCCCCCTGTCAGATAGAACTCGGTGTTCAGGTCGGTGATGACGCGCAGGACCTGATCCTGGAGTGGATACAGTTTTGTCAGGTAGAACGCGCTATTCCGCATGATTGCCTGAATTCGGGACAAGCAGCTCCGGGTGTCTTGTGGCAACCCACTCGGCCACAAAGTCCAGAGACTGTCGCAATTTGTCTCCGCGCACGTGCCGGCGCCAGCGCGGCCATTCGCGCACGAAGTCGGCAAAGCCGATGCGTCGCATCATTTCGGGGTATCCGGCATATTCGATGAGCCTTATAGCGGCCCAGTCACGATCTTTGCGGCCGATGGTCAGGCGGCCGGCCAGAATGTCATCGAACTGCTGCGCGTCGATGTCGTAATCCCACACCCAGGGGTAGCGTTTGCCGGCCATCGCGCCTACGATTGCCCTTGACCAAACACCATGTTCAGCACCATGCGGAACACCAGGATCGCCGCCCACGTGCCCATGAAGATGCCGACACAGAGCGCCGCGCGCACGCTGGCGGGCCGGCGCGAGCGCATGATGACCAGATTGAAGAAGAACGCGATGAACGAGATGATGAACGAGTCCAGGCCGAGAAAGAACACGCCCGGCAGCAGCGGCAGGCCGGCGATCATCCACTCCCATGACTTCATCGGGGGCGCAAGCTGCACCCAGTCTTCGTTGTACCAGACCAGTGGCACCAGGTCCAGAAAGCTGGAGCGCACTTCCAACACGCCCCCCTTGATCTGGTAGAACGTGCCGGTGGCGCCGCGCGCCCCCCGGTGCGAGGGACTAACTGGCTGCCCGTCGGCGTACACCTTGACCTTGCCGCTGAACAGCGCGCGGTCGATCACGACATTCACCTTGAACGGTGCAGGAGTCTGGAACGAATACCTCATGGGCCAATCTTAACCTGCCGGGCGTATTCCTGCGAGGGCGTCTTCGAGCTTTATGGCTGCGTCTGCGTTTGTCCTCTGCTGCCTGCTCTCTGACCACTGGCTACTGGCCGCTATCTGCTGATACCGCTGCTTTTGCTTTGACCCGTCGCAGACCTTTGTTCACCGCTGCCAGGAACGCCCGGCCGCTGGCGACCAGCGTGTCGGTGTCGGCGCTGCGCCCGCTGAACACGTGCTTCTTGCCTTCGCCGTTTACCATTTCCACCCGGATCGTCACGTCGGCGACGGCGTCGATGCCCTCGGTCACGGCGTGGACGTGGAACTCGGTCAGCTTGGCATTGGCGCCGGTGATGCGGTTGATGCAGTTGCAGATGGCATCAATGGGGCCGTTGCCGAGCGCCGCGTCGGCGTGGGCTTCGCCTTCCTCATCAAGAAGACGCACGCTGGCCACCGGCGAGCTGCCGGTGCCGCTGGTCACATTGATGCTGTCGAGTTTGTACACCTCGTTCAGCGTCTCGAACTGGTCGGCCACGATTGCTTCCAGATCGGCGTCGGTGACGACCTTCTTCTTGTCGCACAGATCCTTGAACCGCTCGAATGCCTTGTCCAGTTCCTCGCGCGACAGTTCGTAGCCCATCGTCTTCAGCCGGTCGGAAAAGGCGTGCCGGCCGCTGTGCTTGCCCAGCACCAGGTTGGACGAGTTCCAGCCCACCGTTTCCGGCCGCATGATCTCGTATGTCAGCGGGTTCTTCAGCATGCCGTCCTGATGGATGCCGGCTTCATGGGCGAAGGCATTCGCGCCGACGATGGCTTTGTTCGGCTGAACGGAGATGGACGTCAGCGCGCTGACCATCTTGCTGGCCCGCACCAATTGCGTAGTATCGATGTTGGTGCGCAAGCCATAGAAAGCCTTGCGCGTGTGCAGGGCCATCACCACTTCTTCCAGCGAGGTGTTGCCGGCCCGCTCGCCGATGCCGTTGATGGTTACCTCGGCCTGCCGCACGCCGGCCTCGATGCCGGCCAGCGTGTTGGCCACAGCCAGCCCCAGGTCGTCGTGGCAGTGCGCCGAGATGATGACCTTGTCCGCCCCCGGCACGTTCTTCAGGATACCCTCGATCATGCGGCGGTATTCAGTCGGCGTGCAGTAACCCACTGTGTCGGGGATGTTCAACGTGGTGGCGCCAGCCTGAATCGCCACGGCCAGCACTGCCCACATGAACTCCGGATCACTGCGCCCCGCATCCTCTGGCGAAAACTCGATGTCTTCGCACAGGCTGCGCGCGTAGGCCACCGCCTCACCCACGCGCTCGATGCACTCGTTGCGCGAGATGCGCAGCTTGTGCTCCAGGTGAATGTCACTGGTGGCGAGAAAGGTGTGGATGCGCGGTT
>DAOUDB010000243.1:0-17242 GCA_034431495.1 Thermoflexales bacterium
GGGCAGGGCGCTGGTTGGCTGGATGGTCTGCTGGCTGCCCGGCGCGCCGATGGCAAAGGTGATGCTGTCGGCGCCGGGGTTGGCGTTGGCATCCAGGATGGCCTGGCGGAGGGAGCCGGGGCCGCTGTTGGCGGTCGTCGTAACCGTGTAGACCGCCTGCGCGCGGTTGGCCGGCCCCGGCGTCGTTGCCGCACTGGCCGGCCAGGCCGCTTGCGATCCAAGCAGTACGGCCACACCCACCCAGCGCCACGCGCCAGCCTCGAGACTACGCATCCACCCCTTCAACAGCCTCATCCCCAACATCAAACACCTCATCTTCACCATCCTCCAATCCTTCAAACACGCGCCGGCGCAAGAAATGCAACAAGTCGGCCGGCCGATCGAAACGTTGCCGCTCACCGGTCTGAATGTGCTCCACATCGGCCAGCCAGCCCGGCGCAGGAGTGCTGGCCGGATCGCTGCCTTGCCAGATGCGCACCATGTACGAGGCATAGCGTGCGGCATCGACCGTCATCGGCGTTGACATGGCCGGCACAGTACACCGGTAGTGTCCGCAAAATGTCCGCGCGCTTTGGGCTGGGGATCAGTTGCCGAATGTGGCAATCTCGCGGTGCAGCGGCACGGCGCGGAGGAAAGTTGCGCGCAAATCGGGGTCAGTGAAGCCGGCTGCCTGCGCTGCAAGCAGATCGCGCGCAGCGGACAGGTCGGCCGGGTCGCCGGTGACCCGATACCGGGTCGCGTACAGGCGCACATGATGCCGTTGCAGATCGGTAGCCAGCAGGTGGCGCGTCGCCTCGCTGACGGTGGCTGTAGCGGCGGCCCGATCCCCGTCGGCCAGCTCCGCTTGCGCCAGCAACAACAGCACGTCTGCATCGTGTGGGCTGGGGCGTGTCCGCCACCAGCTCGCCGCCGGCCTCAGAACGTCCAATGCCCTCGCAGGATCGCCCGTGCTGAGGCGGTATTCGCCGGCTGCTCTGGCCCAGGCCAGGTAGGGCCGGCCTGGGCTGAGCCGGTCTGTGCGCAGGGCATCGAGCACTGCGCCGGCTTCCGCAACGCGTTGCGCCGCCAGCAAGACTCGCGCCAGGCCGGCGCGATGCCAGATGCCATAGTCCGAATCGGCCGGCAGTCCGACCGATTCACTCAGCGCAACCAATCGCCGCATACAGGCGATCGCTTCGTCGTGCTGGCCCATGCTGGCGCTGTACAGGCCGTAGTTGTGCAGCAGCGTGCCATAGGCCCAGGGGTCGTTGAGCGTCTGATACACCGCTAGCAAGGGACGCAGTTGGTTGTGTGCCGCTTCCCAATGCCCCAGATACGCATTGGCCTCGCCCAGTTCGCGCAACGCATCGGCATAGGCCGGGTGGGGAGCTGCGTCCGCCCGGTAGTGGGTGAGGGCTAGCGCTTCCAGGGCGCTGTCACGGGCGCGCATGGCCTGACCCTCGGCGCGCTGCACGAATGCCAGGTTGCACAGCGCAAGGTAGAGCACGTCTCCAGCGTCGGCCTCGCGCGCAAGCTGGCAGGCCGTCTGCAACTGTGACAGCCCCTCGCGTGACCGCCCGAGCGCATCGGCCAGATGCCAGCCCAGCGTTTGCCGGATGCGCGCTTCGGCGACCCGCCGGCCGGCGCGGACTGCCAGCGCCAGAGCCTGCTCTGCAGTCTGCTCGACCCTCGCAAAGTCCGAACGCAACACGTGCAGGCTGATTTGAGCCTCCAGTGCTTCCAGCTCGGCATCGCGAAGGGCATCTGCATCGTCGTGCTGCTCGTGGGCCAGGGCCAGTACCGCTTCGATGCCGGCCTGCCAATCGGGCAATCGCACCAGGACGCGGTTGAGGGCCAACCTTTGCCGCAGCAGCGCCATGCGTTGTTCGTCCGGCTCCGGCAGAGCGGACGGCGTCCGCTGCGTCAGCAGTTCAATGGCCAGGTTTGTGTGCTCCAGCGCAGTCTCGTAGGCATGGGCTTGCGCCGCGTGTTCCGCTGCCTGGCGCAGATGCGACACGGCCTCGTCCCATGCCTCTGCTGCTATGAAATGGTGGGCCAGCGCGGCATCGCCGGCTAGCCGGCGGCGCGCCAGCACCTCGCCGGCGCGGCGGTGCATCAGTCGCCTGCGCCAGGGTGACATGTGGTCATATATCGCCGTCTGGAGCAGGGCATGTGGAAACTGCAACACATTGCCTCGGCCTGCTGTCGTATCAGCGGTCTCCAGAAACTGATGCGCCACCAGTTCGTCGAGCGCCGCAGCGGTCTCGTCTGGCGTGCGCGCGGCGATCTCGCGCAGCGCGTTCACGTCCAACGTCGGCGCCGCGACTGCGGCTGCCTCCAACACTTGCCGGCCAATCGGGCTGAGGCGGCCGGCGCGACTGAGAATGGCATCGCGCACGGTCGCCGGCAGAGGCAGATTGTCCGGCGGCCGGCTGAGGCGCCCGTTGTCGCGCAAGTCGCGCATGATCTCGAGGATAAAGAAGGCATTGCCGCCAGTGACGCGGCCGATCTGATCGGCCAGCGCCGGCGGCGCATCACCGGACACCCGCGACACCATCTCGCGCACAGCGTGAGAGTTCAGCGGCAGGAGTTCGATCTCGGCCAGTCTGCCGGCTCGCGCGAACATGTCTCGCGCCAGGTTCAGCGCAGGCGGAGGGGCGGGTCGTGTGGTGGCGATCACAATGACCGACGCGCCGGACCATTGCCCGGCCAAGTAGTGCAGCCAACCCAGGCTGGCTTCGTCTGCCCAGTGAACATCGTCCAGACACAGCAGGATCGGTGTGGCGTCCCCGCTGGCGAGTTCCAACAGGACGTGGGTGATGGCAGCGAACAGGCGTGCCTGCGCGTGTTCGGGCGAAGTCAGCATAGGCGCCGGCAGGCCGGGGAGGCGGGCGCGCAGCTCGGGCAGCAAGGGCAGCAGTTCGCTCAACCATGGCAGCATGGACGAAGTGGAGTGTGACAGGATTTGGTCGAGCACAGGGCGCAGCGCCTGTGCCAATGGGTGATAGGGCAACGACTGGCTGCCGGCATGGCAAGTGCCGCACAACACCAGCGCGCGTTCCTGTCCGATGTATTCCCGGAGCAAGCGTGATTTGCCGATGCCGGACTGGCCGGAGATCAGGATCAATCCCCCCTCGCGCAACCGGCCGGCAGCTTTCTGCAACTGCGCTAGGGCGTCGTCGCGTCCGATGAGAGGGATGGATAACGTAGGCAGCACTGCCACCGACGCCGGCGTCGGCGCTGTGGGCGCAGGCATCGCGCGCAGGGCGGCCCGCGTCTCCGGCATCGGCTGAATGCCCAGCTCGCGCTCCAACGTGACCACACAACGCTCGTACTGCCGCGCGGCGGCAGCCTGATCGCCTGCCATGGCATGCAGCGAGATTAGCGCGCGGTGCATGCGCTCGCACAACTCGTCTGCTTGCAGGTAGCGTTGCGCGCAGGCGATGGCGGCGGCCGTATTGCCGGCTTCGGTGTGGCGCTGAACCAGTTTCTCCAACACGCGCAGATACCGCGCAGCCAGTTCATGCGCGGTCTGCGATTGCCAGGCGTCGTATTCCGCCGCGTTCGGCAGAGCGAAGCCGGCCATGAAAGGGCCGCGATAGAGTGACAGCGTGCGGGTCGCTGCGATGAGGTCGCTGTCCCCGGCCTCGAAGGCGGCGCAGCCCTGAATGAATGCGTAGCTGTCGCTCTCGGCCCAGGCCGGGTTCAGCGAGACCGCATCACCCTCAACGATCAGCGCCTCTGCGCTGGGCAGGGCGGCGCGCAGACTGGAGATGAGGCGTGTGAGATGGCGCCGGGCGGCAGCGTCCGGTTCGTCGGGCCAGAACAGGAAAGCCAGATGCCCGCGCGACACCGGCTCGATCTGCGCCGCCAGGCGGTAGAGCAACGCGCGCATCTGGCGGCGTGGCAACGACAGCGGCTCGCCATGCCATGCCGCCTGACAGGCGCCGAGCAGGGTCAGGCGGAGGGCCGGCATCGTTCACATCTCGCCGATCTCGATCAGCGCCGGACTCATGGCCGGCACCGTGAGGCTCAGGGTCACCGCTTCGTCGTCCCAGGCGGCCTGTGCGCCGGCGACCGGCAGAGGCTGGGCAGTGCCAAGCCGGCTCAACGGCGCGCGAAACGTGATGTTTTGCTCGGCGTCGGTCAGGTTAAATACGTTGATCACGCCGCCGGCTACGCCGGGCAGTGTGTGCAGGTGAACATGCTCGGAGATGCCGTGAAACCGGCCGCGCACGAAAAACGGCTTGAGCCGGTTGTACGTCTGCATGGCTGATTGGTAGGCCGCGAAGCGCGTCTCGGGGTCGTAGGGCGGCAATCCACTTCCTGGCTCGATCGTCTTATTGCTGGTCTTGCCGCCGATGCCCAGGTGCCGGACGGTGGAAGCCGTCCACCAGAAAAACACGCAGGCGTCGTTGTCCGCGGCCATGGTGATGTGCAAATACAGCGGCACGTTGCAGCCAAGCGCGTAATAGTACAGCGCCAGCGCCCGGCCCGAACGCAGGTCGTTCAGGCAGTCCCACATGTATTCGAAGCCCCAGTTCTCATCATAGCTGCCCTGTTCGCCGAATCCCTGTCCGAAATAGGTGGGCACGTACACGCTGATCGCCCACGGCCAGATGGGGTCGTGCACTTCGGCTGTCAAGCCGGGGCATTGTCGGCGCACCTCGCGGGCCAATGAGTAAACAGCCCGCACATGTTCGATGGGTGTGCCGGGCACGCTGTGCCCATGAGAAGGGTCGTGGCATGGACCGCGCCAATCCATCTCGTCGAACATCATGAAGCGCACGCCATGCCGGGAGATAGCCAGGATGCGGCGCAGCTTCTCTTGCCAGAACTCGCGGTTGGCCAGGCAGGGCTCCCACCCGTCAGGGCCGACGACCGAGTAGTACTCGATTGGCCCCACCTCGCTGTCGGGATGCTTGACCATGTAGTGGTGTGGCCAGTAATCGCGGTAGGTGCGCAGGATGGTGCGATAGGCCAGATCGAGGCCGTACTGCTCTTTCAGGATTCGGATGAAGTCATCCACCGGCCCCAGCCGCGCCTCGTCCCAGAGTGTAGTTCCCTCGATCACTTCCCAACCTGGATCGAGGTAGAGCAGGTCGCAGCCCACAGCGCGCGCCTTTTCCGCTTCCTTCAGCAACGCCTCGCGGGTGTAGAACTGCCTGAGCCGGTCGGGGTCAGAGTGATACCAGCCCACGTCGTACAGCTCGTTCCAGTTGACGGGTGGGTTGTAGTCGGCAGGGAAGCCGTGGCCGCGCGCGTCGATGTAATCGCGGTAGGTCTGATAAGCGCCAGTGATGCCGCCCTGGTAGGGGATATAGGCCGTGACGCCGAACGTGTGCTCAGCGCCCGGCGCAAGGATGCGCGCGGCAGATGGCTCGCCGTACAACGCGAAGCCGGCCCCGCCGAAGCGCAATTGCCATTCCCCATTCTGCTGTATTGGCGCGGCCACCGATAGCTCGATGTCGGTGTTGTTGTACTTGATGACGACCAGCCCTTCGTCGCCGGCGCCCCACGCCCAGGCTTCGGAGCGCAGGATGCCATCTTCGGTGAGCGGTGGTTCGGGGCGGGTCTTGTCAGAATAGACGGCATTGTGAAACGCGCCGTCTATGAGGGCCTGGCCGGTGTAGTCGTGCACGCTGCCGTCGAGCTGAACGCGGAAGGGGATGGCGACCAGCCGCCAGTCGAGTCGCGACGACAAAGCCGTCAGGAATCCAAGCGCGATGTTGTTGAGTTCGACCGGCTGGGCGTTTGGGTTGTGGAGGCTGATCGTCTCTTCCAGTATCCCCTGGACCACACGCATGCGTCGGGTGAGTTCAAGGCCGCATGCCTCAAAACGCCCGGTGACGATGGTGCCATTCGTGCAAGTGTCCGAATGGATGTTGATGAGGTGATCGTTGGTGAAGTGCTGCTCGCCGATCGAGCCGGACAGGGCATACTGGTAGCCTCGATCGGCGAATACTTGTTCTTCACCAGAGGACGCCACAACTCCACCGGCGTCACGTACACTCAGCATATTTGCCTCCGACCGGCTATGTGGATAGAGGCGTTCGGCTGCTCTCTGCAATGTGTGCGCTGTTGTGAGAACTCGTGCATCAGCGCACCCTGGGTTGGCATGTGCAGGCCGTTCGCCTTCGGTAATGGCAGGCACAAATTCGCGTCCAACGTGCCTGTCCCGCCGCTACTCTACGTGATCTGCATTCTACCGGATGGGAGCGGCGAAATGCTGAGCGCATCCACTGGCCCTTTCCCGACCTGGCCGCGGCCGAGGGCGGCGAAGTCAAACTGATAGTATTCCGCCAGGTGCGCGACAGGCTCATTGAGCGTTTCAAGACCTTTTTGGTGGATCGGCGTCCTGCGAGATAGGGTCGGGCTCCGAGCATCGTCCGGCCCGCGCAAGGTTGGGCGGGGCTGCTCCGGCAGCGTGGTCACCTTCCTTCATCATTTCATCTCGATGGCCTTGCCGCAGCATTCTTCGGCGCACTTGCCACAACCATCACACCTGGTCTGGTCAAACTCAATCCGCCCGCCGAGCGGCTCTTCCTCGTCTTCAATGTAAGTGATCGCGCCGGTGGGGCACGCCGGAATGGCCTTGCACATTTGCGGCTGCACGGGACAGCGCCGCGTATCCAGAACGGGTTTCATGATGGTCTCTCCTCAATGATCGAGATATGGAGTAGTGAATCAGACTTGCGCTGTCGATGAGTGCGATGTGTCGTCAAGACACAGGCATGTTGGTTTTATTCGGATCGCCTGGCTAGAGCCGCCAACGCCCTCTTGGAGCGCGACGCTGGAATGGCTTTTTGCCCCAGGTATTCCAGATACCTGACGATCGACGGCAGCATTGCCGCTGGGAAACCGATAGCCGTTTCCGCTTGTGCCAGATCGGTCGCATCCCGACAGCCATAACAGCCATAGCCGAAATTCAACCGGTTCTCGGTGAGTGGGATGATGGTCGAGTCGACACAGGTGGCCTGCAAAACTGCCGTGCTGCTGCGCACGCGCTCACCCCCGGTGGCATTGAGATAAGCAAGATTGAACCACATCAACTTCTCGACTTCGTCTTCGACCACGATCACATCAGGCGCGTGTGTTGCCTGGCTTAACGGGAACACATGCAGGCACTTGACGCTACCCGGCTGGAGTGCCGGCATGGCCTCAAACATGCGGCGCCCCACGGCTTCCTCGGCCACGATGCCGAAGCCGACCAGCCCCTTGCCGTTGCGCAGACCTTCGGGTAACGGCCGGAAGCCAAAGGCCGCCGCGGCCGCGGGACAGGCGATGCCCTCAGCGTCGAGCGTCACGTGCTCACCCCGCCGGGCCTTCATGATCGCCTGACAGTAACGATGCTGTTCGAGCCGCTTCGCATCGGGTGGATACTCGGCATTTCCATCTAACAGTCGCACGCCAACCAGGTCGGCCTCGAGGCCGAGGATCTCTTTCGCCCGGCCGGCCATAGTCCGGATCTCTTCAAGTTGGTTTAACGTCATCATTAATCTTGTCTCCGCTTGCCTCTCGCCGCATTGTCATGACATCGGCGTTGGAAGTCAGGCTCTGATCGTCCAGCTAATCCATGTGCCCGCGCGCCCCTGGGGCGTTGCCTTCCATGGCGGTATAGACCCGACTGACGGCTGCATCCCGCGCGGCCACGCAGGTACTGGTCAGCCCACGCGCTTTCTCTCCGTTCAGTTGCGTTATGCCTTCTCGGCGCAAGGCATGCACACGACCTTGCCGTTCTTCAACCGTGCGTAGCGCTCAACCGCCACCTCGCCGCACTCGGAACAAATGATGGTGTTGAAGTCATGCGGACGACCTGGACCAGGTCGGGTCTCCTTGACCGGCTCGACGATAAACAGATCGTTGGTCGGAGCATCCATGATGAAGTCGACCAGCGGATCCACGAGGGCTGCGTCGATCTGGGATGCCGGCACGCCCTTCTTGCGATGCTGAATAAACTCGGATTCCTGGTTGCGCTTGATTGTCTCCGGTCGGGTGACGACGCGCACGGAGCGGCCTGTTTTGCGATCCACAACCGTGAGTGCGAACTTGCCATAGCCCAACTTCTGGATGTTGCCTTTGCCGAAGGTGCAGCCGGTGGCCATTTGGACGCCGTCTGCATAGCACGTGGCGCAATGGTCGCTGTCGATTTCGACCATGGCAACGAGTTGTCCGTCCATTGCGCGCGGGACGCACAGCGCCTCCAACGCTGCCGCGCCGGCCCGCAAGCCCATGGGCATGGCCGGGCACTTGTGGCCGTGCAATAGCAACGCGGATTTGTACAGTTCGTTATCGGTGTTCATCGGGTATCGAATCTCCTTATTGTGATCTATCCTGCAGATGGCTTGAGCAACGTGACGTCGAACTTTTCACGATTCTGACTCAGCAGTTTCTTGGACTGAGTGACGACTTTGTTCTTCTTGATGATCTGACGGATGTAGCCCTGCGATGGGAACTCAATTGCATCCTGAGTGCAGAGGGTGGCGCAGGTGGTGCATCCCACCATGCACATCAGAGGCTTGACGACAACAGGCCTGTTGGCTTCATAATCGAAGGCATACACCCCGCGCCCGCAAGATGTGACACACAAGCCGCATCCCGCACAGCGGTCTGCCACGATGGTGGGGTGCCACTCGATTTGGTCGCGTGGGATGTCATGCCAGGTGTTTGCCGTTTGAGTGCTCATGAGTATTTCCTTCTGGAATCGATTCAGCGGTCGTAGCCGGAGCAGGGGATGCACATCTTGCGATCCCCCACCAGCCTGATATAGGCGTGCGCCGTCAGCTCACCACACGATTCGCATGCCGTGAACCCCATCACTTCGGGCAGCCAGTCCTGAGGGTAGGCATGAACGTCGCCAATGGTTAGCACGTCGGATTCGGGCGCGTTCCACACCAGGTTCACCAGCTCCATCTGGTCGGCTTCGGGGATCTCGTCGGGTGAGATTCCCGCAGCGCGCTGCTGCATGAAGGCGGATTCAGCGATCTGCTTTTGCAGCGTCGGCTTGTAAGAAACGCGCACGGCGCGGTCAGTGGCCTTGTCGATCAGCGTCACCGCCAGTTTGCCCAGCGGTTGCTTGCGAATGTTGCCCTTGCCGAGGGTGCAGCCGGTGGTGTATTGCACGCCGTCGCCGAAACACATGCCGCCATGCTCCTCGCCGGTCTCCAGAATGGCATGGAGTTGGGTGCCGCGGGAGCGCGGCACGCCCAGTGCCCGCAACGCCGCCAGACCAACCCGCACACCCGCGACGCTGGCCCAACAGCGATGACCGTGGAATCGTAGCGTCTCCAGCAGAATGTCTTTGTCGTCCATTGATTTGCTCCTTTTCAACAGGTTGTGGCTTTACTTGAATAGATCGAGGATCATTTTGCCGGCGATTAGCCACAGCAAAACGCCGATGATCTTCTTGAGTTGCGCGCTCGACAGTCTGGTCTTCATCAACTGCGAGCCGATAATGGAACCGGCGGCCGCCATGACCGCCATGATCCCGATGAACAGTGGGTCGAGGCTGCTGAACGTCGCATGGGCCAAGAAGCCCGATAGTGACGAAAAGACCACCACTATGGCGGTTGTCCCGGCGGCAGTTTTGGCGTCGAGTCCGATCCAATTGAGCACCGGCACGATGAAGTTGCCGCCGCCCACGCCTAACAGCCCACCCAGGAATCCGGCCACACTGCCGACGCCCACACCCGCGCCGACTTCCGCCGCGCGACTCAACGATTGTTCGCGGGTCTTCGGTTTGTAGAACAGCATCATGAAGCCGGCGAACAACAGGAAGGCCGCAAACATCGCCAGTAGAACCGTCTTGTTTACCGAAGCGGTGAGCCGCGCGCCCAGCGGTGACAGCGCCACTGCCGTGATCAACACCGGCAGCCCTACGCGCCAGTTGATGAGCTTGCCGCGCCAGTAGTTTGCCGCTGCAAGCGCCAGGCTGACAACATTGAGCAACAGCGCCGTCGGCGCGGCATCGGCCAGCGGCACGCCGAGGTAATAGAACAGCGGCACGAACAGGAACGCCGCGCCCAGCCCGGCCATCGCCAGCAGGCCGGAGAACACCAGCACCAGTACGGCCGCAATCACATACACCCAGGCATCCAAAACCATGTTCAGTTCATTGCTCCTTAGTTTGATGTGCTCCAGGCTGCGATGCCTGGTATGGCCGGCCAGTCGATCCCGTCTCGGTTCAGGCCGACCTCGACGATTCCGGTCAGACGTTCGCGAATCATTCGTTCGCCGATCAACGCCTGCTCGCCAATCACCAGCATGGGCAGGGCGCGTTGCTGCGCAGTGATTCGGAAATGCTCTGCGACGCGCGTCAGCCACAAGCGGCCGGCTTCGCTGTTCACTTCGATGCTCTTCACGTCGACCAGCTGGCCATAGCTACGGCGAAGCGGTTCGATGACGTCCCGGGTCACAGCCTGGCATACAGGATCGTCTTCGGCGTGGAAATACACCATCCTGACGACCACACCCTTTTGGATCTGATCGGCGAGCTGGCAGGATGAGCAGGCGCCTGGCTCCACGCCGCCTTTGGGGATGACCGGACTGGGTATCACAACCGGCGTCCAGGCGGGGCTTGATGTCGACGTCGGCGTCAACGATTGCCGCTCGATGGCGTAACGGCCGCATCCTGCAAGCGCCACACTGACTACGATAATGACGAGGAGCCTGTCTCTGGCGTTGAACATGTCTACGGCAGCACCAGGTTGAACATATAGCCTGTGAGGATGATCGCAACCGCGATCACACTGATGAACACGGCGATAAGTTGCGGCTTCAGCACGCGACGCAGAATGATCATCTCAGGCAGGCTTAAGCCCACAACGGACATCATGAAGGCCAGCGCCGTGCCCAGACTGGCGCCCTTTTCGATCAGCGCGCCAATGATCGGCACCACGCCGGCCGCGTTCGAGTACAACGGAATGCCGAAAATGACCGCCGCCGGGACTGACCACCATGCCTGGCTGCCCATGATGCTGGCCAGCGCGCTTTCAGGGACAAAGCCGTGAATACCAGCGCCAACGGCGATACCGACAACGACGTAGATCCACACCTTGCCAACGATCTCTTTCACACTGTCCCAGGCGCGATAGATACGATCTTCCCATGTCACGCGCTCCTGCACTCCGCCGGCGCCGGCCTTCAATTGCCATACGAAATCTTCCACGTAGCGCTCTAGCTTAAGTCGCCCGATGATGATGCCGGCGATGATGGCGATGACCAAACCGGAAGCGATATACAGGGCTGCGATCTGCCAGCCGAACAAGCCATACAGCAGAATCACGGCGACCTCGTTAATGGTGGGCGCGGCGATGAGGAAAGAGAAGGTGACGCCGAGCGGAATGCCGCTCTCCACGAAGCCAATGAACAGCGGCACCGCCGAGCACGAGCAGAACGGTGTGACGATGCCGAGCATCGCCGCTAGCACATTGCCGAGGCCTTGCCGTTTGCCATCCAGCAGGGCGCGCGTGCGCTCCGGGCTGAAGAATGTGCGCACGATAGAGATCACAAAGATCATGCCGCTCAACAGAAGGAGGATTTTGGGCACATCGTAGAGAAAGAAAGCCACCGACTCGCCCAGATGCGAGCCGCGCTCAAGGCGCAGCAAGTCATAGGTGAACCAGTTGGACAGCGGTTCGATAACGCTGTAAGCGAGCAGCCAGCCGATTGCCGCAAGGCCCACTCGCGCGAAAAGCATCCAGTCTGAGCGGTGCGACCAAATCTCGATAACAGATTGACGTGAAGATGGAGAGGTTTCTTTCATTGCTACATGCCTTTATTTGTATTCAGTTTTTGGAATATATTTTGTGCGGCAAAGACGCTCGTTGATGTCACAGATGGTTGGCTATGCCGCCGGCGCCACGACCTGTATGTCACCACTCACGGCGGCTGATGCAGCCAGCGTGTTGTACACCGTGCCGTACTTTTCCAGATTCCGCTGAAGAAGCTGCACACGGTGTGCCGGCTCATCGGTCCACAGGGTAAGTGTGTAGGTGATGGCTGTGATGCGTGGGGGCGCATCCTGCCGCACTCCGCGCACGATGATCTCCGCGCGTTGGTAGGCAAAACTCAGAATCTCCGCGTAGCGCTCCACGTTTTTCAACGCACACGCTGCAAACGCGGATAGCAACAACTCCGCTGGATTCATCAGATGCTGGTTTTGTCCAGCAGGCGCGGCGATGTCGAACAGCACTTCGGCTGACCGGCTATGCGCTGCTCCGACAGTGCGAGCCGCTTGGGCGGCGGTGACGGCATATTCGAGTGACATGGCTTACCTGGTTATCCCGGACGGTGGTGCATATGCCTCGGCCATTGCGCTGCTGACGCTCGCCTGAGCCGGCTGCAGCTCGTGGGTCAAGTCGCACTGCTCAGCCGTTTAACGACATCTCCGTCAAATAACATTCATTAGATTGAATGTGATTATAGGCCATGTCATGAGTCGCGCAACTGACGAATGTCATATGACACAGGATACGGTGTTCAGGGAGTGAGGCGGGCCTGGCTGCGCGCCGAAAGGACGAACGCATAGTTAAACCTCAGTTCGCGATCTCGAACTCGGCTGGGATGGCGCGTAGGGATAGACGCGATTGGCGAACACGGCGCCGGATTGGGAGGGCGCCAGCGTCTGCGTGATGCGATCGATGTCGAGCACAAGTTCAGCGCCGACTGAAGTTCATGCCGGCCATGATCGTCGAGCCGGTAGATGCCACACAAGTGGCAGAGCGCAACTGCCAGATGCTGATGCGCATGGCTATTGTGCCGGCGCAGGCGTGGAGGGCTTCTGGGTCAGCGCCTCGAAGCCGGAAATGATGTCCAGAATTTCGCTGGTGATCAGTGATTGGCGCCGGGTGTGGTACTGCGCATTCAATTCGGCCAGGCGGTCGCGGATATTGCTTTCTGCCGCTTGCATGGCGGCGAGCCGGCTGGCATTTTCGCTGGCCATGGATTCTGCAAAGGCGCGGAACAACGACACGAACAAGTGTTGCCGGATCAACGCAGACAGCAGCCGGTCACGCTCCATGGTGAACAAGGGAACGCTGCGGGCCGGCCAGGCGGTCTCATCTGGCCGGCTGGCCTTCCGGCTGACGCGCCGCACGTTCACCGGAACCAGGCGTTCCATGTGCGGCTGGTATAAGGCGCCCGACGCGCGGCGGTTGTAGAACAGGAACACGCGCGTCACCTCGGCGTTCATGCGCCAATCGTCGATCACCACGATGACCTCGCGCACCATGCGGGTGATGGTCTGCACCGTGCCGGGCGCCGACATCGATCGCGTGTCCGGGAATCCGCCGTCGAGCAGATAGGATGCGGCCCGCGCGCCGGCTGCGAGCACCTCAATCTCGTCCGGCGCGGCTGTCAGTCTCTTCAGCCGCGCCATGCTGTAGCCGGCGATTTGTTCGTTGAACTGGCCGCACATGCCCTGATCGCTGCCAAAGATGATGGCGCCTGTTCGACCGGCGCGAGCCAGCCCAAAGGTATCGGGGGCCTCTCCGTCGGCCTGGGAGCCGAGTACTGCCTGCAACCCCAGGACTGTTGCGCGGTTGTACTCGGCGAGCGACGCCACGGCGCGCTCGCAATGCCGGATACTCACGGCAGCCAGGGCCTTCATCGTCTTGACGATGGATTGCAGATCCTCGGCGCTGTGAATGCGGCGCTCGAGCACATCAAGTGTCTGCATTTCAGGTTGCTCCGACAGATTCCTTCACAGCCGCGCCGGCAACGCGCAGGATGGCTTCTTTGCCGGCGTCTTCCAGCCGGTCTCCCCGCTCGATACTTTGGCATACATCGGGCAGATCAGCCACAACGGCGGCGCGAATGGCAGCTTCGGCTTCGCCGATGCGCTCCAGCGGCACAGTATCCAACAGGCCCGAAGTCACCGAGAGCAGCACGGCGATTTGCTCGGCCACGGGTATGGGCGCATATTGTGGCTGTTTGAGCACCTCGCGCACGCGCTGACCGCGCTCGAGTGTTCGGCGTGTGTCTTCATCGAGCCGCGTGCCGAATCGAGCGAACGTCTCCAGTTCCTCGAACTGCGAATAGGACAGGCCGAGGTCGCCCACCACGGCGCGATAGGCGGCCAGTTGTGTCTTGCCGCCCACGCGCGATACCGATTTGCCGACATCGACGGCCGGCAGAATGGCCTTCTGAAACAACTCGGGCGACAGGTAAATCTGCCCGTCGGTGATAGAGATGAGGTTGGTGGGAATGTAGGCCGATACGTTCTGCGCTTCGGTCTCGGCGATGGGCAGCGCGGTGAGCGACCCGCCGCCATAGGCCTCGCTGCGGCGCGTGGCGCGTTCGAGTAGCCGCGAGTGCACGTAGAAGATATCGCCAGGATACGCTTCGCGGCCCGGCGGACGGCGTAATAGCAGCGACAACTCGCGGTATGCCCGCGAATGGTTGGTCAGGTCATCGTACACCACCAGCACGTCGCGGCCCTGCTCCATGAAGTACTCGCCAATGGAGGTGGCTGCGTAGGGGGCGACGAATTGCAAGCCCGGCGTCTTTTCGGCAGTGGCGGCGACCACGACGCAATAGTCCATTGCGTTGTGTTCGCGCAGGTCGGCGATCACGCTGGCCACAGCCGAGTTGCGCTGTCCGATGGCGCAGTAGATGCAGATGACATCCTGGCCACGCTGGTTGATGATCGTGTCGATGGCGATGGCCGTCTTGCCGGTTTGGCGGTCGCCCAGGATCAACTCGCGCTGGCCGCGCCCGACCGGGATGAGCGCGTCCACGACTTTCAGGCCGGTCTGGAGTGGCACAGTCACCGGGGCCCGCGCCATGATGCGCATGGCCGGCCGCTCGATGGGCCAGCGCGCTGCCTCGCGCAAGGGCCCGCGCTCGTCCAGCGGCTGGCCGATTGGATCGATGATGCGGCCTATCAGCATGTTGCCGACCGGCACGTCGAGCACACGATGGGTGCGTTGCGCTTCGCTGCCGGCGCGCAACCGGCGGCTCTCATCGAGCAGCACGATGCCGATCTCCTGCTCGTCCAGGTTGAATGCCATGCCGGCTACGCCCTCGCGGAAGCGAATCAACTCCTCGGACTGCGCGCCCGGCAAGCCCGTCACGCGCGCTATGCCGTGACCGACGGAGGTCACGACGCCGGTCTCGCGCGCTGTCAGCTCGAACGCGAATGTGTCGCTGGCTGCCTCGACAGCGCCAAAGACATCGCGCAGCGCAGCGGCAAGCTCGCCTGTTTGCTCAGGCATGGCCGACATCCTTGCCCACATGTTTGCCCGCTGCTGCGTCGGCGGGGTGAGACTCCACAAGCCGGTCGAAGACTGCCGACATGTGTTCTTCGAGCGCGTCCAGGTAGCTCTCCAGGCTCCAGGCGATCTTGTAGCCGGGCGTGCGCAGCTCGATGCCGCACAGCAATTCCGGCTCGACGGTGAAAATCACGCGGCGGCGGGCTATGTCCGCATTGTCGGCGATATGTTCGTGGATGCCCTGTTCGACGGCCTGGCGCAGGTCGTTGGACAACTCGAATGCGCTGCACACAATGATGGGTTGCGGGTCCGGGTCGGCCTGCGCGTCATTGTCTTGGCCGGCCATGACGCGGCGCATGTTGTCGTCGAGGGTGCGCAACTGCTCGACAAAGCGCCGCACGACGTGCCGTTCCAGATCGACCCCGGCCAGGTCTGCCAGCGCGTTGCGCATGACGGCGTGCGTCTGGGCGGCCGCGCGGCGCTTCAGGTCGCCGAGGAAATCGGCCTTCTCGTTTTGGACGGCATGATGCCAGCGCCGGCGCACCTCATCTGTCTCTGCGCGGATGCGCCGGAGTTGTTCGGCGCGCGTGCGTTCTGCTTCTTCGCGCGCGGCAGTCAAAAGCTGCTGGCGCGCCGTGTCGATCTCCTGATGCTTCCGGCGGTATTCCTCGGCCAGGCGATCGGCTTCGGCCTGGATGCGTTCGGCTTCCTGCAAGCGCGCCACGATTTTCTGTTCGCGCTCCTGCATGGCGCGCAGAATGGGGCGATACAGGAATCGCCGCAGGAGCAACAGCAGGATGGCGAAGTTGACGATCTGGGCGACGACGGTGAACCAGTCGATGAGCACGGATCAGCCTCCGGCCCGTTCCACGAAGAGATTCCAGAACGGGTTGACGAAGATCAGGATCATGGTCACCACAAAGCAGTAGATCGCGGTGGATTCGACCATGGCCAGACCGACGAACAGGGTGCGGGTGATGGTGTTCGATTCGTCGGGTTGCTGGGCGATGGCGCTGAGCGCCTGCGCAACGGCGCGGCCTTCGCCCAGCGCCGGCCCGATCGAGCCAATCGCGATGGTGAGGCCGGCGGTGATGATGGATGCTGCCGCAACAATGGCGAGTTCAGTCATGGGTGATTCTGCTCCTTTTGATCTTCGGGTGGGGTGTGGGGTGTGGACTTGGCGCGCGCGTCAGTCTGCCCCGTCGTGCTCTGATGGGCGCGCGTGGCCGAGGCGATATAGACCATGGCCAGAATGGCGAAGATGTAGGCCTGAATCATGCCGGTGACCAGTCCCAGCACTTGCATGATGACCGGAAAGAACAAGGGCACGATGGTCAACAGGACGCCGGCGATGATCGTCCCGCTCATCACGTTGCCGAACAAACGCACTGCCAGCGCTAGGGTGCGCGAGACCTCGCCGATGATGTTGAACGGCAGCATGATGGGGGAGGGTTGCAGGTATTGCCGCAGGTATCCCTTCAGCCCCTGCTGGCGGATGCCGAACAGCGGCACGGTGACGAACACACACAACGCCAGGGCGGTGGTGGTCGATAGCGAGCCGGTGGGCGGCACAAAGCCGGGAACGATCGACAACAGGTTCGATGTGGCAATGAACAGGAACAAGGTGCCGATAAATGTGAGATATCGCCCCGGCTCCTGTTGGGCCGCATCGCGGATCTGCCCCTGCACCACCGTGACCAGTGTCTCGAGAATGGTTTGCCCGCGCGAAATGGTGGCGCCGGTTGAGAGTCGCCGGGTGATGAGCCACGAGGTGACGGTCAGCAATGCCATCACCAGCCAGGTGAACAGGATGGTGGCGTTGAGTTTGACCGGCCCCCACTCCCAGAGCACGACACTATCTGGACTGATATTCATTGTTCGCTTCCGTGTTCGCTGTCGCGCGCGGTGCCGCGCGCATGGCTGTGTTCTGGCCGGGTTGGACGCATGAATTGCACCAGCGCGATGCGCGCCAGCACGAAGCCGATCAGGCTGGCGACCAGACGTTCCCAGTGGCCGGCGCTGACCACATAGAAGCCGGCCATGAGCAGGAT
>DAOUDB010000244.1:0-22648 GCA_034431495.1 Thermoflexales bacterium
GTTGGCGTTTTTCGGCTTTGCCGTGAACCGGGTTATTCGGGCGATGCGCCAGCCGCCCCGAGTCAATCCGCAGACGATCGTCGGCGCTATCGGGATGATCCGCACGCCGCTCACGGTCGCCAATCGGATGATTGGCACTGCCCAGATCGGCGGCGAGTTGTGGTCGGTGACCTCGGTCGAGCCGATTGCAGCCGGCGCAACGGTGGTTGTGGAAAGTATCGAAGGGCTGACCTTGAGAGTCAGACAAGTGGAGGCCGGGGATCATAACACCCAGTCGGGTGTTGCGCCGGCGTAACGGCGGCGCAATCCGCCGCCGATAAGGAGTGCAAAACATGAATGGCTTCTTCAGTTTGATCGTGCTTGGTTTCCTGGCGCTGGTGGTCTTGTTCGTGGTGCTGGGGGTTTTCGGGTCGATCATCCGCATCGTGCGCGACTACGAGCGGCTGGTGATCTTCCGCCTGGGTCGCTGCATCGGCGAGAAAGGCCCCGGCCTGGTGATCCTGCTGCCGTTCATCGACACGGCAGTGAAAGTGGACTTGCGCGAGCAGTTCATGGAAGTGCCGCAACAAACGGCAATCACCAAAGACAACGCGCCGATCAGCGTGGACTTCCTGATCTACTGGAAGGTGGTGGATCCGCAGCGCAGCGTGCTGCAAGTCGGCAACTTTGCAGCGGCATCCCAGGGTATTGCGACGACGACGCTGCGCGCCGTCATCGGCGATATCACGCTCGATGATGTGCTGGCGCAACGCGAGCGCATCAACACACTGCTGCGCACGAAGCTGGATGAAGTGACCGAGCGCTGGGGCGTCAAGGTAACGGCGGTCGAGATCCGCGAGATTGTTCCGCCGCGCGACGTGCAAGAGGCGATGAACCGCCAGTTGAGCGCCGAGCGCACGCGCCGGGCGTTGATCATCGAAGCCGACGGCAAGCGAGAATCGGCCATTGCCATTGCTCAAGGCGAAAAGCAGGCTGCGATTCTGAAGGCGGAAGGTCTGAAGCAATCGTCGATTCTGGAAGCCGAAGGTCAAAAGATGGCGCAGGCGTTGCGCGCCGAAGGTTTCCGCACGGCGCTCGAGGAGATCTATGCAGCGGCCAAGGGTGTGGACACCAACACCATGACCCTTCAGTATTTCGACGCGCTAAAGGCATTGGGCGCCAGTCCATCGACCAAGTACATTTTCCCGCTCGAGTTCACGTCGCTGCTGAAAGGCGGAACGTTGAGCGTGAGCGCCGGCGCCCAGGACGGCGAGAAGAAAGCCTGAGTATATGTGCGCGAGCAGAGCCGAGAGGCTTTTCGGGTCTTTTGGCTCTGCCCTCTGATCAGCGCAGAACGCGCCGACGATGAACGTCGCAGTTGCGGATCAACCGTTCCAGGTCGACGCAGCGTGCCTGTTTGATTTGCCGGCCATATACCGGCTGGAACGGGTGTGCTTTTCCAAGGACGCCTACGACGTGCTAACGCTGCTCGGTCTGATGCTAAGCCCGGCTGTGCTACGGCTGAAGGCTGTAGCACGCGGCGCGCTGGTCGGCTTTGTTGCTGCTGAATGCCGGCCCCGCGCCGGCCATGCCTGGATCATCACCATTGGTGTCTTGCCGGACTTCTGGGGGCAGGGAATCGGCCGGGCGCTTCTGTTGACGGCAGAGCAACACCTGCAAGTGCCCCGCGTCAAACTCACGGTGCGGCGCAGCAACACGCGCGCGATCAGTCTATACACGCGGTGCGGGTATCGCTGGGTAACAACCAGCCGCGGCTATTATCACGACGGTGAAGACGGCCTGATCATGGAAAAGGAAGTGTGGTAAACTCGCACACCGCAAACGTTGCGCTTGCGTCGTCATAGACGCACCGACGGCCGTGGTGCCCTTAGCTCAATTGGCAGAGCGCTTGACTGTGGCTCAAGAGGTTACGGGTTCGAGACCCGTAGGGCACCTGAACACTCCCACTCCCGCGCGCATGTCTGCTCATCTTCGACGCTGGCTGGCACATTGGCGCGATTGGTTGCCACTGTTACTCGTCGTCCTCGCCGGCGCGGTCCTGCGCCTCATCCATATCGGTGACCTGCCACCCGGTCTGTACCGCGATGAGGGATTTTACGGTCTCGACGCCCTGAGTGTCACACGCGGCGAATTGGCGCTTTATTTCGCCGCAAACAATGGGCGCGAGGGCATGTTCATGTATCTCCTCGCGCCGGCCATCGCCCTGCTGGGCCGCACGCCCGAAGCGCTGCGCATCGTCTCTGCCCTCATCGGCGTTGCCACGCTGATTGCCATCTACGCTGCCGGGCGGTCGTTGTTCTCGCATCGTATCGGGGTGCTCGGCGCTGCCATTCTGGCTGTGACTTTCTGGCACCTTGCCATCAGTCGAGTGGCCTTCCGGGCCATTTTGCTGCCTTTCTGGCTGTGCGTGTTCAGCGCGTTGTTGTTTGCCTTGCTGCGCGATCCGCGCGCCGGCAGGCCCCGGTTGGCGCTGCTGGTTGGCGCTGCTTTCGGGTTGACCTTCTACACCTACACCTCCGGTCAACTGATTGCCGTTCTGCTCATCAGCTTTGTGGCGCTTGTCGCGCTTGCGCCCTCGATGCGCAACGGCCTGCGCCTGCCGCGCGTCACATGGCTGGGTTTGCTGGCCGGTGCAGCGTTGACGCTGGCGCCGCTCGCGCTGTGGTTGCTGCGCCATCCTGACCTGTACTTTGCTCGCGCCGGCCAGGTGTCCATCCTCAGCCCACAGATCAACCAGGGTGACCTGGTCGGCACATTGTTTGGCAATCTGCTCAAAGCAGCCGGCATGTTTGCATATCAGGGTGATCGCATCTGGCGGCACAACCTGTCGCTGCGGCCGGTCTATACCGATTGGTTGGCAGCAGCTTTCTTCGCCGGGGTGGCTGTGTGCCTGTGGCGGGCAGTGCGGGCGGGGACTGCAACGCAGACAAAGCCGGGCGCAACTCTGGCGCTGTCACCTGCCGGCTCGCGCGCTGCAAGCTTTGTGTTGCTCTGGCTGATCGTGTTTCTGGCGCCGACGATTCTGGCCGAGGACACGCCGCACTATCTGCGCGCGATCGGTGCGCTGCCGGCCATCTGCCTGCTGGCTGCGGTTGGCCTAGAGGCGGTGCTGGCCTGGCTGTCGCGGCGCGGTGTGCTGAACTTCTATGCCGGCTCGTTGCGGCGCGCAGTCGGTCCGCCGGCGTTGGTGGCGATGCTGGCCCTGATTCTCAGCGGGGTCAACACGGCCAATGATTACTTCAACGTCTATGCGCGTCATCCCATGACTGCCTACTGGCTGGAAGACCACAATGTGCAACTGGCTCGCGCAGTCAATGCGTTTGCCCAAGAGCACGGGGCTGCGACGGTGTGGATCGAAGACCGCTTGCTGGCGAATAATCCGGTGTTGCAGTTTCTATCGCCAGTGGTGGAGACCGGCCTGGTCACCCGCGTTGCGCCCGATGCCCTGCCGGTTGCGCCGGCCAATGGCGCCGGCGTGTTGTTGCTGGTCGATCCCAACCACGACTGGGCCGCCTTGCGCGAGGCGTTGCCGGCCAATGCCGAGCTCTCCATCCAGGTCGGCCCGCTGGCGCAAGGAGACCTCGACCCGGCCCCGCGCCGCGCCTTCATCGCCGTGCAGGCCGCGCCAACGTCAGATGATGCGCGCCTGGCTACCTTCGAGCAGGGGATTGTGTTGCGCAGCGCGCGGGTGTCGCCGCCAGGCGGCGCGCTGAACAATGTTTATACCGTCACCTTGCGCTGGAGCGTCCTCCAGCCTGTGCCCGAAGACCTGGCGGTGTTCGCGCACTGGATGCGCGATGGTCAACTGATCGCGCAGCACGACAGCAGCCCGGCCGAAGGATATTTGCCCATGCCGGCCTGGCGCGGGGGTGATGTGATTGTTGATGCGCACGCTGTCACTGTGCCGGCCGGCTACCAGCCCGGCGACACGCTGCGCGTGGGCATCTACCGGCGCGAAGATGGCCGGCGGTTGGCCGTCTGGGAGGACACTGCTCCAACTGCCCAGCCGGGGGAATGGGTCGATCTGACCAGCCTGCTTATGGCGCCGGTGCCATAGCGTCGCGCGTCAGGTGTTCTTCACGAACCACTCTACCAGCGCATCGGCCTCGGCCTGATTCTGCGCTGTTGTGACGTAGATGGTTTTGTTGGGGCGCAGCTCGCGGTGCAGAATCTTAATCTCTTCCGGCGTGCCCCACACATGCACGGCTTTGCCCGCAGCTTGCACGCGCTTCAGCAGGTCAAGCCATTGCACATGGCTGCCGTTGCCATCGCCCGGCACAAATGAGAGCGTCGTCAGTCCGCGACTTTGCAGCAGGGCGTCGGTGTGAACCAACGCGCCCGGCCCGTCCCAGTGATAGACATTGTGTTTGACGATGGCGGCTTCTTCTTCCAACGCCGGCAACACCCAGCGCTTGAACATGGCCGGGCTGATCATGCAACTGAAGTCGCATTGCAGGAAAGCCATGCCGTCGGGCGCGTAGCCCAGATGGGTATAGCCAAACTCGTCCATGCGGGCTGCTTCAGCCACGCTGCGCCACACTACAGGGAACACAGCCCGCGCGTCCTGCATGGCGCGGTCGATCATCTCCGGCTGTTCGACCAGATCGACGCACAACTGCTGTGGCCCGCGCGCGGCGGCCAGCAAATCCATGTTGGTGTGCAGATCGAGCGGCATCACCAGCATCTTGCCGGCCAGAAGATCGGCGGCCCGCCGGCACAGCGTCAACATGCGTTGCCACAGTGGATGATCTGCCTGCAATCGCAGTGGCAATGTCTCGGCCCAATCTCTCACAAACGGTTTGGACCAGTTGGTGTCGCCGGAATCGTCGCTCCAGCCAAACTCTGTGCCGCAAAACACGGCGATCTCATCCGGCCCGAAGGAGGGCATGAAAGCGGGGATGGCATCACCGCCCCAGTAAGTTGCCTCGGCCACGGCCAGGGCGCGCTGCACGACCTCGTCGATGTCGCCAAACACGCGATCGCGGTAGGTGGGCGCGGGGGGGATGGTCATGCCATCGCGCGGGGCGGTCACGCACACGATGGGCCGGTCGATCGTCTCGCCGGCGAAGAAGGCAGCCCAGCGCCGGGCGGCGTCGGCCATATCCGGCTTGAAGCTCAGTTCCGGGGTCGGGCGCGGCTGGGGCATTGGCGCAGGTTGAGCCACCACGGACACTTCTGGCATTTCATCCGGCAGCTCAGTGGGCATCAGCGCAGACAGCGCGCTGCCCGGCGTCACACGGTCGGTGACCTGTTTCCAGAACTCGGCTACTGAGTTGGCCGAAGCTTTAGCCAGCGTCTCGGCGATTTCGTCCACATGCGCGTCCAGGTTCTCGAAAGTGCTGAGGAGTCTCAGGCGCTTGCCGGCCGGCATGCCGATGCGCACGTCGCGCGCATCGGGCAGGGCGAGCACAGCCGCCGGCACGTGTGGCAGCAGGATCGAAGCTTTGCGCACCGTCTCCAGTTTCGTCCGAATGGCGGCCAGCGCTTCCTGTGGCGACAGGGCAGCCAGGTAGCGCGACGTGACAGCCTGCCATTCGGAGGAATTGGTGCTCAGGAAGTGCGCGCGCAGGCGCTCCATGTCGCGCTCGTCGGCCAGCAGCCGGCGCCACAGCCGGTCGTGCCGGCGCGATGGCGCATGCGACAGGCACTCCATGATCTCATCCCGGAACGGGCCGAGATCCAGGAACGACTCGTACAGCGTCAGCCGGTCCTCGATGGGAAACCGTTCGCGCACATCGCGCGCGTCTGGCAATAGCAACACGCGCGGCGGGATGCGATAGAGCAACAGCAGCGGATCATCGATCTCTGTCAACTTGGCCCGGATGACTTCAAGCGCTTGTTGCTCTGACATGCTGGATAGATAGCGCGTGGCGACGAGCGGCCAGATGTCCTTGTCCTTGCTCTCGAAACAGGCGCGCAACAGCGCCGGGTCGGTTTCGTCTGCGAGCAGCTTCACGTTGTGGGCTAATGGGTGTGTGTGGCCCGACACGCGCGACGCAGAAAAGGCGACCATCGACCCGTGCAGCACAGCGCCACTTGCGGAGCCATCGAAGGCCGAGCGGTCTGCGCGCGCAGCCAGCCTGCCATCCAGGTGATAGATGAAGCCATATGCGCCGAACCAATCCAGTCGGCCTACCTGCCTTGCCATTGCTCCTCCTGACGTGTTGTGTGTCTGATGCGCGATTTGCCGCAGATTTTAACTACAGTTTTAGCACCATCACGCCGTAAGGAGATACGCCGACTTCGCCTTCTCGTCGCCGACCGGTGAGCAGGTCGGTCATGGGTTGATCGAGCGTCAGGATGCCGGCGCGATGCTCGTACTCGGCGACTACCATACCTGCGCCGGCGCTGCCGGCCCGTGGCGCGACCAGCACGTTCGGTGTGGCTTGAATCTGTGAGGCGAGGCCGGCCTCATTTGCCAACGTCAACATCAGTTGCGCCATGTCGGCCGGCTGGGGCATGCTGCCCAATGCAATCACCTGCCCTGTGCCCATGCGCCTGCGCGTGACGGCAGCCAGTCCTTGCAGCGGGCCTTCGGTATACGTTGCCAGCGCCTCTGCGCCGCGCAACTCGAAACCGCTGTACCACACCGAGCCGTTGGCTTCGCGGCCATCCTGCCAGCGCAACGGGAACTCGCGGGGATCGGCCGGCAACTCGTAGCGGCAATACACGCCGGCCCAATCCTCCAGGCTGCCAAACGGGGCATGCGTGTATTTGGTTGCGTCGAGGGTGCGCGTGTCGGTGAACGGGCCGGCCACCCATGTGCCGCCGGCCTCGATCCACGCGCGCAGCCGTTCGCGCAGGCCGCCTTCGTCCAGTGCCGGCAGGTACGGCGAGAACACGACGCGGTAGGGATCGAGCGCTGCCGCCGGGTCGATCACATCGGGGCGCAGGTGCGATTGAAGCAACGGGCGATAGGCGGTGTCGAGCAGCCGGCGCAGGTACTTGAAACCGTTGACCATCGGCTGGAACTCGAACAATGACCAGGCGAAGGTGGAGAAGTGCAGCGCCATCCCGCCCGGCGCGGGCCGGGTGTCGCTCAGAAAATCAGCCGCCGCGCGGAATCCTTGCGCCACTTCCTGCGCCTCGCCGAAGATATGCAGCGGCCGGCCGCAACTCGACACGACCGAGCCGTGCATGACTTCGTGGCCGCTCCAGTGCGCGCGCCACAGCCAGTACAGGTTGGCCTCGCCGCCCAGCGCCAGCGGCAGCCACGAGTTGACGCGATTGAAGCCCGGCTCGCGGTAGCCGTTGGCGGCCGTCGAGCCGTTCCAGCAGGTGGATGTTTCGGTGTTCCAGAAGGGCCGGTCTTTGAGCGGGCGCAGGTAGTCGAACCAGAACAACTCCTCCCACAGGCTGTCCATGGTGTTGTAGTGGTTGAACTGAACGATGTCGAGGCCGCGCGTCATGTCGTAATGGCTGACGGCGCCGAACGGCATCATGTCGGTGCCGATGGGCTGGTTGCGCGTCAGCCGGCGCAGCACGTTCGCCTGCGCCATGATGTACTCGACGTAGGAGTCGGACTGGAACGCCATCCATGCGCTGAGCAGCGAAGGGTGGTGCCAGGTGTCGCTGCGCGGGAAAGGAATCTGCGCAAACGATTGATAGGCCAGGCTGAAGATGTTCAGGCCCCAGGCCCGGTTGAGCGCGTCGATCGTGCCGTAACGAATGCGCAGCCAGTCCTGGAACTTGCGCACGCAGACGGCGCAGCGGCAGCCGCGCCCGTGCGGATACACCTCGTTGTCGATCTGCCAGCCGATCACGTTGGGGTTGTGGCCGAACTGCGCGGCCATGCGGGTGACGATGCGCGCGCAATGGTCACGGTACACGGGATTATTGGGGCAGACGTGCCGGCGTCCGCCGTGCTGGGCACGCACGCCATCGGCTGCGTCATGCACTTGCAGCACTTCGGGATAGCGCTCGGTTAGCCAGATGGGCGGGGTCGCGCTGGGGGTGCCGAGGATGGTGGCGATGCCGGCCTGAGCCAGTTTGTCCACAACGAGTTGCAGCCAGTCGAAGTCGTAGCGGCCCTCTTCCGGCTCCATGCGTGCCCAGGCGAACTCGCCCACGCGCATCACGTTCATGCCGGCCTGCAACATCAACTCGATGTCTGCGTCGATCTGTTCGAGCGGCCAGTCTTCGGGATAGTAGGCTGCGCCTAGGTAAGGGGGATGGGGGATGGATTTCATGATTACGGCTCCAAGGATATTGTCGCACCGGTTGGCTCGCTCAGGCGTGGCTGCGGTCAGCTGGGGTAGAATCGCGGCGTCGTAATGCAGCCAGCCCGCGCGGGAAGCCGGGTGGCAGTGCCAGATGCCTCCAATATTGCTACAGACGAAATTCTATCGCCCGACGTTGCGCCCCGGCCTGGTGTCGCGTCAGCAATTGCTGCAACGGTTTCTCGCCGGGCTGTGGACAGGACAAGAGTTTGCGCGCAAACTCACGCTTGTGGTGGCCCCCGCCGGCTTCGGCAAGACCACGCTGATCCTGGATTTTGGTGCGCAGCTCGCCGATGCAGCACAGCCAAACGCGACCATCGGAAATCTCAAAGCGGGCTGGCTGTCCCTCGACGAAGCCGATAACAATGCGGTGCGCTTTCTGCGCTACCTCATTGCTGCGCTGCAAAGCGCGCTGCCGGCGGTGGGCCGGGAGGCCGCGTCGCTGCTGGAACTCGGCGCCTCGCCCGCGCTGGAGGAGGCGCTGACAACGCTGCTCAACGAGATTGCCGCCGCCGGCTGCCCCATCATCCTGACGCTGGACGATTACCACGTCATCCACCACGCCGGCATCGAGCAGTTGATGACCTTGCTGCTCGAGCACCAGCCGCCCAACCTGCATCTGATCATCGCCAGCCGGAGCGACCCGGCGCTGCCTCTGGCGCGATTGCGGGCGCGCGGCCAGTTGCTGGAATTGCGCATCAGCGATCTGCGCTTCGCAGCAAAAGAGACCGCCGCGTTCTTCACGCAGACGATGGGGCTGGCGCTCCGCCCGGAGTGGATCGCCGCCCTGGAACAGCGCACCGAGGGCTGGATCGCGGGATTGCAGCTTGCGGCGCTGTCGCTGCAGGGGCGCACCGACATCCCGGCGTTCATCCAAGAGTTCACAGGCAGCCAGCACTTCGTGTTGGAGTATCTGGTGGATGAAGTGTTGCAGCGCCAGCCCGAACCACTCCAGCGTTTCCTGATCGAAACCTCCATCCTCCCGCGCCTGTGTGCGCCGTTGTGCGACGCCGTCACCACCGCCGCCGACAGTGCGCAGGCGCTGGCAGATCTGCAGCGCCGCAATGTCTTTATCATCCCGTTGGATGACGAATACTACTGGTTTCGCTATCATCATCTGTTCGCCGAATTTCTGAAAAGCCATCTGAAACGCACGCGCGCCGACGATCTGCCGGAGCTGCATCGCCGCGCCGCCGCATGGTTTCAGGCGCATGATTATCCGGAAGATGCCCTGCGCCATGCCCTTGCCATCCCTGATTACCCCTATGTGGTCCGTCTTGTTGTCGATAACTGGCGGCGGATCTACCACCAGGGTCGCTTGCAGACGGCCGTGCAATGGCTCGAATCGTTGCCCGGCGACATGCTGCGCCAATCGCCGCCGCTGGGTGTGGCGTACTGCTGGACTTTATTCATCCGCGGGGATTATGAACGGATCGGGGCTTATCTCGACGATATCACGCAAGCCTTTGATCGCATGGTGGCAGCCGCCGCGTTGCCGGCGACACATCCCGAATACAACATCATCTCGCAGCAAGTGGTGCTGCTGCGCGCGATTGTGCTGCGCCATCGCGGGGATGTCGCAACGGCGATTGCGGAAATCGAACAACTCTTGCCCACGATTGCTGATCTGCAATTGAAGTTGGGGCAGACGGTCGCCGACATGGGCTACACGGCATGCTATTCGCAGATGGGCTACAACTATGTGGCGCTCGACGATTTCGAGCAGGCGGATGAATACCTGAGCCGCGTCAGTGTGCATGCGCGCAACTGCGGCAACTTCTTCTCCCTGGCGCATGCAACCTTTGAGTGGGCCAGGCTCAACCTGGCGCAGGGGCGTGTCGAAGAGGCGGAGACAATCTGCCGGCGTGAGCTGGCGCTGGCGGAACAGCCGGCCTACGCCGACTATCCGGCTTTTTGCTTGATCCAACTGGCGCTGGCAGATGTCCTGCGCGCCAGGCAGTCATGGGACGAAGCGGAAAGCCTGTTGCAGCAGGGCCTCGACACCGCCCGCCGCAGTGGTCACGCGTACTACCTGGCGCAGGGCTATCTGATCGCGGCGCGTTTGCACCAGGCGCTGGGCAAACCGACCCAGGCGCAAGCAGATGTGCGCCAGGCGGAGCAAATCGCCGCCGTCATCCGCAATCGTTTCTTGGAGCGTGATATCGCGCAGACCTGGACGGCGCTGGCGAGCCAGTCAACCCGCGGGCAGCCCTTGATCGAACCGTTGAGCGAGCGGGAACTCGAAGTGCTGCGCCTGATCTGCGCGGGCAAGTCAAACCAGGAAATCGCCGATGAACTCTTCCTGGCGCTCAACACTGTCAAACGCCACGCCAACAACCTCTACGGCAAGCTGGGCGTCAGCCGGCGTGCACAAGCCATCCTCGAAGCCCGCAGGCTGAGACTGGTCTGATCTTTCACCTATAGGACAAAAAGCGCTGCCTAACACTTTGGTGTCAGGCGGCGCTTTTGTCTTAATCCCACGTTGGTAGGTTCCGAAGACTGGATCATCTCCTGTAGAGTCGAGCCATGAAGATAGAAGACAACGCCACAGCGTGCGAAATCCGGCTAAAAGGTTATCTGGGGCCAGGCACGTTGGTTTGGTTCGAAGATTTCACTGTGGAGCATAGTCCCGATGGTGAAACGATTCTGCGGGGGTCGATTGCTGACCAGGCGGCATTGAGCGGGATTCTCACACGCATTTTAGACCTGGGGCTGACTCTGACGTCGTTTCGAGAGCTAGGTCAAGACCATGCTTCGGCTGGCGCAAGTGTGGACAGTTGACGCAACATCACCAGGAGGCAATTGCATGGACAAGACGCAGTTCGGCTCACTGATAAGCCGCAGGAATCTCTTGAAGCTCGCCGCCGCGGCGGGTGCGGCGGCGGTTGGCGGACATCTGCTCGACACGTACGCACCCTGGCTCGACGACGAGGAGCAGGCTGCGCTGACCAGACAGCCTTTGGCACGGGAGAATGCCATGTCGCAACAACTTGTGGAAATGATCCGCTACGCCACGCTGGCCGCCAACGGACACAACACCCAACCCTGGAAGTTTGCCATTCGCCAGGATGTCGTCGAAATCCACCCCGACTACAACCGCCGTCTGCCGGTGGTGGACCCGCACGACCGCGAACTGTGGATCAGCCTGGGCTGCGCGCTGGAAAATCTGCTGCTGGCGGCGCGGGCGGCGGGCTATGCGGCTGAAGTCGCCTACCCGGAGGCGCAGGAACGCATTCACGTCAGGCTGACGGCTGATGTGCCCCAGGCCGGCCCGCTGTTCGACGCCATTCCCCTGCGCCAGACGACGCGCTCCGTGTATGACAGCCGTCCTGTGCCAGCCGCCAATCTGGATTCAATGCAATCTGTGCCACGCGAGCCCGGCGTTTCACTGCGCTTGCTCACTGCGCCGGCAGAAATAGAAACGGCGTTGGAATACGTCAATGTGGGCAACCTGCGTCAGTACGCCGACCGCGCCTTCGTGGATGAGCTGGTGGCGTGGCTGCGCTTCAACAAGCAGGAAGCGATGGCAACGCTGGACGGCCTCTATTCGCGCTGTTCGGGCAACCCGGCTGTGCCGCGCTGGTTGGGGCAGATGTTTGTCGGGGGGACGAAGCCGCAGCAGCAAGCCGACGCCGACGCCGCGAAGTTGCGCAGTGCGGCCGGGGTGATCGTGATCGCCACCGATGCAGATGACAAAGCCGCCTGGGTGCGCGCCGGCCAGGTCTATGAACGGCTGACATTGCAGATGACCGCCTTGAATATCAAATCGGCGCTGCTGAACCAGCCGATCGAAGTGGCGGAATTGCGGTCCCAGTTCCAGGACGCCCTGGGGCTGAACGCCGCTCAGCCGCAGTTGCTGATGCGTTACGGCTATGCTAATGCCCTGCCGCGTTCGTTGAGGCGGCCGGTGCAGCAAGTCTTGCTGGTGTGAGGAAGTTATAAGAACGCTCTCATCTTATTTGGCAATCTGGAGCACAGAGACATGAAATATCTACTTGCGGCACTCTTGGTCATTCACGGACTCATCCATCTTCTGGGCTTCGCAAAAGCGTTTGATCTGGCGCAACCGTCGCAACTGCAAGCGGCGATCTCCCGGCCCATGGGCATCCTTTGGCTTGCCGCGGCGCTTTTGCTCGTAGGGAGCGCGGGGCTGGTCTTGCTGTTAGTGCGGTGGTGGTGGGCGCCTGCCGCGCTGGGCGTCGTGCTGTCGCAGATCCTGATCTTCACGACCTGGAACGATGCCAAAGCCGGCACAATCGCCAATGCCATCCTGTTGGTCCCTATCGTGCTCGCCGCGCTTGCCGCCGCGCCCTGGAGTTTCCGTTCGCTCTACAACCAGGAAATCGCCGTCAATCTTGCAGAACGCACACAGCCGCCCGAACTGCTCACCGCAGCGGACATCGCGCATCTGCCGCGCGTCGTCCAGCGCTACCTGGAGTTTACCGGGGTGATGGACAAGCCGCAGGTAGCAAACTACCGGCTCCGCTTCCGTGGCGCGTTGCGCAACGGGACGGGGGGCAAATGGATGCGCATGACTGCGTACCAACAAAGCTTCACCAATCCGCCCGCCCGGCTCTTCCTGGTGGAATCATCGCTGTTTGGCATTCCCTTCGACGCATTTCACCGCTATGTCGGCGCGGAGGCGACCTTTCGCGTGCGGCTTGCGTCTTTGCTGACGGTGGTGGACGCCCGCGGCCCTGAGATGAACAAGAGCGAAACCGTCACGCTGCTCAATGATATGTTCATCCTTGCCCCGGCGACCTTGATTGACCCGCAGATACTCTGGGAGGAACTGGATCCCTTGACAGTGCGCGCAACCTGGACGAACGCCGGCAACACGATCACCGCGGTGGTGTCCTTTGATGCTTCCGGCGCCCTTGTCAACTTCTTTTCCGATGACCGCTTTATGACGTCTGATGGCAAGACCTACGCACAGCACCGCTGGTCAACCCCCACGCGTGATTGGCAAGATTTCAACGGGCGCAAACTGCCGGCAAGGTGTGAGGCGATTTGGACGCTGCCCGAGGGGGAGTTCGCCTATGGACGTTTTGAGATTCAAGCCGTGGACTACAACGTGACCAGACCATCGATCTCAAAATCATCGTAACTGTTCAGGTTGCTTACAGACGAAGCTCAGGATAGACTGCAGATGACTCATATCCAGCAGATTGGCGCGGATTGGATCAGGGCAAATCCGCACAATCCGTGTCATCCACAGTCTGGTTCAACTCAGTGGTCATCGACCGCTACATCCGCCGCCGGAGTCAGATTTGACCCGGCAAGCGGTATGAGCGCCAAGGCAGGTATGAAATCCATGAACTATGACATCCGAGAACATCTGACGCCCCGGCGCGCCACAATCGCCATGTGGGACTTTTCGTGGCTCAACGCGCACTATCCGGGCGGGTCCTTTGCCGATTTCGACCGGGTGACCGACGAGCTTTTGGAAAGAGACTTCAACACCGTGCGCATCGAGGCGTTTCCCTGGGTCATCGGGCAGTTGAAGCGCCCCGATGAGGTCGTGACGATTGCGGGCAATCCGCTCGCCAACTGGGGCATGTCCGACCGGGACCGCGCGCATGCGGTTGCATCTGAACTGGCCGAGTTCATGGCAATTGCTCGCCGCAAACAGATCGGCGTCATTCTCTCCACATGGGGATCTGGCTGCCGCGAGTATCCGGACAGGCAGTCCGAAGCGTTTCTTGAGGTGTGGGAAAAGACGCTGTCCTTTCTCCAGGCACGCGACCTGCTGGATCACGTGTTGTACGTTGACCTGGACCAGGAGTTTCCGTACTTCAGCGCCTGGCAGCAGCAAGTCAACGAGCTTGGGCGCGAACAAACAGGCGCGACCCAGGGCGGGGATGCCATGGCTGCTGCCGGCCGGCGGACGCCGCAGCGCGGGCTGGCCTGGAACGACGACCAGTTGGACTTTGTGGGCAACTTGTTCAACCGTTCGCTTGCCCACTTCCAGCGGCTCTATCCAGCGCAACGGTTTACCTTCTCTCTGACGGGTTTCTGGAACGAATGCCGCCTGCTCGACCTGAAGGCGTTCGACGTTCTTGAGTTGCACTGCTGGATCCATGGCCCCCGTTTCGACAATCGCACCGGCTTCAACGAACTCGTCAAGGATCGCGGCCAACACGATTACGCGGACTATCAGCGGCGCATCGATGACACCTTCGGGTCTGTCCGGCCGATGCTGCTGGGGGAAATGCGCCGGCGCCTGGCCACAGCCGCCGCATGGGCCGCCGAATTAAGCGCGCCGCTGACCACGACGGAGGCCTGGGGGCCGTGGTGGCACATGGATCATCCGCAGTTGCGGTGGGATTGGCTGCGCGACTGGTGCGCCGAATGCAACGCCCTGGCCGGCCAATATGGATTTTGGGGCAGCACGCCGTGGAACTACAGCCATCCCTACTGGCGAAACTGGCAGGATATTGCGTGGTATCGGGAAGTCAACCGCGCCTTTCTCGAAAGCTGACTCGACGCTGAGACCGGGGCTTGCATCGTTCAGCCGGCAGTTGAGGTGGAGGGCTGCTCGCGCGCCGGCATCCCATACGCCTCCGCCGCTTCGGTGAACACAACCAGATTCTCCAGCGGCGTGCTGGGGCACACGTTCGCCCCGTCGCCCAGCATGAAGCCGCCGCCCGGCGCCATCGCCGCCAGGCAGTCCAGGCAGGCTTGCTTCACTTCGGCCTTGCTCCCATTCAGCATCAACATGGGGTTGACGTTGCCCCACAGCCGCGCCCCGCGCAAGTTGGCGGCTGCCACGCGCGGTGGCACCTGATAACCGAACACGTTGAAGCTGGTGATGCGCTCGTCCTCCATCAGCGCCCGATGCAGGTGCGTGCTGATGCCGCACATGTGCATGCCGCGCCCGTCGGCCAGGTCGCGCCCAAACGCCTCGTACAGCTGGTTGTCGCACGGCACGACGAACTCGCGGAACATCTGCGCCGACATGATCTGCGACGAGTCCTCCGCAATGCCATACCCGCCGCGCGGGCGCGGGTCGATGCGCCGGCACTCTGTCTCGGCCAGAATCATGCCGGTGGTGATCTTGTCGAGGAAGCGATGGCACGCTTCGGGATACTCCAGCATCCACCAGTAGAAGTCGGGGCCGGCCACGTCCACCGCCACCATGTGCGGCCCTTCGCCGCCGATGGAGAGCGGCGCGACTTCCACCCGGCCGGGCCGGCCGTTGAATGTCACTTGCGTCTGCTCCGCCAGTTCGCGCATCTCTGTCCACCATGCGCGCACCCGGCCCCACAACCCCGCGTCTGGCGCGGGAATGTCCATTCGCTCCATCTGCTCGACGGTGTGAATGGTGGGAATGGCCTGCAACGTCTCGCCCTTCGGCCAGGCGATCTCCGCGCCGAACGCGCTGGCGTTGACCACGTTGTCGAAGTAGGGATACACCGTCACCACCGGCGCGTGACATGCCGCGTCGTCGGGGATGTTCTCGATGCGGTATTTGGCGAACTGCAACAACCAGTGGAACTGCGTCTCGGCGTTGGCGAAGAAATCCTGGTATGGCAACCCAAAGATCGGGGCGAAGTAGCGGGGCACGACGCAGAAACTGACCGGCACACGATCGACGTACTCAAAGCGCAGCCGCGCTTCCATGCGCCGGCGGCACATCGCCATCCTGTCGGGGGAGTAGTCAATGTCAAGTCGGTGTCGCATGATTCGATCTGCTTAACCCTCTGGCCGTATTGTGGCACAATGAACATCGCATGCAAACATGGCAGACGCCTTCGACCTCATTGCGCAGCGCCAGTGGGAATGGGCGCTGCACAGGCAGTTGGAAGCTGATCCGCGCGGTTACCTCCCCACCGTCCAGTCGAATCTCTTCGCGCCGCTGATGCCTGAAACACTGGCCGAGTATCAGTCCGCGGCAGGCGGCGAACTGGCGGATGGCGGCAGCAAGCCGGCCAAGATGCGCGCCCTCTGTTCGTCCTCCGCGCTGGTGTGTAACGTGTTCGATTATTGGCGACATCGCGATAGCCAGGCGGTTGCCCGCGCTTTGCGTATCGCTGAACCTGTGACGCGGCTGCGCTTCGAGGCGCCGTTGCCCACCGGCCTGCGCGGCACGCCCCCCACATTGGACTTGCTCGTTGAAAGCGATGATATGACAGCGTGGGCGATCGAATCGAAGTTCACCGAACCATATCAGCGCCGCTCAACACAAGTCGGCTTCACGCCCTCCTATTTCCTGCCAGGTGACGGCCTGTGGGCAGCGTTGAACCTGCCCTCCTGTCAGGCGCTGGCGCTGCGCCTCTGGCATGGCGAGACCCATTTCACCAGACTGGATGCGTCTCAGTTGCTCAAGCATGTGTTGGGATTGCGCCGTCGTTACCCTGACGGGCGCTTGTTGCTGCTCTGGTATAGGGTCGATGCCGAGGCCTCTCGCTGCTTTGAAAGCGAGATGCTGGCGTTCGCCGATGCTGTCGACGAGGAACTCGGTTTCAGGGCGCTGACCTATCAGCAGGTTTTCGCTCACCTGGCCGGCGAACCTGACGCCGTTCCCGAATACATCGCATACCTTCGGTCGCGCTACTTCGCAGATTGACTACCACTTTGCGTACTCGGGCCGATCGCCATGCGCAGCGTTTTGCGGCGCCGGCGTCATGCCCGCGTGTATCTGCGCATAGCCATCGCGATGCCGCTGGTGATACTGCGCTGTCGGCTCAAAACCAAACTCGCGTTGCAACTGGGCAATGGTGAGCGTGTCGTCCATCGGCTCGACCACGAAGTGTGCTTCATCGGGGTACGAACGAATCTCGACCCGGCCGGGATAACGGGCCTGAATGAGATCGGGAATGCTGTGATTCCAGTCGTAATGGCACACGGCGTAATCCAGATTGATGTCGCGCCAGATCACGTTGCGCCAGCTATCGGTTTGCGCCAGCACTGCGCCGCACGGGTCGATGATGCGAGATTTGGCCGGCTGCACCGATGTGACGACGTAGTAGTGGTGCAGCCAGGCATACACCTGCAACGAGTAGCCGCCATTGTAGGCCGACGACCAGAACACCATGCGCGCGCCGCGATCGGCCAGGCGTTGCCACGTCTCCGGAAATCCGACATCGAAGCAGATCTGCATCCCGATCCGGCCAAAGTCCAGATCGAACACCGGCGGCTCGCCGCCCGGCATCATGCCGCCCTCGAATGCGGTGTAGTCGTGCGAGCTGGTGACCGGGTGCGCCTTGTCGTAGACGCCGGCAATCGCGCCGTTGCGGTCGATCAGCACAGCCGAGTTCAGACAGCGGCCATTGCGTCGGGTGATGAGCGGGCAGATGATCCAGGCGTGATGCTCCCGCGCGCGGCGGGCAACCAGATCGGTCGTCGGGCCGGGCAGCGTCTCGGCCAGCGTTTCGGCGTTGCCGGGCACGCCCAGCGTTGTGAATGTCTCTGGCAGGCACACCAGGTCCGGCTTCTGTGTCAGGGCGAAATCGAGCAACCCCAGCACGTGGTCGCGGTTCTGCTCGACGGTGGGATAGGCGCGGTTGTTCTGACAGACGGTCGCAATTCTGGCTCGTGTCGTCATGGATACACCTCTCAAGTCACGCTGACCCTCCCGCATGTTTCGAACGCTCAATCACAACCTGCGGGAGGGCGGGTTGGCTGAGGTTGTCGGCAAGTAGACTTGCTTTTGCGCCGGCTGATACACGCGCACATAGTCGATCCACATGTGTTGTGGGAAGGCGGTCGTGGCATCGGGATAGCCGGGCCAGTTTCCACCGACGGCCACATTCAACAGGATGAAGAACGGATGGTCGAACACCCAGGCGGCGCCGGCGGGCAAATCGGCGACGGTGCGCGTGTGGTACAGGGTGCTGTCCACATACCAGCGGATGACGTCCGGCTCCCACTCCACCGCGAAGACATGGTAAGTCGATGAGAATGGCTGGGTGAGGGTAAACCCGCCGCCGAGGCCATTGGCGCCGGAGTAGCCGGGGCCGTGGATCGTGCCATGTACGGTGGTCGGCTCGCGTCCGATGTTTTCCATGATGTCGATCTCGCCGCACGCCGGCCACGAGACCGCATCGATGTCGTTGCCCAGCATCCAGAACGCCGGCCAGATGCCCTGTCCGCCGGGAATGCGAATACGCGCCTCGACCCGCCCGTAAGTGAATTCAAACTTGCCTTTGGTGAGCAGCCGGGCCGAGGTATGCTTGCAAGGACCATACCAGCATTGCAGCGTTCCCGTGGGCGCGGTGGTGGCGGTGATGACAAGCGCTCCCGCGCCATCCAGCGCGGCGTTGGCCGTGCTGTCGGTGTAATACTGCCATTCGTTGTTGCCCCAGCCGTGGCCGCCGATGTCGTGACCCCACCGGGTTGGATTGGGCGGCGAGCCGGCCGGCCCGTCGAACTCGTCGTGCCATGCCAGCAGCCAGCCGTGCGGGCCGACCTGTGGCGCACTATCTGGCGTCGCGGTTGAACATGCCATGGTCAGAATCAGGGCGGGCACGACCATCACGGTTATGCGAACAGACCGGAATAACATGGATTGTTGTCACGCCTCCAGCCCCCATTGTCGGCGGAATCGCCGGCCAGGCCAGTGACGCCATTATTCCCAGGGGAGGTTGAACCGCTTGAGCAACGCCGAGAGGCGTGGGCGTTCCTGCGCATAGTGCTCGGTTTGATCGCGCGCCCCGCGCTGCGCGGCGGCCCAGGCATGTTCGGCCACGGTGTATGCCGCGTTGGGCCGGCCGAGTTTTGTGGCGTTGCGTGTGACCTCGCTCAACAGTGCGCCGCCTTTGTCAAGCCAGTCGAACACGGTTTCCAGCGCATCTACCGGCGAATCGACTCGCCGGCCGGCGCCACCCTCCACCACATATTGCGCGTTGCCTTCCTCCTGGCCGGGCAACACATCGACCAGCACCATGGGCAGTCCGCGCGCCAGCGACTCGGTGACGATGAGGCCGCCGGCCTTGCAGATGATGAGATCAGACGCGCGCATCAGATCGGGCATGTTGTGGACAAAGTTGTGCAGATGCGCCGGCACATGCCATTCGACCGACTGCAAATGCCGGTACAGGTCGTTGTCGCCGCCGGCGACCGCCGCGATCTGGATCGGTAGCGCAGCGTGATTCAGCGCGCGCAACACATCTGGCAGATGCCCGACCCGCTTGCTGCCCACCGCCAGCACAGTGGTCAGGTCGGGCTGCCAACCCAGCGCGCGGCGCACATCGGCCGGCTCGCGGTTGTCGCGGGCAATGGCGGGGTTGACCGGCAGGCCGGTCACTTCCACTTTTTCCCGATCGACGCCGGCCTCCACGGCCAGCAACTGAACAATCTCGGTGGGCACCAGGCAACGCTCTGTGCTGTTGTTGAACCAGATGCGGTGCACGCTTGCCAGATCGGTGACGACGGTGAGCACCGGAACGGGGCGCTTGCTGAGCGCATTGATCGCCGCCAGCGGCGCCTGGTAGAGTGGGTAGGTGGTGACGATGGCATCTGGCCTGTGCTGCTCCAGCGTCTCGCGCAAAGGCCGAAAGAGCATGACGGTCAGCGCATTCTCGAAGATGGCTGCCGGCACGGGCGCGTCGCTGGCTTCGTAGCCCAGTTTGTAGAGGTCGGGCGACTCCTTGACCAGCCGGTCATAGTCAGCCTGGCTGTCGCGCAAAAACGCCGGGACGCTCTCGGCATCAAGGGCATTGACCACTGCCACCTGACAGGTGTCGCCATACCGTTCGTTGAGCGCGGCCTCGATGGCATTGGCGGCGCTGCGGTGCCCGAAGCCGGCGTCGGCGGTCAGGATGAGGATACGTCTGGATTCAGCCATCTTTTTGTCGCTCTGTCCCAATAGGCCCTTGCCCACGCTCTTTCTCGCTGCCGTAGTCAAGGCTATGGCGCTTTTCGGCGAACAGAAGCATCTGTTGGTGTTTGCGCACAGTCAGTCCGGGAATGTTTTCCAGCAACGAATCTGCTGGCGCATGAGCCAATTCGTTTGGCTCGATTTTGTGCAGACCGCCGCCATATACCCGCCCTTCATTGATGAGCGTTTGGATGGGAATGCTGCGGAGTGTTTGCCAGACGCGCTTCAACACATCTGGTGAATTTCTGACAGCCTCAGCGAGAGTCGGCCTGGGATACAGCATCAGATATACATTCGATGCCGTCGCCTTCGAGTGATTCAGAATGAACCGGAAAGGTCCTCCATTGCTGGTTCCCTGACGACCCATGTAGCTGCAAACAATCGGCGCGGCGGGGCGACGTTCCTGAACGTACCAGGGAGTTCGCGTCCTGCACAGGTATCTTTCGTGGATGCCTTGCCGGACGCCTTGTTGCAAATAGGCCCACAGAGATGGATAGCTGGCCCTGGCTTCGTCTTCGGACAGATGGCAGTTCAACAGTAGCAAAGACCGTTCCAGCAACGGATAGCCATCGCGATCGGCTTGCACCTCATCCTGAGACAGATAACGTGGGCCTGGCAGAATAGGCGCGAGAAACTCAGGGGGCAGGCGAAGCCTGTTGGCAGCCTCTGGCGTCAGGATGAAGAAATCATTGGCGCCGGTTGCCAGGCCGCGTCTGATCTCGAACAGGTCAGACAGTGTCGCGCCGTACTGGCGTTCGGCGCCGCCGTTGTGATTCGAAGCCAGCGCCGACCACTTGACGGTCGGGCGCAATTCATGCCGGTTCACAAGCCTTGTGACTCTGGGATGCGACAATGTGCCGCCAAAGGACAGCTCGACGGGGTCGCTGGATGAAGGTGTCTTGCGCTCGATGAACACGACGGCAGAGGATACGTCCGCATCCTCGAACTGCGCGTCAGCGGGATCGAATCGATGGATCCTGACCAGTCGAAAATGCTCGAGCAGATATCGCTTGAGTTCCCTGCCATAGTTTACGTCCATGAACTCGCTGGGAATCAGCCAGGCGCCAACTCCGCCGTCTGCTATCCAGTTATGAGCGAGCGCGAGAAAGTAGCAGTACAACCCGGAAAGGCCGCTTAACCTGACGCCGGCCACCCTCAACGCCAGATCGGCCAAACGCGCTTTCTCCGTCGCAGGCAAATGGTGATGGCGCACGTAGGGCGGATTACAAACGAGCAGGTTGGCCCGTTCGTGGGCCTGTGGGGGCGGCGCTGCGCTCGTGAAGTCTTCGATGCGCAAGTCAAGCGCGGCGCCCTTCCACAAGGCGCGAACAGCGTCTCGATAGGCCGGATCGATCTCGTAGCCCACAGCGCTGGTGATGCGATCTCTCGGTGCAACGCGCAGAAGGGCTGAAAAGAACGAGCCGGTGCCGAACGCCGGATCAAGGAATCGCAGGGGTTCTGCTGCCGGCAGCAATGCGACAGCAGCCCGGACGATATCTTCAGCAAGTCTGGATGGCGTGGAAAACTGGCCGAGCCTGTTTCGTTGGGCCGAAGTTTTGCCCGAATCCAGCTCGCTCTGCAATCGAAGCCGCTCTTGTTCTTGATTCGCCATGCATCTGCCGCTCACAGCCCGAATTGCGCAAAGTCGTCTATGCGATGCTCCCAAACCCAGTCTATGCCTTCGGCAGCCTCATATCCAAGATAACCGCTGTCAAAGTAGCCGCAGAGGAAGAGCACATAGCGCGCATCGTCTCCGAGAGATTTCCTCAACTGGACGACCTTCGCGGCTTCTTCCTTGCGGCGTTTGTTTGTGTTCGTGAAATCGCCGGCTGACTTGGCTTCAACGAGCAATGGCAAGTCATTTGGCGCGCTGCTCGCCGGCTTGATTACGATATCGACAGGAATATTGACCTTTCGCGCCGTGTCACCCATTACTGCAGCCACGTTGAGGCGAAAGGCAAATGTGCCTGCTCTCATGCTGCGCAAGCTGGTCCCGGAATCAGGCTTCGCTAACTTGTAGCCTCTCTCCTCCAGCCACCGGCGCGCCGTCGCCAGTTGGCGCTGCTCTTGCGCGTTGCGAATGATCGGATCGGCCATCGCCCCGCAGAGCCGGTCAGCGATGATCGTTGCCGCCCGATAAACCTCCTCGGAAGTCGGTTGCTGCTTTCGCCCAAGCCAGACGAAGATGTCACGGTCAGCCAGCCGTTCGATCAGAGCTCCGATCTTTTGCAACTGCGCTCGGACCAGACCGGGCTGCATCGTGGGCGGAATGGCGCCGTTGACCTCCATGCTGCGCACCAGGTTCGGCGATACGCGCGTAAGCCCGATCAATCTGTCTCGAGCAATCGGCGGCGCAGTGGACATCCGCAACATCGGCAGCACCGAAGGGTCTGCCTCCAACACAACAGGGGATATATCCGTAAGGTTGGCTGTGCGCTCCAGGGCTGACTTGACTTGTCGCGTTGTTTTTGCTCGCGTGTCGCGACACGCTTTGGGCGCAAAGCGCAGAAACCAGTCATTGTAGAAATCCACTGACTGGGCTATATCCGCTTTCCAGCGCTCGACTTTGTCGGCATTGACTGCCATGCGAGACCTCGTCTGCTAGCTT
>DAOUDB010000245.1:0-1975 GCA_034431495.1 Thermoflexales bacterium
GCTGCGCGGGGGTGGATACAGCAGATGTCTTCATGCTCCCTATTTTGCCCTCGCCGCAGAAAAAGTCGCCCACATTTCTGCGCTACACCCCTCGGCCGGGAGTATCTTGACGCTTTTTGGCCGCGCATGGTATCATCGTTGCCTGATTGTTGGCACTCACACCGTGCGACTGCTAATTTCTGGTCATAACGATGATGAATCAAGAACTGGAGCTTACACCCCGTCAGCAGGCGATTCTGCGCATGGTGGTGCACAGCTATGTGGCCACGGCCCAGCCGGTGAGTTCGAAGTCGCTCATCGGCAAGGGGATGCTGAACGTGTCCAGCGCCACGGTGCGCAATGAGATGGCTGCGCTAGAGGAGATGGGCTACCTGACCCATCCGCACACATCGGCCGGCCGGGTGCCGACCGACCAGGGCTATCGCTACTTCGTCGAGCACCTGCTGGGCGATGTGGAGCTGCCGAACGACGAGCAGAACACCATTCGCCACCAGTTCCATCAGGCGAAGCTGGAGATGTCGCAGTGGATGCAACTCGCGTCGGCAGTGCTGGCGCGCGCAACCCGCTCGGCTGCGCTGGTGACTGCGCCGCGCATCGAGACCCCGCGCGTCCGGCAACTCACCCTCATCTCGACCCAGGCTCATCTGGTGCTGTTGGTGCTGGTGTTTCAGGGTGGCACGGTGCGCCAGCGCATGTTGATGCTGCGTGAGCCGATGGACCAGATGGCGCTGAATCAGGCTGCGACCAGGCTGAACACGCTGTATGCCGGCGCGGACGCCCGGACAATCGAGACGCACGCTGTTGACCTCACCGATTTTGAATCAGAAGTGGTGGACCTGATGCTTGAGCTGATGCGCGACGATGCGCCGGCGCAAAGCGAGGTTTACCGCGACGGGCTGACCGAGGTGTTGCAGGAGCCCGAGTTTGTCAGCCAGGAGGGCGCGCGCGCGCTGGTCAATGCGCTGGAGCAGCCGGAATTCCTCAACAGCGCGCTGGGCGCGCGGGTCGGCACGGTTCAGGTGGTCATCGGTGGCGAGGGTCGGTGGCGTGAGTTGAGCGCATGCAGCGCCGTGCTGGCGCGTTACGGCGTTGAAGGATTTGCGTCGGGCACGCTTGGCGTGCTTGGTCCCACGCGTATGCCCTATGGCCGGGCGATCAGCGCCGTGCGCTACGTGGCCGATCTGATGAGCGATCTGGTGAGCGATCTTTACAGTCGTTGAGCCGCCGTGATGTCTCATGGCCTTGCTTTACTGACTACAAAATGGAGGTTGTGAATCAATGCAGTCTGACTTGACCAATGAAGCCGGCGCCACAGCCGGCGTTGCGGCAGAAGCCCAGGCCGGCAACACCATTGCCGGCGCGGATGGGTCGCTGAACGAGCTTCCACCCGCCGACCAGAAAGACGCCGAAATCGAGGCGTTGAAGAAACAACTGGCCGACACCGAGGCCAAGGTCAAAGAATATCTGGACGGCTGGCAGCGCGCCCGGGCCGAATTTGCAAATTACAAGAAGCGCCAGGAAGCGGACAATGCCACCCTCAGGCAATTTGCGATCGGCGCTTTCGTCGGCAAGATTCTGCCGGTGCTCGATGATTTCGAGCGCGCGGCCCGCACCTTGCCACAAAACTTGCAGGGCCTGACCTGGATCGATGGCGTTCTGCTGATCCACCGCAAGTTGCAGCTTGTGCTCGAGTCGGAGGGCGTCAAGCCGATTGAGGTGACGCCGAATGCAGCGTTCGATCCAACGCTTCATGAGGCGATCAGCCATGACGAGGCCGAGGGAATCGACAGCGGGCATGTGATCGAAGAGATCCAGAAAGGCTACAAACTGGGCGACAGGGTCATCCGGCCGGCGCTGGTGCGCGTCGCCAAATAACTCAACACCCAATACCAGTAGATCACGAAAGCAAAGGTATTCCTCGCCGATGGAATACCGGCGCGATACCGAACGCGGATTCAATGGCATGGTCAATCAA
>DAOUDB010000246.1:0-6255 GCA_034431495.1 Thermoflexales bacterium
AAACGTAAAGAAAGCGAGATCCTCGAAATATGAGCGCCACAGCCGCGCGCGGCCAAAATAGGTCGCGCGCGGCTGTGACAGGATGACAGTAAGGACCATATGGCTATTCCACTTGCGACTCTTGACAACCTGGCAACGCGAAACCGTGCGCCAACAGCACCGACAGCGCCGGTTGCAGCAACCAGCGCCCGCACGCCGCATCACGTAGCCATCATCATGGACGGCAACGGGCGTTGGGCCCGCAAGCGGAATTTGCCTCGGGTTGCCGGCCACAGGGCAGGCACCGACAACCTGCGCCGCATCCTGGAAGCGTGCGTCCGCAACAACATCAAAATCCTCACCCTGTACGCTTTCTCAACCGAAAACTGGAACCGGCCGCAGGATGAAGTGAGTGGCCTGATGCGATTGCTCGAAACCGTCATTGATCGCGAACTGGCGGACTTGGACAAGAACGGCGTTCAGATCCGACACATCGGGCGGCTCGATCGCATCCCGGCCACATTGCAGCACAAGATCCGCGCTGCAATGGATCGCACCAGGCGAAATGATCGCCTGATCCTGAACGTCGCGCTCAACTACGGCGGACGCGCAGAAATTGTCGATGCCGTCAAGGCGATGCTGGCCGAAGGCCTACACCCAGAATACATCGACGAGCAGACCATCGGACGCTACTTGTACACATGCGGTCTGCCGGATCCGGATCTGGTCATACGAACCAGCGGCGAATACCGCACTAGCAACTTCCTGATCTGGCAGAGCGCCTACTCCGAGTATTACGTCACCGACACTTACTGGCCCGATTTCGACGAGAACGAACTCAAAAAAGCGATCGACCACTACGCGCGCCGCGAGCGACGCTTCGGCGGGATCGGGTCGTCATAGTCACGCCCCTGCGCGGTGTTGCGTTCGGCCGGCATCGGCACATCATTGCGGAACGTGGGACCCTCGCCTGCTCCCGATTCATTGCGGATGCGCGTCATCGGCGCCGTCCTGTTCGCCACGCCGGCAATCACACTGGGCATTGTGGGCGGGTGGTGGTTTTTCGCCCTGGTGCTGGCGGCCATATGTCTCGCCACGCGAGAGATGGTGATGATGATGCGCGCGAGCGGATTCAATCCCTCGCTCGGCATCTCAATCACGATCACAGCGCTGTCATTCGCGGCCGTCAGTCTGCCCAACCTTCCGATCCCACCGCTTTTGACACTCGTCATCCTGATATCTTTGTCGTGGCAGATGCGACACCAGGAAGGCAAACCTGTTGCCGACTGGGCGATTGCCGTGGCGGGGGGCGCATACCTGGGCTGGATGGGAGGACACTTGGCCGCCCTTCGCCAACTGGCAGACGGCTGGTGGCTGCTGTCGGCCGTGCTGCTCACATGGGCCGCAGACACCGGCGCATATGCTGCGGGCAAGCTATTCGGCCAGCACCGCTTCGCGCCACACCTCAGTCCGAAGAAGACCTGGGAAGGTTACGTCGGCGGCGTCGTGTCTGCCATCCTCGCCGGCATCGTGGCAGGCCTGCTTGCGCCAATGGGCGTCACGCACTTGCTGGCGGTCGGCTTGCTGATCGGCTTGCTGGGTCCCTTTGGCGATCTGGCCGAATCCATGTTCAAGCGCCAGGCCAGAGTCAAAGACTCAGGACAACTGATCCCGGGTCATGGCGGTATCTTTGACCGGATCGACTCGCTCCTCTGGACCGGCGCCGTCACGTTCTATTACGCCACTCTGGTTTTTCCCGCGCTTAATCCGTAAGCCAGCCTGCCAACACTGCCGTCGCACTGGTTGGCCCGTGGCGCCAGAACGTCTGTTCTGCCGCCACGAGATCACGCAGATTCCACTTGCGTAAATATTAGAAAACGCTTAGAATCCGCATTTAAGGATTCGCGTTCGTCTTTTTACATTAATTTAAGGTTGTTTAACATGGCAGACTCACGCAAGCCCCAGCATCGAACACGACGCAAGAAGTCGAAGCTGAAGACCAGACTGTCACGCTGGTGGGGGCGGCTGGAGGCCAGCTTCCCGAAATACGGGTGGACCGGGAGCCGGCTTGTGCCGGCTGGAGGGGACAGCGACGGCGATGTGAACCTGGTGGTCAAAAACTCGGCCAACCACAGCATCCTGGTGGCCGCAAGAAACATCTATTTGCAGGCGCCGGCAGTGGTCATCCCGGTATTGGTAGTCTTTGCCATCGCCGTGATCGCCGGCTCCATCGCGGTCATCACAAGCATCAATCGATCCTCTGCCGCCGCGCCGCGGTTCAGCGCAGGCAGCCCGTACGTTCTTGATCTGGTGGTGATGCCCTTCCGCGCAGCATCGCCAAACGATCCCGCCTGCCGCGCGCTGGCCGACGAATTGCCTGTGGAGCTGACAGCATCCATCCAGAAACAGCTCGAAGGCAACGAATCGGGCGGAGGCGCAGCATCGAGCGTCAAAGTGTGGGCGCCCAGTCAAAGCGGTATCCAGGCCGAAACCACCGACGCCGCCTATGCGGCGCAGGCCAAACATCTCGTCGTGGGCCAGGGAGCGGACATCGCTCTGCACGCGACCTTGTTCTGCAATGACTCGCAGTTGACAGTGGTTCCCCAGTTTGACATCGCGCCAACCTACCTGCGGGACGCCCCGGAATACCAGGGCACCTATGACCTCGGCGCATTCTCAAGTGACATCTTGCAGCCCAACGATACGGTCGCCAGCACCGTGATCCGGCGCGAGTTGGCCAACCGGGCCACATCCCTGGCCATGCTGGTGCAGGGACTTGCATATCTCGCTCGACACACCTATGCCGGCTACCTCGAGGCCAGCACGGCCTTTGGCCAGATCACCCTGCTGGACCCGCCGCCGGACAATCAGACCCTGGCAGTGGCCCATATGTTTGCCGGCAATGCAAGTCTTCGAGCTGCGATGGGTAATTGCGGCAACAGCCTGAACAGCGACCTTCTCGAACAGGCCACTGGCCACTATCAAGCCGCCCTGTCTTTCGAGCCGCAGGCGGCGCTGGCATTCCTCGGCCTCGGAAATGTGATGAATCTGCGCGCCTTCTACGAGTCAGGCGCAGACGCGCAAGCTGCCCATCGCTATCTGGATATGGCGGAAGCGTTCTTCGCCAGCGCGCTGTCGGCCGATGTCAAGCCCTTGGCAACGATCCTGGACAATAAGGTTCGCTACGGTCAGGCGCAGGCATACATCATCCGACGCGAGTTCACCAGCAATCAGGCAGAGAGTGCAGCGCTGTTGAATAAAGCCGAGGCCGTCATCAGCGAGCTTCTGGACGACTATCGGGCCGGCAAGATACGAAGCCCTTCGGCGCCATCGCTGGCCGCGTACGCATACCTCATGATGGGCAACATCCACCTGGCGCGCGAGAACTACGAGGCTGCCCTGTTCAATCTGATATCTGCCGCCAAACTCGCGCCAGATGCCGAGACAAAGTCGCTGATCGCCGTCAAGACCGCGGTGGTGCAGAACCAGATCAACGATTTTTGCGCTGCCGCGGTCGAATACCAAATCGCCGCCGACAATACGCAGTGCGAGGACGACAAGCTCAACTACACCTTGCTCGCCCGTGACTATCAGATCGAGTGCGAGTCCATCTCGTCGAGCCGGCGCTAAACCATCAGCAGACCGCGCCATACGACGCCCCAACAGCCGGGTCTGTTCACGCGAGAGCAGACCCGGTTTTGCTGCCAGATCCGAGAGCCAGGTTTAGAATGTGCCCATGCTCAGACGAATCACTCAGTCATTCGTTTTCGGCTTCGGAGCGATGATTGGCGCTCATTTCGGCACGCGATTGGCTTTGCGGGCCGCCCACGCGCCGACGCCGCCACAGCTATCGTTCCTGCTGCTGGACAACCCATTCCGGCGGATATATCGCGATCCTGTTCGCACGGTGGATTTCGTCGGTGTCCATCGCAATGCACAACTTTTGGATGCCGGCTGCGGAACCGGCGCGCACGCGCTGGAGGCCGCCACGCGAGTCGGTCCAAATGGCCGCGTGTACGCGCTGGACATGCAAGCCAACATGATCAATACTGTCGCCCGCCGAGTCGAATCCCAGCATGCCTCGAATGTCGTTACGATTCTTGCGCCGCTTCATCGCATCCCGCTCCCGGCCAACTGCGTAGACTGCGTGATGATGATTTCCGTGCTGCCAGAGGTCAACCGGCGCAAGGCAGCGCTTGCCGAGGCGCGGCGCGTGCTCAAGCCCGGCGGCGTGCTGGTCGCCGGGGAAGATGTGTTCGCGCCCGTGTATGCCCGGCCGGCAACGATGCGCAAGTGGCTGGAGGAAGCCGGCTTCAAGCTCACCGGCCGGACAGGCAACGGGCTTGCTTATCTGCTGAGATTCGTTAAGCCCATCAGCGCTGTGCAGATCGCGTTTGGCGCTGGCGACCCCGAGTCGTAATATCGGATAATGGGCAGATATTGGGATGGAGCGGGCGACAGAAGGTAGGCGAACCAAGGCCCACTACCCCACACGGTATAGGGAGATCGACATGTCTACGATGGAACACATTCTGGTGATCGAGGACGATCCCGCAATACGCGACTTGCTGCGCCGAGGGCTGGCCTATGAGAACTACAAGGTGACTGTCGCCGCAGACGGCGCCGGGGGACTGGCTGCTGCGCGCGACAACCCGCCTGATCTGGTCATCCTCGACTGGATGATGCCAGGACTCGACGGACTCGAGGTCTGCCGGCGGCTTCGCTCGGCCGGCAACACGCCCATCCTGATGCTGACAGCCAAGGATTCGGTGCCAGATCGCGTCATGGGCCTGGAGGCAGGCGCCGACGACTATCTGGTCAAACCCTTTGCTTTTCCCGAGTTGCTCGCGCGAGTGCACGCGCTGCTCCGGCGCGCCGCGCCCAGCTCCAAACCTGAAATCCTGCGGTATTCCGATCTGGTTCTGGACACAGGCACCCGTCTTGCCAAGCGCGCCGAGCGGACTTTTGAGCTGACAGCCAAAGAATACGACCTTCTAGAGTATCTGATGCGCAACCCGCGCCAAGTTCTCACCCGAGAGCAAATCCTGGATCGGGTCTGGGGTTACGATTTTGGAGGCGAGAGCAACGTTCTCGAAGTGTATATTCGTTACCTGCGCCAAAAAACGGAAGCTAACGGCGAATCCCGTCTAATTCACACAGTGAGAGGCGTGGGATACGTGCTGCGTGAGGAATGAACTCACTCTCTAGCCGTGAGCTTGACAACAAGAATCGCCCCGCCAATGCGGGGCGATTCGCTTGATTAGGCCCGAAAGGCCTGTGCGTCTCCGTCTCAGGGCAGGACCGTTTCAGTCCCGGAAGTCGTCCCGGCTGCCACGATTGAACCTGCGAGGGCGATCTCCGCCCATCGAAGGGGCGGCGCCCATGCCGGCGCCAACACGCGCGCGAGTCTCCTTGGGCTTGGCGAAGTCGATCCGCAACGGGCGCGAATCCAGCATCTTCCCATCCAGCATGTCCTTTGCCTTCTGCGCGTCCTCATCGGTCATCATCTCGACGAATCCGAATCCCTTGGAGCGGCCCATCTGGCGGTCCATCACGACCTCCGTCTCTTTGACCTCTCCCGCAGTAGCAAAGAACGCGCGCAATGACTCGTCTGTCGTTGTATACGACAAGTTGCCAACATACAGCCTGCTTGGCATGATTCTATCTATCTCCGTAAACTAATGCTAACGCTCGACGTGGAGCATACAAACCGAACCTGTGAGCTACGAACAACGATCTGAATCAAGTTATGCTGAACGCGGTGTGAAAGATGTTCTGCGGCCGATTGATCTTCTCCTCCTGAAGGTGGGGGGTGAAAACAGGGTTCCACAAGCAGCGATCAGCGGCACGCCAGTGCACCGCTGATTTCAACGGACACTCTCCCGGATGCCCAAAGAGGGCGACACATTGCTCGACGCATCGGGAACGAAGTTATCACCTTGACTTAACTCATCCGGCTTCCCTTGCCGTTCCGGGATTTTAGCACAGTTAGCGGAATTGATGTCAAGTTGCAACTTCTGCCCGTGTCGGTCTAAGCACCCTCTTATGAAGCGCTGCTGAACGTCCGTTCTATAATATACCTATGCCAGAGCTTACGGTCCAATCGCCCTTTCAACCCACCGGCGACCAGCCGGAGGCGATCAACACGATCGTCAATAGCCTGAGCGCCGGCCATCGCTACACCACATTGCTCGGCGCCACCGGCACCGGCAAAACCTACACCATCGCCAAGGTTATCGAGCGCGTGCAGCGTCCGGCGCTGATCATCGCGCACAA
>DAOUDB010000247.1:0-5337 GCA_034431495.1 Thermoflexales bacterium
CGCGATACAGCATGTGGCCTCCGATGTGTGTTCAGTGAATGGCGCAGCGCGTCAGATCGCGCCTGGGGCAGAGTGTAGGCGGGAAGGCCGGGATGGGCAAGCCGGGGCTATGGGTGCGCTCGTTTCATCATCTGCGCCAGCCGAGATATCAGTCTTGACTCATCTTTTAACTCATGCTCCCAGACGCGCATGACATGCCATCCGCGCCGGCGCAGCGTCTGGCGCACACGCGCGTCGCGCCGTTGGTTGTTGCGCACTTTGGCGTCCCAGTATGCGCGCCGGGAATGTGGCCGGCGGTAGCAGCGCGGGCAGCCATGCCAGAAACAGCCATCCACAAAGACAACCAAATGTAGCGCGGGAAAGACGAAATCCGGCTTGCCCGGCAGCGGGTAGTTGCGTCGCCAGCCATGTATGCCGGCCCGGCGCATGAGCGCAATCAGCCGAAGCTCGGTGCTCTGGTTGTGGCTGGAGCGCACCCGCGCCATGATGACGGAGCGTTGCGCTGGGGTCACCGTGTCAGACATGGAAGTTCTGTTTGCCGGCCCTGGATACAGTCTCAGGCGCGCTATGCGACAGCCTCCGCCGGCCCGGCTTCCTGTTGCGCCTGATCCAGCAAAAACATCTGGGCGGCTGGTGTTCTTTCAACCGCCAGCGGTGGCGGCGAAACCAGAGGCGCCAAAACGTTCGCCGCAATCCAGCCAATCGCCGGCGCGCACACCGCGTCTCCAAAGCCTGTCAATGCCTGCGTGCCGTCTGCGACGATCGGGTATTCATCGGGAACGCCCTGCAGGCGGGCGTACTCCCTCGGCGTCATGGCGCGCATTCTGATTTTGCCGGCGCCGGCCTGGATCACAAACTGCCGTCCGCTTCCGCCGGCTGCGGTGCGCAGACAGCCGGACAGGTCGTCATCTCTGACCTCTGCGCGCTGCTGACCTTCGCGGCGTCTGCGATAAAACGTTCGGTAGACAACCTGTTCGCCGCGCGCCAGTTGCGCGACGCGCTCGCGATGCGCGGGTTTCATCATGGCCAGATGTCGCCTGACTTCCCGCTCTGGCCACCATCGTGCGTCATCCGCGTCCATTAGCTCGATGATGGCCGACAGGCCCTCCGTTTTGAGCGGCGGCGGTTGAGGAATGGGGTTGTAGAACCAGCGCAGATCCTTGTTGGCGATGATGCTCTTCCTGAGTTGCTCGGAGAGCAGAGATCGCGGACGCGCGAGGATCAACTCAGCGGTCGTGCGCTGAACTTCCAGTTTTGTTCCAACCAGAAAGACACGCAGGCGGCTCTGCGGGGTGAACCTCAGCGCGTCGAGAATGAAGACGTCGCAGGCATAGCCAAGCTGATTCAGCGCCTGAACCGTGACTCGGAAATCTCTGCCGTCGTTGGAGTAGAGCCAGCCGGGAACGTTTTCGACCAGGACCAGCGGTGGCGCAGCGTCGCCCTGCGCTTCGAGGATTCTGACAAATCCCCAGAACGCGCTCGAATGGCGGCCGTTCATCAGGCCGTTCATATTGCCGGCCAGCGAGAGATCGATGCATGGGAAGGAGCATGTCGCCAGCGTGGTTTGCGGGACCGACGCCGGCTCGATCTGAAAGATATCCTCGACAAGATAGTGCGCGTCGGCGTCTGGGAAGAACCCCCTGTACATTTCGAATTTCTTCGCCGAGATGTCGTTTGCAAAAACCACACGCCACCCGTGCGACGCCAGGCCCATTCTCACAAGGCCGATGCCGGCAAAGTACTCCGCCACGGTGAGCGGTCTTGTCGGCGCGGGCGCGACAGCATATTGATTGTCCGCGCCATTTCCAGGCAGGGGTCGGTGTCGTTTCACACTCATCTTTGCAGCAAATTTCTCGGCAGTTCAATCAACATCGACTCGTCTGGTTCGACGCGACTCACTCTCTCGTTGTATGTTTGCAGCAATCCGCGGAACCCGCTCACGAATTCTCCCTTTGAAAAACTCGCCAACTCCTCGACATTCTGAGACACAAAAGACTCAACAGACTGAACTGTGATTTGCCCGGGCAGAAAATTCTCAGCGTTCTGGCGCGCGCCCACCAGTATCCTGTCTGGCACAAGCAGGTAGACGCTATGCCCGGCAATGACATTGGCTCTGCATTTCTCAAAATGGCCGGTATTGGGGGCAACGGTCACATGGAATACGGTGTCCCCAATCAGGAAGTCGCCGGGATAGCCCGACTGCTCATCCTGCGCGCTGAAAACATCGTTTCTGATGTCCTGGCCTGGGAATCTGAGCGCGAGCTTTGCGCCCACGAGGTATTGAGCCACCGGCCCTTCCTTGCCAACACTTCTTGCAGCAGCCAGAATCTCGTGGATGGCCTGCCAGGCTGTCTTTGCCGGGTCGTAGGCGATCTTGATGCGTTCTCTGCTGAAATACTCGCCAACCTTTCCGGCCAGGTATCGCTGAACTTCTGTCAGGATTCTGTTGCGTTCGGCTTCTGGCAGTGTGTCGAGTTGAGCTTCTCTGAGCGCATCGAGCAGCGAGGTGATTGCGCCGGGCAAACCGCGATTCGTCCGTCCTCCCTCTTTGAGAAAATCGCGGGTTTCGCCGAACTTGGCGAGTATCTTCTGCACGCTCGCTTTGCCCACTCCCTGAATCTGCGATTGGCCTCGCTTTGCCCGGTGTTGGTCGATATCCAGAGCGTATTTGGTCTTCAGTCTCTCCAATACCACCAGTGCGCCGGCCAGCGTGCCCTTCGCCGGCAGGTTGTTGTTTTGCCTGACAGGCTCCAGCGTATTCCACCACTGCGCGACCAGGTCAACGGCCGATTGTCGTTTTATCATGGCCCGTGATCTTGTTTCTGGGGCGACGCGCGCGCCGTTCTGAGAAGCTGACCCATTATCCGTCAATGCATCGGCGATACTAGCGCCCTTTCATCGTCTGACGGCCAGTTGCGGCAACGCGAAGCGAGCGCGTCAGTATTGGCATCTGGACGAGCAATCCTGCCTCACAGGCCCCGCTGCAACAGCCCTACGCTGTAGAACTCATACGACGCAGCCCGATCCGGCACATCCACCACGTGCACCGTGAACCGGCACGGCAGCCCATGCTCTGGGCAGTGCGTCGCCCACCACGCCCGATACGCTTTGGCGTAGGCCGCCCGCAGCCGCTCGATCTCCTGCTGATAGCCGGCCGGGTCCACCAGCGGATGCGGCTGCTTCGGCTGGCAGCCGAACACGTGCATCTCGATGAAATCCACTTCGCTGATCGACTGGCAGATGCCGGCCTCGCGCAGCCATTTCTCCCAACACGCGAACACCAGCGGAATCTCGCGCTCCGGGTCCATCGTCACCAGCTCATCTAGGCCCAGCACACCTTTGGCCGAATAGCCGCCGGTCAAGCCGGCAAAATGGATGCGCAGATCGCCGTCTGGCTGCGCTTCTGTCACCAGCGCCGACAACACCGGCGCGTCGCCCTCGTAGTAATACGTCAACTTGCCGCGCTTTTTGACGTTGAAAGGCATGCTTCCTCCTCAGATATTTTTGGCCACAAAGAAACGAAGAACACAAAGAAATTGCTACAGCAATTCCACCAGCCGCGCTGTCACCAGATCGACCTCAGCGTCGCTCAGGGTCATGGGATTGAGAAAGATGCCGCGCTCGCCAGCAGCGGCAACCGAAATCGCCGGCGTCCCGGCCATCAGCGCGGCCATCAGCGCGTCGCGGGTCAGCCGCGCCCCATCTTCCAAAATCACCTCGCAGCGTGGCAACGGCTGGCCGGCCTCGTTGGGAAACGAGCGCTGCGCTCGCACCCCGGCCAGGCGATTGAGCGCCTGACACCAGCCGGCCACGACCTGTTCATCGCGCCGGCGGCGCGCTTCGTGATCGAGCGACAGATAGCGCCTGACCGCTGCGAGCAGGCCGGCCATTTCTTCTTTGCCGACTTTCATCGGCCGGCCAATGCCGGCGTTGGGATTGCCGATCGGGCGCATGGCCTCGATCAGCCACTTCTGCCCGACGACCAGCCCGCTGGCCTGCGGGCCGCGCAGGTCCTTGCCGCCGCTGAAAATCGCGCACGCCGCGCCCATCTGGGTGAAGCGCCACAGGTTTTCCACCGGCGGCAGTTGCGCCGCCGCGTCCACGATCACCGGCACGCCGCGCGCCGCGCACAGGTCGATCACCTGCGCCAGCGGCAGATCGCCGCGCCCCGTCATCGCGCCCTGAAACCACACGAACACGGCGCTGCGCGCGTTGATCGCGGCCTCCAGGTCGGCCGGCGCGCACGTTGCGCCATCGCCCACTTCGACGATCTTGAGGCCGACGTTGCGGATGGCGTGGTCGTAGCCGTTGCGGTGCGACTTGAACACCAGCGCCTCGTTCTTCATGCTGCTCGTGTCGGGCAGGCGGGCGATCTGCTCGCGCTCCCCGCGCGTGACACACGCCGCGACAGCCAGCACGATGCCGGCTGCCGCGCCGGTGGCCACATACGCTGCCTCATTGTGGGTCAGATCGGCCAGTTTAGCGCCCACGCGCATCTGTAATTCATCGAGGTCGATAAACCAGCGCGCCGCATCCTGCATGGCGGCGACAACTTCCGGCGGCATGATGCTGCCGCCCAGCCGGGTCAACGTTGCGTGCGCGTTGATGATCTGCTTGACGCCCAGTTCGTCGTAGATGCTCATGGTTGATTTTCTCTTTGTTCCGTTCATTTTTTACGGCAGGCGCCAGTATTCGGGCGGGGCGTCTATCCAGTGCGGCATGCTCAATCCGCCCGGGTCGAACACGATCTGGCCGGCCCGCACAGTCATGGCGCATTCCAGTTTGCGATCGCCGATGATTTTCGCGCGCCCGCAATCCACAAAGCCGAACTGCCCCTCGCGCAGCGCAAACACGGCCACATCCGCGCACGCGCCGGCGCTCAAGTGGCCCAGTTCGGGATGACCGATCTCGTTGGCCGGGTTGATGGTGGACATCTTGATGACTTCCGGCAAAGGCACGCCCAGGTTCAATATCTTGCTCATGGTGGTCTGCATATCGATCACCGGCCCGTTCATGCTGTGCGTGTGCAGATCGGTGCTGATCGAGTCCGGCACGAAGCCGCCGGCGATGGCGCGCGCCGCGTTGCGGAACCAGAAGCTGCCGGCGCCGTGCCCCAGATCGAAGATGATGCCGCGCTCGCGCGCCTTGAACAGGTGGTCATACACCCGGCCTTGCTCATCGATGATCGGAAACTGCTGCGCAAAGACATGCGTGTGGATGTCACCCGGCCGCATTTTCTTCAACAACAGATCGGGATAGGTGCGCTCGGGGCGCGGCCAGAAATCGACCATCACCGGCTTGCCGCACAGCTCGCCGGCCTTCACCGCCTGATCGATG
>DAOUDB010000248.1:0-19748 GCA_034431495.1 Thermoflexales bacterium
GGGCATGGCTTACTTATCCTTGTTGAAGCAAGATGGACACAAGTTTGCCATGTCCCAAGCCGCCTTTCGTGATCTACTGAATACGCAATACGCAATACGCAATACGCAATACGCAATACGCAATACGCAACACGCGCTACTTCGGCTCAAACCTTACGATGTCGAACGACCGCCGCACGACCTCGCGCAGTTCAGCAAGCGAGCCAATCTCACCCGTGCCCATAGCCTGAGTCAGCACATTGCCGATGGCGGTGCCCTCCACCGGCCCGGCGATGACCGGCCGCTGGCATATGTTGGCGGTGAGCTGGTTCAAGATATGGCTGCGCGAGCCGCCGCCGACCACATGAATTGCCTCGATGCGCTGGCCGATCAACCCTTCGATCTGTTCGATCACACTGCGATAGGCCTGCGCCAGGCTGGTGTAGATCAGGCGAGCAAACTCGCCGGGCGTGCTGGGCACGGGCTGGTGTGTTTCCTGGCACTTCTGCACAATTGCTTTGCGCATGTCGGCCGGGTGCAGAAAGGCGTCATCGTTGGGATCCACGACCGATGGAAAGCCGGACGCTTCGTTGGCCATCTGGGTGATCTGGTCGTAAGAGTAGTCGCGCCCTTCCGCTTTCCACTCTGCCCGGCACCGTTGAATCAACCACAGGCCCATCACGTTCTTCAGCAGACGGATCTTGTTGCCGACCCCGCCCTCATTCGTGATGTTGGCGGACAGCGCCTGTGCGTTGATGACCGGCTGATCGACTTCCACGCCCACCAGCGACCATGTGCCTGACGAGATGTAGGCGCGGGCGCCACTGCCCGGTGCGAACGGCACAGCAGCTACGGCAGAGGCGGTGTCATGCGATCCAACCAGCACGACCGCTGCATCGCTGATCCCGGCTTCCTCGCGCACACTGGGCAATAGTTGTCCCAGCTTTGTGCCCGGCATCAGCACATCGCTGAACAATGAGGCCGGCATTCCCACACCATCGAGCAGCTCGCGCGACCAGGCCCGGACGCGCGCGTCGAACGCTTGCGACGTGCTGGCGATGGTGTACTCGTTGGCCATCACGCCCGTCATCCAGTAGTGCAGCAGATCGGGCATCATCAGGCAGCGCCGGGCCAGATCGACTTTGCCGGGGTTGTGCTCGCGTTCCACCGCCCACTGGTAAAGGGTGTTGATGGGCATGAACTGGATGCCGGTGATCTCGAAGATACGCTCGCGGCCCAGTTTGGCGCACACGCGATCCAGCGCGCCATCGGTGCGCGCATCGCGGTAGCAGTAGGGATTGGCGAGCAGGTCGCCGTTCTGGTCGACCAGCGCATAGTCCACGCCCCACGTATCCACGCCCATGGCCGCCACATCGCCGGATTGCGCTGCGGCGCGCATGCCGTTTTTCATCTCGCGCCACAGGCCAAGGATGTCCCAGTACAGACTGTCTTTCACTCGCACGCCGCCGTTGGCGAAGCGATGCACTTCGCTGAGGGTGAGTTTGCCGTCGCGCAGGTCGCCCAGCATGGCGCGCCCGCTTTCCGCGCCTATGTCAAATGCAAGATACCTCATGGCGATTTTGGATTATAGATTCTAGATTTTGGATTTGATTTGTCGATTGGATTTGGATTGCGAGATGGAGCGAACTCGCAATCCAAAATCCCAAATCGCAAATCGTCAATCGGCAGTGGGGTAGCCACCGCCGCCGGCGTCAGCGATACCGCGCTCCTGAGCGATTTTGGCTTCGTACCCGCCGGCGCGCAAGGCCCGGATGGGGTCGGGGTCGATGCCCATTTCCACGCGCACCTGTTCCAGCAAGGGGCGCACGTCGGTCTCGAAGGCTGTGGTGAGTTCGCGGTACGCGCCCAGCACGTCGCACTCAGCCTGTTTCTGGGCCAGCGTCTTGCGGTTGACGATCAATGCTTTGGCATAGGCGCTCTGAATGTTCACGACCGATTGAACCATGGCTTCGATCTTCGGCTCGATGTTGTGAGACTGGTCGATCATGTAGGCCACGTCTTTGGCTGCGTCGCCGGCATTCACCAGTTCGTGATAGATCAGGAACAGCTCGAACGGATTGGAGGTGCCGACGATCAGGTCGTCGTCGCCGTATTTGCGGGCGTTGAAGTGGAAGCCACCCAGCCGGCCCAGGTCGAGCAGGGTCGCCACGATGTGCTCGATGTTGGTGCCCGGCGCGTGATGGCCGGTGTCGACCAGCACGACCGCCTGCGGGCCGAGCTTCATCGCCACACTGTAGGCCACGCCCCAGTCGCTCAGGTCGGTGTGGTAGAACGCCGGCTCGTAGAACTTGTACTCGATCAGCATGCGCATGGAGGCCGGCATGGCGGCGTACACCTCGGCCAGTGATTCGATCATGCGATGGCGGCGGCCAGCGAGCGAATCCTGGCCGGCGTAGTTGGTGCCGTCGGCGTACCACAGGCTCAGCGCGTTCGACCCCAGCACTTTGGCAATCTCGATGCACTCCAGATGATGATCGACCGCTTTGCGGCGCACCTTTGGATCTGGATGGGTGATGCTGCCGAACTTGTAGATGTCATCCTGGAATGTATTGGTGTTGATCGCGCCGAGGCCAATCCCCAGATCGCTTGCCTCCTGTCGTAGTTCCTCCCAGTCCTTCACCTTGTCCCACGGGATGTGCAGCGCCACCGTCGGACACACGCCGGTCAGCTTGTGGACCATGGCGGCGTCGGCGATCTTCTCGTGCACATCGCGCGCGGCGCCAGGGTAGGCAAAGGTCTTGAAGCGCGTGCCACTGTTGCCATAGCCCCACGACGGCGTCTCGATATGCTGCGTCTTGAGCTTCGACTTCACCCACTCCACGTCGATGCCGCGTTCGGTCAGTTGTTCGGCCAGTATCTCGTATTGTTTGCTCATGATGACCCCTGATTCGTGTTGCGTGTTGCGTGTTGCGTGTTGCGAATGCGTATTACGTATTGCGTGTTGCGTATTGCGTGTTCTGTATTCTGCTCGTCGGCTGCCAGCTTCTGACTACTGACTACTGACTACTGACTACTGACTACTGGCTACTGGCTACTGGCTACTCCAGATGAAACACTTCCTCCAACAACAGCAGCCCCTCATCGGGGCGCTGGCCTTCGAGTTGCTCAAAGAAGGGCGCCATATCGGCCTGCCAGCGCGCATTGACTTCCTTTGCTGCCATGCCGGCGCGGGCTGCCTCAAAGTCCGGCGTCTCGAGATAGCCGAACAGCGTGCCATCCTCGCGCAGGAACAGCGAATAATTGTGCCAGCCCGTCTCTCGCAGCGCGGCCAGCATCTCCGGCCAGACCTCACGATGCCTGCGCTTGTACTCTTCGATCATCTCTTGTTTCACTTTCAGCAGAAACGCGACTCGTTGCATTCATGCCTCCTCATCTGCTAGATATGGCGCGCCTTACGCGACTGAGTGGACAATCGCACCGGCGCCCGGCTCGACCGCTCTGACGGAGCCATCCGCTGCGCGCAATGGGTCGTGCTCGTCGGGATACATCTGCCGGACATTATCCGGCGTGATGAGCATGTGGTCGGTGAACACGGCCGGCGGCGTGCGACGATTCATCAGGATATCGATCGCCAGTTGGATCGCTTTCGGCCCGTAATTCTCCGGGAAGAAATCCACCGCGCCGATGAGCATGGGGTTGCGCGCCGCCAGTTCCCGGCGAATGCGCGTGCTGGCGTTCTGGCTAATGACCGCCGTGTGACGCTGCCGGTCGAGTGTGCCGGCGGCCGCCAGCGCCCCCAGCGCCGAGTTTGCGTTGATGCCGATGAAGAGCACCCGCTTCCCCCAGGGGATGTTGCGGAGCGCCTGGGTGGCTGCCAGTTGCGACCCCTCCAGATCGCCGCGCGTCGCGTAGTGCTGGATGTCGTCGCTGGCGATTGGGATCGCCGCGCGCAGGCTGTCGATCTGGCCCTGAATGCGCGCAGCCGGCACCGGCCCCGACTCGGGCTGGCCGAGGCACACTACCTTGTCCACGCGCCCGTTCCAGTGCTCCTGAATCCAGCGCACGGCGGCGTTCCCGGCGATGCGCCCGGCGCGGTAGTTGTCCACGCCCACGAAGGTAGCCCCCGGCACCGGTATGTCGATCGCAATGACCGGGATCTGCGCCGAGCGGAACAGGTCCATCACAATGTTGTTGATGCGCTCGTCCTGCTGATACTCGATGAGCAGGTCCACCTTGGCGTCCAGCAGATGGCGGGCATTCGCCAGGGCGATGTCGGGGTCGGCCTGATTGTCGGCCAGCAGCAGTTCGATCGAACCGCGTTCATGCGCCGCGCGCTCGATGCTCTGCCGCACGGAAACGGCAAACTCCTGCTTCTCGGTCAGATTGGCAAAGCCGATGCGCCACTTGCGCTCCTGGGGGTCTTCGGCGCACAACTGGGTGATGTGCTCGCCACACAGTGACACCTGCACCCCGGCTGCGCGCAGTGTGTTCAGCACGTCGGGTGGGGCGCTCTCGCTGGTGATCAGGTGGTGCGCCTGATGCAGGTTGGCAAAGCTGATGAGAGCCGACCGGCCCACTGCGTCGGCGTTGCCCAGCATGATGACGGTTTGCGCGCTGGCCAGCATGGCTGCTTTCATCTGGGCGCTGGCGATGTCGTCTTCGGCGAAGCCCTGTTGCTGGCTCACGCCATCGAAGGTGATGAATGCCTTCTGCACGCGCAGGCCGGCCAGTGCCGCTGCTGCCGTTGGCCCGTCGAGGGTCATTCGGCCCTGACGCACCTGCCCGCCAATCAGGATAACGGTATGGGCCGGGTTGCACACCAGTGCTGTGGCGATGTGAATACTGTTGGTGAGCACGGTCAATGTTTTCAGGCGCAGCAGATCGTCGACCATGGCCTGTGTGATGGGGCTGCCGGCGATTAGAATCGAGTCGCCTTCCTTCACCAGCGAGGCGGCGCGTCTGGCGATCATGAGGGTCGCTTTGCGATCGGCTCCGTTGCCGGCCTCGACGGGAGTGAGTGCGCCGACAGAGCGCGTATGCCGCGACCCGCTTAGCACGGCGCCGCCGTGCGTGCGGATCACATCGCCCTGTGCTTGCAGGGCGCGCAAGTCATTTCGCACAGTGCCCTCGGAAACCTGAAGCAAGTCCACCAATTGGGTCAGACTGACCGTTCCATTCTGGAGCAGCAGCTCGATGATTGCGCGCCGGCGTTCGCTAGGTTTCATAGACGCAGCCTCATGGCTTGTGCTTGCAGATTATAGAAGCGGCATTCGGCTTGTCAATCGCGCAAGGCGCCGGCCGGGAATTGTTGCCGAATCAGCCGGTTGTCCGCGCGAATTTGCCGATCCGGCAATTCTTGCTGCCATGTTGACAACGAATGGGGTGAGGGCTACACTTTTTCTGCTGAGCCTCGACCTGAGCGTCAATGCGAGATGTGAGCGTGTTGGTGCGCCGGTATTCTGTTTTGCGTGGCACAGTCGACGCCATGTTGCCAGGCCAAAGGAGGTGGTTGGTCTATCGAGCTGGGTGGACAGAGTGACCCGAAACAACACTTGCGACTTTGTTCGTTGAGTTCGTATCTCATCAACAGTACAGACACCAAACAGGACAAGAGTGATCAGGAGGATAGTGCCATGAAGCAGTCGAAGACGATGCGCGCGGGGTTTGCTTTTGCGCTTGCCGTTGCGATGCTGGCAGCGTGCGCGCAGCAGGCGCCCGCGCCGGCTCCGCAGGCAACCGCAGTTCCGCCTGCCGCAGAACAGGCCACCGAGCCGGCTGCGCCGGCCGAGGCAACCGCCGCCCCCGTGGAAGAAGCCACCCCCGTGCCTGAAGAGCCGGCCGGCTGGCAAGGCGAAGTGGTCATCAGCTTTCAGAGCGAGGATACCCAGACCTGGCAGGCGCTGTGCGACGCCTACATGGCGAAGAACCCCAACGTCAAGTGTTCGGTCGAACTGAAGCCGGCTGAGGGTTACCAGGACTGGATCCGCACCCAGTTCGCCGGCGGTGAGCCGCGCCCATCGTGGGTGAATGCGAACGTGGTCGCCGATCTGCTGTCCGCCAAGAAGTTTGTCAACCTCGAAGACTACATGGACAAGCCCAATCCCTACAACGAGGGCAAGCCCTGGCGCGAGAGCTTCGATCAGAGCGTGATGGATCTGTCGCGCAACCTGGTGACGGGCGAGCTGTACCACCTCAGCCTGGAGATGGTCAAGATCGTCTGGTTCTACAACAAGGACATCGCGGACAAGATCGGTATGACCGAGCCGCCCAAGACGTGGGATGAAATGGCCGGGTGGATGGAAAAGGCCAGAGAGGCCGGCTACATCCCGCTGTCCATCGGCGGCGACTTCCAGGAGTTCTGGGAGATGCGCATCGGATGGTTGGCCCGCATGTACCAGGACGGCTTCTACTGCACGCCGGACAAGTGGGAATACAGCCGCTGCCAGGAAGGCGACTGGTGCTACGAGAAAGGCGTGGACGATCTGTTCCCGCCCGACAACTGGCAGGAAGACCCCCACTACGATGACGGCGCGCGTGTGCACCAGAATGGCGTGCGCCTGCTGAATGCTTTCTTCGAGAACAAGATGGGGCCGAAAGATGCCGAATACCGCGCCCTGATGCAGGAATTCAAGAAGGTGTTCAAGCCCGAGAACCTGCCGCCCGGATGGACCGGCGTCAACGGCCAGTCGGCCTACGCGCTCTACCTGTCCGGCAAGGCGCTCTTCTGGCTGGATGGCGGTTGGGCTATCGGCAACTTCGAGCGCGACCTGAACAACCTGCGCACCGGCCAGTTCTTCTCGGTCAAGGAAGGCGAACCGACGCCCACTCCCGATCCGAACTATCAGGGTGTCAAGCCATTCCAGTTCGTCACGTTTGACAACCCGAAGATGACCGCGCCGGAAGCCAAGTGCCCCTGGCAGCGCACCATCGAGTGGCCGGTTGGCTTCTGGGGCATGCCGGTCAAGAATCAGGCGCAGAACGACCTCGAACTGGACTTCATGATGTTCGTCACCAGCCCCGAAGGGTACAAGATCTATGTAGACAACAAGATCGACCCGAATAACCCCAAGGGCGGCCTGACCGGCCCGTTCATCGTGAAGGGCGTAGAAATGCCGCCGGAAGTGGCCCAGAAGTTCGAGAACCTCAAGCCGGTCGGCAACACCGAGAAGGCGACCGCCGGCAGCTTCTTCTCGCGCGGTCTGTGGGACTATCAGCCCATGGTGCGCGAGTGGGTGAACCTGGCGCAGCAATACTTCACCGACAAGATCGATCTCGACACCTACATCAACAAGTACGATGAGGTGTTGCGCCGGCCCGATCTGGTGAAAGGCCTGCTCGAGCACGCCAAAGTGACCGAGGAAGACCTCAAGACGCCGGAAAAGAAACCTGCTCAATGGTAAGGCTAAGGTTGAAGTAACGCCAAGGCCGTCTTTCGAAACGCCGGACTTCCACGGAAGTCCGGCGTTCCTTGACCGGAATCCATGTTTCACGACAGGCCGCAAGCGCGCAAAGAGCGTCCGCAGGGAGCAAACCGCTTGTGTCCTTGCGACTTTGCGCGAGACGCCGAATCCCGTAGAGGAAGTCCCATGCACAGCATTTTCAAATCTGTCTTCCGCTCTCAGCCTGAGGCAAAGTTGCGCGCGCAGGCCGGGCGGCGGCGCGGCCCAGCGCGGCCTGTCCTGGTACTACTTGTGGCGCTGGCCTTGATGCCGGCTATCAGCGTCCTGCATGTCGAGGCCCAGGAGGGCGGCTGGCAAGTGCCGGCCGGCAGCATTGTTCATTCGGCAGCCGTCTCTGCCGACGGTCAGGCCATTGCCGTCGGCACCCGCAGCGGGTTGGTCATCCGCCTGAACGCCAGCGGCCAGGAACTCTGGCGCTACGACACCAAAGGCACAGTGCTTGGGCTGGCGTTGACTGCCGATGGAAGCCGGGTTCTGGCGGCCACCGAGAGCCGCTCGGCCTTCATGCTCGATGCAGCGGGACAAGTGGTGTGGCAAAAGGATGTCGACCATGTGATCCAAAGCGCGGCCATGTCCGGCGATGGCAGCCTGATTGCCCTGGCGATGGTCCGCAATAAGGAAGTCATGGCGCTGGATGGCGCCGGCAACGAATTGTGGACGTCGCGCTTCGATTCGGCCGCCAATGCGCTTGCGATCAGTGCCGATGGCCGGTGGATTGTGCTGGGCACGCGCGATGCCAACGTGCGCTTTCTAGACCTGCAAGGCAACGAAGTGTCCCGTCTGAAACTGGACGGCGCGATCAACGGCATCGCCGCGTCGCAAGACGGGGCGTTTGTAGCGGCAGCGGATGCATCGCAGAAAGTGTTTCTGGTGCGCGTGGATGTGAGCAACCAGCCGCGCGGTAGTGTGGCCTGGTCGCAGCCGATCGGCGGCGCAGGCGAGGCGGCAGCCATCTCGAGCGACGGCCAGATCATTGCCGCCGGCTCGCGGGACAAGAACGTCTATTTGTTCGACGCCGAAGGCAAGCTGCTGAGCAAGTATGCAACCGGCGGGCCGGTGCGATCGGTGGCGCTGTCAGGCGATGGTGCTGTCCTGGTGGCCGGGTCAGACGATGGGACGGCATACGGGTTCAGTGTGCGGCAATCGGCGGCCGGCTTTGCGGCCCAACAACAGGCGCAAAGTCTGCTGATGATCGCCGTGCCGCTGGCCGCGCTGGTGCTCATCGTGCTGATCGTGGTGTTCCTGCGCTATGTGCCGATCGGACAACGATTTTGGGCCCGGCACGGCGCCGGCCCGCGCAAGCTGGCGCGAGACATCTGGCGCGCGCGCGTGTCGTATCTGTTGTTGCTTCCAACGGTTGGCTTGCTGGTGATATTCAACTATTACCCGGCCTTATCTGGCCTGTTCCACTCCTTCACCGACTGGAAGCCGGGCATCTCGGCCGAGTGGGTGGGCCTGCGCAATTTCGAAGCCATCCTCTACAACGAATTCCTGCGCATCGGGATCGTCAACGTCATCATTCTTATCGTCACCGGCTACATCAAGACGCTTACCATGCCCCTACTCGTGGCTGAGCTGTTGTTCCATCTGCGCTCCAGCCGCACGCAGTACTGGCTGCGCTCCTTGTTCATCTTCCCCATCGTGGTGCCCGGCGTCGCCATCATCCTGATCTGGCGCAACATCCTCGACCCGAATATCGGCCTGCTCAACAATGTGCTGGCGCTGTTTGGCCTGGTGAACATGCAGCAACCCCAGGCCTGGCTGGGCGACCCGAACACGGCGATCTGGTCGATCGTGTTCATCGGTTTCCCCTTCATCGGCGCATTTGCCCTGCTGTTGTACTACGGCGGGCTGATCTCCATTCCCACCGAACTGTTCGACGCGGCTAAGGTGGATGGCGCCGGCGCGCTGCGCCGCTTCTTCAGCATTGATCTGCCTTTGCTGATGGGTCAGATCAAGCTGTTGCTCATTTTGGGGTTCATTGGCGGCATGCAGGAGTTCAGCATTGTGTTTCTCACTACCGAGGGCGGGCCGTATAACGCGACGTACACGCCGGCCCTCGAGTTGTACTACCAGGCCATGCGCTTCAGCAACTTCGGTGTCGCGTCGGCTATTGGCACCGTGCTGTTCATTGTGATTCTGGGCGGCACCATTCTCAATATGCGCATGCGCAGCGCCACCGAGTATCAGGCCTGAGCATCTGGAGGTAGGCATGCTCCAAACACTACAGAACCGCTGGTCCGACTATCAGCGTTCGCGCAAGATCGCCGCAGCCTCATCCAGCGGCAGCGCCGGCGCCAGCAAGAGCGCGCAAGTCGCCATCATTGTGACCCTGTTGATCCTGCTCTTCCTGACGCTGGTGCCGATCATCTTCATGCTGATTACATCGCTCAAGAATCGTGGCCAGATATTTACCCAGTTCTGGGCGCTGCCCAATCCACCGCTGTGGGAAAACTATCAGGCCGGCTGGAATGGCATGCGGACGTACATGGTCAATTCTCTGTTGTTCGGCACCGTGTCGGTTGCGGCAGTGGTGGGCCTGTCGTCGCTCAGCGGCTATGTGTTTGCGCGCCATCGCTTCCCCGGCAAAGAGGTCATCTATCTGGGCATTCTGGCGCTGATGATGATCCCCGGCGTGCTTACTCTCATCCCATCATTCGTCCTGGTGCGGCAACTGGGCATTCTCGACACGCCCTGGGCGCTGATTCTTCCCTGGACCGCCGGTGGCCAGGTGTTCGGCATTCTCTTATGCAGGAGTTTCTTCGCCACGCTGCCCCAGGAATTGTTCGAGGCCGCCAAGATCGATGGCGCCTCGGAAATCAATCTGTACTGGCGCGTGGCGCTGCCATTGAGTCTGCCCATTTTGGTCACGCTGGCTATCATGCACTTTGTCGGCGTGTATAACGACTTCATCTGGCCGCTGATCACGATCACCGACCCGGCCAAACAGGTTGTCGGGGTCGGCCTGCGCCAGTTCGTCAATCAGTGGGGTGTGGTGGACATCGGCGGGCAGATGGCCGGCTATGCTGTGTCGGTCATTCCGCTGCTCATCCTCTTCACCTTTGGCATGAAGTACTACATTCAGGGCGTGACCGCCGGCGCGCTGAAGGCGTGACGCGGCGGGTTGGCGCGGCATTTGACATCACTAAGGTATGAATGCATACTTCAGGTATGACTAAATTAACGCGAATCGGCGCGCGCGGCCAGGTTGTGATTCCCAAACGCATTCGCGACCGGTATGGACTTCAACCGCACGCGGCGGTTGAGTTTGTTGAGGAGCAGGGTCGCGTTGTGTTGCGGGCTGTGGCAAGGTCGCGGCGTCTTCAGCGCGACGCCTGGGATGAGGTGCGCGGTCTGCTCAAGCGCAAAGTAAAAGATGTTGACCGTGACATTGAGGAGATGCGTGGGCGATGATCACGGCGGTAGACACCAATGTGCTGATCGACGTCCTGGCAAATGACCCGCGATATGCGGAACGCTCCTTGGCCGCTTTACGGCGTTGCCAACAAGATGGCCGCCTGGTCATCTGTGAGATTGTTCTGGCCGAGATCGCTCGCTATTTCCCATCGGTCGCAGACTTGCGTAGTGTGCTCTCGCGCCTGGACATTTCTGCAGAGGCGTTCGGCGACGAGGTGTGTTTTCGCGCCGGCGCAGCCTTTCAACGGTATCGCCGGCTCGGCGGCTCGCGTAATCGATTTCTGGCCGATTTCCTCATTGCTGCTCATGCGCAGTTGAAGGGCGCGCGGCGGGTGACGCGCGATCGCGGCTTCTACCGTGACTACTTTCCGGATCTGGCCGTAGTTGATCCTGGTCAGGACTGATATCCGTGTTCTGGGCGCGCACGCTGTGACGCGCCGTGAAGGAGAATCACAATGGCAAGCCGGGCGTGGCGCCGGGCATGGCTGGGCCTGCTGGCGCTGAGCATCGTAACGAGCGCCTGTCGCACTCAACCAACCGCGACGCCGGCCACTCCGCGCGCTACGGACGTGCACATCGGCATTGAGCAGCCTGCCGAGATCGCGGACCCGGTCCGCATCCACGCCTGGGACTTTGCCGCTGCCCGTGATGCGCTGGGCTGGCGTCCCACCCACGATCTGCGCCGCTTTACCTTGTCCGACGATGGGCTGCTCACTTCACCCAGCGGCGGCGACCCCTACATGGCCGGCCCCGCCATCTCCATCGACGCCGCCTCTGTCTTCTACATCGAAATCCGCATGCGCCTGACGCGCGGCAACGACGCCCAACTCTTCTGGTCGATCAATGGCAACGCCTTCAACGAGCGTGACAGCCAACACTTCACCGTCATTCCTGATGGCGCCTGGCACACCTATCAGGTTCCAGTCAAGAGTAGCCCGGCCTGGACTGGCCGCATCACGCAGATACGTCTTGACCCGACCAATGTCGGCAGCGGCGAAATCGCGATCGCCCATATTCGATTGCTCGGCCCCATGCCGGCTCGTGTCGTAGTGTCGCGTTTCAGTTCGACACGTGCCATCGCCGACGCCGGTCAGCCGGCTGATGTGCAGGCCGTTGTGACCAACATCGGCGACCGGCCGGCCGGTGACCTCTCTTTCTCCTTGCGCCTGCCGGCAGACATGCGCCTGACGCGCGGCGAGATCGACATTTCTGCGTCCGGCTTGCTGCCCGGCGCGGTCATCACGCCGGGCTGGACGGTCAGCGCACCGGCGGGGCTATACCTGCTCGCGCTGGCGCAGTCCGAGCGCGGCGTGTCGAACGAGGTGGCGCGCATGAATCTCATTGTGCAGACTGCCGAGTCATCGCAGGGCCGATCCGTCATCCTGGAGAACGACAGCATTCGACTGACTTTCGTAGAGCAGCCATTTGGCTACGGCGTCGGTCTGGTCGAATGGAAGGGCGAGCACGGCTGGCAGGTAGCCGGCCGGTTGCGCGCACTGGGCCAGGTGGTCTTTCGTGACCGGGCCGGTGGCGAGGGAACAGTCTTGCTCTACGCGCGCGAGGCAGTCCGCGAAGCAGACGCGCTCCGTTTTGAAGCCTCGGTCACCGACGCCGATGGCGTGGTGTGGACCTCGCGTGTGGTGTTCCGGCTACAAGCTGGCGCATCGCATGTCGAGATGGATTACAGCTTGACATCTTCTGTTCCGGCCCGCTTGCTGGCGTGGAGCGTGCCAGAGCTACTCGCCGGCGACGGCGCATTTGGTGGCCGGCGTGATAGCGCGCTTTTCCCCGGCCTCGAATACTTGCTGTCAGATGACGAGAGTTCCAGCACGCGCTTTGCGCACGAGCCGCACAACCGGCGCTATGTGCCGCACCCAAACAAGATCACCGTTCCGCTCATGGCTGTGGCCGGGGAGGGATTGGTCGCCGGCCTGATCTGGGACCCCTTGCAGAAGTGGGACACCGCGCACGATCGCCCGGCTGCCTTGTTTGCGTCTCCAAACACGTGGGAGGGCCAATCGAATCATTTAATGCGCCTGTTCGTGCCCGGCATGACCGCCGGCCTTCAGGAAAATGCCGACCGTCTCGATCAGCCCTATGATCTTGCGGCTGGCCAAACGCTGTCTCTCAGCGCCCGCTTGTTCGTGGCCCCCGATGCCGGCCCGTTGACCCCGCTGCGCGTGTGGCTGGACATGCGCGGGTTGCCCGACGTGCCGCCTATGCCGCGCACCTACAACGATGCGCTGCGTCTGTCGTTGGCCAACTACCGCGAAGTCGTCTGGGCGCCGGAGCAGATGGGCTGGCGCTATGCGCTGCAAGACCCGTGGGGGCCGGGTTACAACGCCGGCATCGCGCTGCATTTCTGGCTGGCTTCGATGGACAAAGACCTGCGCGTGGATGCGCCGCGCATGTGGCGTGATGTGGCGCGCGAGTCCATGTCCAGGCCGGCCGTCGGGGGCCAACCCAACCAATGGTTCTATCAGGCGGCCTTCTTGTTGAATCAGGCCGGCCGGGGGCGCGATACTTCGGACAATCTCAGTGTGGTGCTGGCCCGGCTGCGCCTGCTTCTCGACTCGGCGCGCGCGGCGGCCAGCGGTCAGCGCGCCGATGGTTCGTGGGGCTTCACACAAACTGCCGCGAACGCGCCGCGCTTTGGCGAGGAAGGCGACACCTCCAACGGCTGGGTGGCTTCTCGCGCGTTGCAGGTGTTGTATGTCGCGCGCATCACCGGCGATCCGCAGTTAGTCGAGGCCGGCCTGAAGGCGCTGGCATTTCTGGAGCGGCAACCTGTGCGGCCGGCCGGCGCGCAAACCTGGGAGCTGGCGTTGCACGTGCCGGACATTCTGGCGTCGGCCTGGATCGTGCAATGCTTTGTCGAGGGCTATCGGCTGACCGGTGAATCGCATTACCTCAATCTGGCGCAGGATTGGGCAATGGCAGGCCTGCCGTTTGTCTATCTCTGGAACGCGCCCGACCGCGATGTGATGCGCTACGCCACGATCCCTGTCTTTGGCGCCACCAACTACACCTTCCCCTGGTTCGGCAAGCCGGTCATGTGGAACGGCCTGGACTATGCCTTCGGGTTACAGGCGTTGGATGTCGAGTTGAAAGCCGCCGGCATTCTCCCACTTGTCGATTGGCGTCAGGTGGCGGAGGGCATCACCATCGCCACCATGCAGATGCAGACAGATGACCCGGCCTATCGCGGCATGTATCCCGATGCGTGGGACGTGGTGCAGGGTGGGGAGGCGTACACGTGGTGGCTGGCCCCGACTTATCTGATGCAGAATATCTTGATGTTGCGCCAACAGACCGGCGCGCTGGTCAACACGCGGCGCTTCATGTGGAATGCTCAACAAACTCACCTGAGCGTGGTCGCCGATATCGCAGCGATGGATCTGGCCGGCACGAAGTTGACGCTCGCGCTGCGTTACTATCCGGGCGAGGTCAGCGCTGTGCTGCTGTCGCAACTGGCTGCAAAGCCGGCGTTGGTGGCCGTGAACGGGCAGACGCTGCCCGAGTCTGAATGGGTGTACGAGCGCGGGATGCTGGTGGCGCGCATCCCCTTTGACGACGTGGGCAGCGCAGAAGTGGTCGTCTGGTATGGCGAGTAATCCTGCCGCAGGAGATGAATCATGCGTTTTGGGATGTCGGGCTGTTTTCTACCTTCCAACATGGATGATCTGACGCCGGAGATGTGCCGGCGTGTGCGGGCGCTGGGATTCTCCGGCATCTTCACCCGCTTCCGCGACAATCACCCGCTCGACACGCCAAAGTCGAAAGCCGACCGCGTGCGGCAGATGATGGCCGATGAGGGCGTGCGCATGTATCAATGCACCGGCTTTTGGCAGAACCTGGTCACGCCGGATGAGGCACAGCGCCGCGAGTCGGTGCGCGTGTTGCAGGCTGCGCTGCGGCTGGCCGGCTGGCTGGGCGCGCGCGGCATCGACACCGGCCCCGGCTCGATGAATCCCGCCGGCCCCTGGTTCCCCCATCCCGACAACTGGACGCCCTCTGCCCGCCGCCAACTGGTGAAGAGCTTGAAGGAAGCAGCGCCGGCTGCCGAGGATGCCGGCGTCTATCTCAGCCTCGAAGCGCATCAACTGGTCACCCTCGAAAATGCCGAGATCACCCGCGACGTGCTGGATGAAGTGGATTCGCTCTGGGTGAAGAATGATTACGACTCGGCTAACTGGATCACCCGCGAGACGGTTTTCAACACCACGGCGGCGATCAATCATCACTTCGATGTGCTGGGTCACCACATCATCAGTTGCCACGCCAAAGATATCTGGATCGAAAACCGGCTGGCCCTGCACTTGCAGGATGGCTGTTCCGGCAAGGGGTTGATCGATTTCAGAACTCTGTTCCGCCGCATGGAAGCGCTGAACCCCGATTACCCCGTCATTGCCGAGGGCAACAGCACCGAGGAATTGCCCCAAGTCGGCGCGTTGTTCCACCAACTCGCCGGCGAACTTGGAATCAGGGTCATTGAGGATTGAGCGATTGCCGTCAACCCTCAACCCTCAACCCTCAACCCTCAACCGTCAACCGTCAACCGTCAACCCTCAACCCTCAACCTTAAAAACCCCCGGAGTGTCTATGCCCAACCTTCGTTTTGCAGCCCCACAAGAACGCCGCGTGGCCATTGTGACCGGCGGCGCGCGCGGGATTGGCCGCGCCTGCGCCTTGCGTATCGCCGAGGAAGGCCGCGATGTGGTGATTGCCGATGTGCTCGACACCGGCCCCGAAGTGGCCCGCGAGATCGAAGCGCTTGGCCGGCGCGCTCTGTTTATCAAGACTGATGTGTCGGACGAAGCGGCCGTGCGCGGCATGGTGGCGCAAACCGTCGAGACATTGGGCCGGCTCGACATCCTCGTGTGCTGCGCCGGCATCCTGGGCAAAGAAGCGCCCTTCCTCGAACAGACCTCCGAGATGTTCGACCGCGTGATGAAGATCAACGTGTATGGCGTGTGGTATGCCCATCATGCGGCCATCCCGCACATGCTCGAACGGGGGTGGGGCCGCTGCGTCACCATCACTTCTGGCGCGCGGCTGGGCGCCACACACGTCCCGCCCTATGGCACATCAAAGGGCGCAGTGTGGTCGCTGGTGGCGGCGCTGGGCAACGCTTACGCCAAAGAGGGCGTGTTCGTCAACGGCGTCGAGCCGGGGCGCGCGCTCACCGAGATGGTCGTGCCGCGCTTCTCACCCGAATATCTGGCCAATCCGCCCGGCGTGGCCGTGGGGCGCTACTCCGACCCGGAGGAAGTGGCCGAGGTGGTTGAGTTCCTCACCTCCGAGCGCAACACCTATACCACCGGCTCGGTGTGGAGCGTGAAGGGCGCAACGGGGTAGGCGATTTTGGATTGATGATTGAGCGATTGACGATTGAGCGATTGACGATTGACGACTGCTGCGATGCGCGCTGCTCATTACGAAATACCCCAACCCTTAAGCCATGACCACGCCTGCCTTTTATCTGCCGGAGAACCCGGCCTACACGATTCTCGACAGTTTGCATGACTCGGTGCGCTTCGCCCGGCATTGCCTGACCGATTATCGCGGGCATCGCTGCGCCACCTCTTCGTTTGTGGACCCCGACGGCACGCCCATGTTGTGGCACGACTTCGGACCGCTGGAAGGGCCAGGCTGGGCGGCCAACGCCGTGGGCGGCGCGTTTGAGTTGCACGGGTATGCGCGCGTGATGGGCCGGCCCGATGTGCGCGCAGACGCGCTGGGCATTCTCGACCATGTGCTGGAAGACGGTTTCATCGACTGGACGACCGGCTTCATCAAGCCGTATCGCCACATCCCGGACGACCGGCTGTGCCTGAACTACAAGTCCAACGACGAGTGGTTTTGCCCCGGCTCGCTGGCCCGCATCGGCTCGCAGTTGCTGCGCTTCGCCGACGCGCTGCCGCCTGGCGACGCCCGCATCCCGCGTATGCGGCAGGCGGCTGTCAAACTGGCCGGCTGGCTCGACGCGCACGTGCAGCCCCTGAAGCGCGGCTGGTTCCCGCGCCGGTGCTACCCCGATGGCGCGCCGTATCCCTTCACGCCGGAGGGTGGCGACGATCCCCTCTTCGAGGGCAGCGCGGATGGCCTGTTCATTCTCGAATTGTGGGAGCAGTTGACCGCGCGCGCGCTGGCCGACTATCGCAAGCCGTTGCGCAAGTTCGCCCGGCACGTGGTGAAGCGCGGCGGCATCTTCGGCAGCATCAACCACGACACCTACGACGAACACGAGAGCGTGGCCTATGCCGTGACGTTCCGCTTGTTCCGCCGGCTGGCCGCGCTGTTGCGCGACGCCACGTTGAGCGACTTTGCCTACAAGGTGGCGTTGGCTGGGTTGCGCCGGTTCGAGATGAAGGAGGATCGCAACGGCGTGGTGACGCGGGGGCTGTTGTGGATGGAACGCTCGTGGGACACCGCCTACCTGTGGGAGAACGCCCACGCGGCCCAGGCGTATCTGGAAGCCTATAGCGACACCGGCCGCAAGCCTTACCTTGCCAAAGCGCTCACCATCCTGCGCGCGATTGCCCGCCATCACCACGGCCCGCACGGCTTCCTGACCGAGGGCGTGGACTGGAACAACCATGTGTCGGCGCAACACCATTTCGATCACGCCGAATTCGGCGACATTCGATACACCGAGCCGCTGCTGAACAACCTGCATATCGCCGAGCCGACCCTGTTCTTTCTGGAGCAGATCGCGTTGCCGATGGTGTGAGCGCCGGCAGCCGGCCCCAAAAACGGCGCGGCCGCCCCTGCGGTACACTTCGCCCCCAGTATGGACGGACACGAAATGATTCGCGCCCGCAATGTGCTGGGCACAGACCTGAAGCCGTGCAGCCTCGATCCGCTCACCGGCTGGTACCGCGATGGCTGCTGCAACACCGGCCCCGGCGACGCCGGCCTGCATCTGGTGTGCGCGCAGGTCACGCAGGAATTCCTGCTCTTTTCACGTGAACAGGGCAACGACCTCATCACGCCCCGGCCCGAATTCAACTTCCCCGGCTTGAAGCCGGGCGATCGCTGGTGTGTGTGCGTGACGCGCTGGCTCGAGGCGTATGAGGCCGGCTGCGCGCCGCCGGTTGACCTGGAGGCCACGCACATTTCCGCGCTGGAGTTTACCGACCTGGACGTGTTGAAACGGTTTGCGTTGCCGCAGCCGGGAGCTGCCGGCTAAGACGTTTCCAGAATGCGCCAGCCGCGCGCCAGCGCAATCCGGCGCAGCGCCGCGTTGGGGTGCACGCACACCGGCGCGCGGCACAACTCCATCATTTGCAAGTCGCCCAGTGTGTCGCCGTACATCATGTCGATGGTGGTTGCCCCGCCGGCCGCGCGCTGCAACCACGCCTGCAAGCGATCCACTTTGGCCTGTTCCACGTTCAGCGGCCCATCCAGTTTGCCCGTTGCCCGGCCGTCTTTCATCGCCAGCGGGCTGGCAATGGCAACGATGGCCGGTGTGTTGGGCGCGTCTTCCATCATGCGCCGGGCAAAGGCGTCGAGGATGGGCTGATACGTGCCCGACACCAGCGCGATCTGCGCGCCGTTTCGCGCGTGCGCCAGCAGCTCGTCGATCACGGCCTGCCGGCGCTGCGGCCACATCTCGTGCTGCGCGACCCATTCGCCCATCTCGGCCAGTTGCGCGGCCGAGTAGCCCTTCAAGAGCTGGGCCATGTCGATCACCCAGCGAGAGCGTTCGCGCGCGCGGTTGACGAGGCCGGCCTTGGCCAGCACGGCCGTCGGCAGGTGGGTTGCCAGGTAGCGCCGGTAGGCCCACTTGCGCCCATTGTGTGACACAAACTTGCCCACGCCGCGCCACGTCTCGCCGGTGGTCAGCGTGCCTTCGAGGTCAGATGCGATGATCATAGGTTGGCGGCCATTTTCTCATGCCCCTCCAATCTGGCGCATGTATCTTGTGACAGATTTCACAATCGGGCTGTTTGCTAAAGGATGGGTGTGCGATGGAAAGGAAGTCTCGTGTGGTGATCGTGGGGGCCGGCTTCGGTGGATTGCGCCTCGCGCGCGAGTTGCGCCGCGCGCCGGTCGAGGTCGTGTTGGTCGATCAACACAACTACCACGTCTTTCAGCCGCTGCTCTACCAGGTGGCGACGGCGGCGCTCGATCCCGAAGAGATCGCCCACACTGTGCGCGGCCTGTTCCATCAGCAGCGCAACGTCACCTTCCGGCTGGGGCGGGCGGTGGGCGTAGACTGGCAGAACAAGCACCTGCTGATGGCCGAAGGCGATTCAATCCCCTTTGACTATCTGGTTCTGGCTGCCGGCGCTGTGACCAACGACTTCGGCATTCCCGGCGTCGCGCAGCATGCCTTCCCGCTCAAGAGCATGGACGAGGCGGTGCGGCTTCGCAGCCACATCATGCGTCAGTTCGAGCAGGCCGATGCCGATCCATCATTGATCGAGCAGGGTGCGTTGAACTTTGTGGTGGTCGGCGGCGGGCCGACCGGCGTGGAGATGGCCGGCGCGCTGATCGAGTGGTTCCAGATGGTGCTGCGCAAGGACTATCCGCAGCTCGACGTGGCGCGCGCGCGCGTCATTCTGATCGAGGCGCTGGATCGCTTGCTGGCCCCATTCGATGCACCGCTGCGTGAGAATGCCCGGCACACATTGGCAGCGCGCGGCGTGGAAGTGATGCTGGGCGAAGCCGTGGCCGAAGTGCGGCCCGATGCCGTGGCGCTGAAAAGCGGCCGCGTGATCCCGACCCGCACGGTGATCTGGGGCGCGGGGGTGAAGGGCAGTCCGCTGGCGGCAGCGCTGGGTCTCGAACTCACGCGCGGCGGGCGGGTAGTAGTCAATCCCGATCTGAGCGTGCCGGGCCGGCCCGATGTGTATGTGATCGGCGACCTGGCGGCCAGCAAGGACGCGCAGGGCAACCTGCATCCGCAACTGGCGCAGGTGGCCC
>DAOUDB010000249.1:0-30863 GCA_034431495.1 Thermoflexales bacterium
ACGCGCAGGAATTGCGGTAGTGTACGACTGTTTGCGCGCCTGATCGACAGCCGCATACAATGTCGGCTACAACACGCGCGAACCAACACACCCGCGCCGGTTAAGGAGAAGACTCATGCCAGACAAAGTTCGCATCGGTTTTGTGGGAGTGGGCAACATGGGGCAATGCGCCCACCTCAAGAACTACGCCTGCCTGTCCGAGTGTGAGGTGGTGGCACTGGCCGAAGTGCGCCCTCGATTGGCGCAGGCCGTGGCCCAAAAATACAACGTGCCGCGCGTGTACGCCACCGGCGAGGAGCTGCTCGCGCGCGAGCAGGTCGACGGCATCGTGGCTGCACAACCGTTCGATCGGCACGGACAAATCATTCCGCCGCTCTACAAAGCCGGTGTGCCCATCCTGACCGAGAAACCGTTGGCCGCGTCGCCGCAGGTAGGCGAACGGATGCTGGCCGCGTTGAGCGCCGGCGGCTCATGGCACATGGTCGGCTACCACAAACGCAGCGACCCGGCCACGATGTATGCGCGCGCCGAAATCGACCGGCTCAAGCAAACCGGCGAACTGGGCCGGCTGCGCTACGTGCGCGTGACCATGCCGCCGGGCGATTGGATTGCCGGCGGCTTCACTGACCTGGTCAGCACCGACGAGCCTTACCCCCAACTTGCCAGCGACCCCGCTCCAGACGACATGGACCGCGAAACGTTCAGGCAGTATGTCAGCTTTGTGAACTACTACATCCATCAAGTGAACCTGTTGCGCTTTCTGCTGGGCGAGCCGTACCGCGTGATCTTTGCCGACCCGGCCGGCCTTGTGATGGGTGTCGAGAGCGCGGGCGGCGTCACCGGCGTGCTCGAAATGTCGCCCTACCAGACCTCCATCGACTGGCAGGAATCGGCGCTGGTGGGGTTCGAGCGCGGCTACATCAAACTGGAGCTGCCGGCGCCGCTGGCCTGCAATCGGCCCGGCCGGGTCGAAATCCTGCGCGACCCGGGCAACGGCGCTGCGCCCCAGACCATTGTGCCGACGCTGCCCTGGGTGCATGCCATGCGTCAGCAGGCCATCAACTTTGTGCGCGCCATCAAAGGCGAGATCAAACCGCCCTGTGACGCGCAAGAGGCGCTGGAAGATCTGCGCGTGGCGCGCGCGTATTTCAAGGTATGGAAGGGCGTGTAGCGCGTGTTGCGTGGTGCGTATTGCGTGGTCGTATTCCGTACTGGCGGCAGGCTCTCGCAAGAGCGCCCATCGTCTGTGATCTGTCGTCCGTCATCTGTCGTCTGTCATCTGACTTCTGACCCCTGCCATGAAAACTTCTCAATTCGCCATCAACTCGGTTTCGACGATCCGTTACGGTCTTGAGGAATGTCTGGCTGCTTACCACGCAGCCGGCTTCGAGAACGTAGAGTTTGTGCTGAAGCACGTGAAGGATTACCTGGCGCAGGGCCACACCGTTGCCGAGGTGAAGCAACTGCTGGACATCTACCAGTTGCGCTGCATTGGCGGCTTCGAGACGCATGTGGCCGTGTTCGCGCCGGAGGCTGCCCGCGCCGAAAATCACGCGCTGCTGGTGGAAAACGCCAGGCTGCTCGGTGAGCTGGGCGCAAGCTGCATGGTCGTCGGCACCGATGGGCCGGATGACCTCGCCAGCGTAAAAGATCCGATCGGCGAGATTGCGCGCGTGTTTGCGCAACTGGCAAAACGCATCAAGCCCACTGGCGTGACACTGTGCCTGGAGTTCAACTGGTCGCCGGTGGTCAAGTCACTGCGCACAGCCGCCGAGATCGCGCGGCGCACACGCGCTGGCAATGTGGGTGTGTTGTTCGACCCGGCGCACTACCACTGCACGCCGACCAAGTTCGACCAGTTGACGCCGGAGAACATCGCCATGATCCGGCATGTGCATGTGGACGACATGGCCGACAAACCGGCGGAACTGTCGAACTGCAACAGCGATCGCGCGCTGCCGGGCCAGGGCTGCCTCGACCTCAAAGGCATCTTCAGGCAACTGGAGAAGCACGGCTATCGCGGTTACTTCTCGATCGAGATGTTCAGCGAGAAGCTATGGGCCATGCCGCCGAAGAAAGCGGCGAAGATCATGTACGACAGTTTGTTGCCGCTGGCCGGCAAGTAAGCGGCAGGAAAGTTGGACATCAGGGCACGGGTTGCGCCGCCGACTCTGGCAGAGGCTGCGGCGCAACCGGCGCAGGCGACGCAAAGGGCGCCTCGACCAGCGCGACAAAGCGCGCTTTGCTCCACGTCCCATTCAGCTCAACCCGGCGTAGGGCATACACCTCGTCGCTGCGCTGGATGTATCCGCCTCGGATTGCCACTGCGGCATTGGCGTCGCCAGCCGTCGTCACGTCGTCAAAAGTGATGGCAATCGGTTTGGCAGGGAGCGGTGGACCGCCGGCCAGTGCTGCGGCGATCTGCTCGATGCTGAGTGCCGTGAAACCATTCTGACCCAGGTAATCCATCTGCCACTCGAACAGGGTTTGCGGCACGTGATAGCGACCGGCCGGCGCGCCGACGTGGTGATACATCAGAATGGGAACGACGACTGTGCGAGCCGGCGGCTCAGTCTCAGCCCAGGCGCGCAGGGGTGTGACACACAAGCCCATCAGGACAGCCCATCTCAGCAACCGAAAAATCCACTCGCGCATTGCGCATCATCCTGGCAGGTACTGGCGGGTAAAGGCGCGCCACCCTTCGCGCACGTGAACAGCAGAGCGAGTTGGCGCAACACCTGCCGTGCGCGTGCATTGTATGATTGCGAGACGTGTCTGGCAGGCGGTTTAAGCCTTGTCAGCGCATCCAACAACATCAGGTGCGCTGCGCGTCCCAGAATGCGCGGCGCGTTTCAAATCAGTCTTACTTCACAAGGAGCACACAAGTCGAGATGAAGAACGCACTCAATCTGCCGGGCCGGCTTCGCGCGCCAGTGGCGCTGGCCGGCGCAATTGCGCTGCTGGTGTCGGCCTGTGGCAATACCCCCCCGCCGCAGGCCACCTCTGCCCCATCATCGCCGCAAGCCAGTCCTGCGGCGCAGGATGGCGTGGATCGCAGCCGGCTGTCTTCGGAGCTGTCGATCTACAACTGGTCAGAGTACATCGCGCCTGAGGTGATCGAGAAGTTCGAGGCTGAATATGGCGTCAAAGTCATCATCGACTCGTTCGAAGACAACGAGTCGCTGTTCGCCAAATTCCAGGCCGGCGGCAATCCCGGCTATGACCTTGTCCTGCCCTCAGACTACATGATCGAGAAGATGATCAAAGCAGGGATGCTGGACAAAATCGATTGGGCCAACGCGCCGAATATCAGGAACATCGGGCCGGAACATTTGAACCTGTATTACGATCCAAACCAGGAATACAACGCGCCGTACTTCTGGGGCACCACAGGCATCGCCTACGACTCAGATCGTGTGGATAGCGAAATCACATCGTGGCGCGACATCTTCGAGCCGGCTGACGATATCAAGGGAAGGATCGGCCTGCTCAACGACCAGCGCGAGACGATCGGCGCTGCGCTGCGCTACCTGGGTTACTCCGCGAACAGCGCCGACCCGAATCAAATCGAGGCGGCCAAAAACCTGCTGCTGAGCCACAAGCAATATGTGGCCGGCTACTACGACAGCATCGTGGCGCGCGACAATCTCATCTCCGGCGATGTGGTTGTCGCCATGACCTACCCTGGCGATGCGCTGGTGGCTGCCCAGCAAAAGAGCAGCATCAAATACGTCATCCCGGAAGACGGCGCGACGATCTGGCAGGATGGCTGGTGCATTCCGGCCGGCGCGCCGCACAAATACACCGCCGAAGTCTTTCTGAATTTCATGCTGCGCCCTGACATCGCCGCAGAGAATGCGAATCTGATGGGCTATCCCACCACCAACAGTGAGGCCGTTCGTCAGGGCCTGGTCGATCCGGCGCTGGCGCAGGACAAGACCATCTACCCAGACGTGAAAGCCTGGGGCAGCCGGCTCGAGTTCCTGAAGCATTTCGAGGGCGACACACAGGCCCTGTACGATCGCGCATGGACAGAAGTTGGGGTTGGGCAGTAGTCGGCACCTATGAGCATCGAGTCTCGCAGAGAAGATCGCCTGACACGCCGGGGCATGCAAGTCATGGCCCCGGCGGCGTATACATACCGTTCGGCGCACATGCCGTCGTCCTTCCTGACCGAGTGGTTTCTGCCGATTGTGGGCCGGCTGGTTGCGCTGGGCGCGAACGCGACGGTGGCGCTCGCCCCGGCCGGCCTGCTGCTGGCCGTCTACGGCGCAATCACCGCGCAAGCCGGGCTGACACTGGCCTGCGCAGCCCTGGCCGGCATGGCCGGTCTCGGCATGTATGCCCGATTCGTCACCCCCTTTCGACTGCGCGTCAGAAAACTGGAACTTCGCGCACCGCCCACGGCGAATGAGAGGGTAGCAGGCGCCGATCCCGCACAGCCGCTGCGTGTGTGCTTTTTCAGTGACCTGCACGCCGGACGCTACAAACGCGCCGCATGGCTGACGCAGGTGGTCGAACGGGTGAACGCGCAATCGCCCGACGTGGTGCTGATCGGCGGAGATTTCGTCGGTCATCTCGATGGACACGACCTGGATGAACTCCTTCATCCCCTGCGCAACCTGCGCGCGCCGCTGGGCGTGTTTGCCGTGTTGGGCAACCACGACTACGGGCTGCCCGGCCCTGATGTGACGCCGGAACTGGAGCCACTGCTGGCCGGCTATGGCATTCGCGTGCTGAGGAATGAGTGCGTGCCGCTGGAAGCGCGTCATCAACTGGTCGCCGTCGATGAGCTATGGGCCGATCGCGATAATGTCGCGCGCGCATTTGGGCACACTGACCCGGCGCGCACGACCATTTTCCTGGGCCACAATCCAGATGTGATGACGAAAGTGACGCCGGATCAGCGGGCGAGGATTTTCCTGTTCGGCCACACCCATGCCGGGCAAATCTACCTGCCTTTCCTGCCGGGCTTCGGCGTGCCGGTGAAGACCACTTTGTATCGCGGGTTGCATCACCTGCCACAGGGCATGGTGTACGTGTCGTCGGGCTGCGGTGAGTCTGAGACACCCATCCGGCTGAACACATCGCCCGAAATCGTTGTGTTCGAGGTATAGGCAGCCGCCGATACCACGCCATATCGTTGAGAGCCCGGCCTGGGGTGTGCGCATCAGCGCAGCATCAAGGCGCTCTCGGCGAGGGTTCTGGCAACGATTCTGGCGTGTCGGTCGGCGGTTGTGGCGTCTCGGTAGGCGGCACTGGCGTGTCGGTCGGCGAAAGCGGCGTCTCTGTGGGTGTGGGCGTGTCGGTCGGCGGCACAGTCGGCGGCGCCAGCGTCGGCGTTTCTGTTGGCGTTCCGGTCTCGGTCGGTGTCGGCGTGGCTGTGTCGGTCGGTGTGGGTGTGGGAGGTTGGATGATGGGCGCCCATGACACACGGATCCTGGCCTGGCCAGTGCGCTCGACGTATTGCACCTGAACATCGTGCTGGCCGGCGCCCAGCGAGATCGTGCCGGTGATGGTGCGGCTACCGGTGGTGTTGAAATTGTCCAGCACTGTGACGCCGTTGACAAAGATACGCACGCCATCGTCCACTTCAGCCGTAAACACATAGCTGGCCGAGAGCGGGAAGTTGACGCGGCGTGTCCAGTCCACCGAGAAATTATCGGGGTTGACCTCGGGCGCCGGCGAGTTCAGGCCCCAATCGAAATTGATATCCGCGTCGTCGCGGATCAACACCACTGGCCCGCTCAGGTTTGGCGTGTTGTAGTAGCGGCCAATCCAGCCGGCATAGCTGACCGCCCAATCGAGCGCGATGGAGGCATTGCCAGACGCCTCGTAATACTCGACCCGGATCTGATGGAACCCCCGGCTGATGAAGCGGTTGGCTGTCACCGTGCGCAGGCCCCCGATGCGCCATTCGTCGATGATCAACGCTCCATCCACATACACCCGCGCGGCGTCGTCCACAGACAGGGTGAACTGATAGTTGTTCGACGCGCCAAACTCCTCGTTGCGAGTCCACAACACCGAGAAATTGTCGTTGGGGATGCCGGGGCCGGGCGAGCCGGAACGCCAGTCAAATCTGAGCGTCCTGTCGTAGCGCGTGAAGACAGGCGGCGGGATCAGGTCGCGGTTATCGTAATAGCGGCCCACCCAAATGCCCACCGCATTCGGATCGGGAGTGCCCGTTGGCGTCGGCGATGGACTGGGCGTGGCTGTCGGGCCGGGCTGAGGGAGTGATGTAGGCGTTGGCGTCTGCGGCGTCGGGGTCGGCGGTGCGACGGTCGGAATCAGGGTTGCCTCTGGCGATGGCGTAGCCGAGGGAACAGGCGTGATGCCAGACATGCTGATCGTCACCGGCGACGAAAACCCACTAGCGCTGCCGCGCGCGATGATGTACAGGGTGCGCGTGTCACCCTGGGGAAGCATCAGGCCGGTGACATTGATGACGCCATCAGCGCCGGCGACAGCCGCGCCAATCTGCACGAAACTGTCAAACGAGGCCTGGGGCGATGTGGCGACGTAGAGGTTGACCTGCTCGTTAGGGGCGAAGCCTGTGCCCCGGATGGCGAGAGGGGCGTTGGCCTCAACGTTGCCGATGATCGCCACACTTGGGCGCTCCCTCGGCTCTGGCGTGGGCGATGCCTGGCCGAACAACGCGCCGCTGGTGAGCAGCAGCACACCAAGCACACAGAGCAAGACAATGGCCAGTGTGGCCACAACGCCAGCGATGACATACCGCCTGGGCGCCGCCTCTTCGACGATTGGCGCCGGGACTTGTTCTGTTTCCACCTGGTTGAAATTATTCATGCTTTGCCCCACTGATGGCCGGCCGCCGCGCAGCCCGGAAAGCCAACGCCTGTCGTCGATTATAAAGTAGCGCGCTATACTCCCCGGCTGGTGTCCGCCCATGATCAGGTCTGAGCAAGAGTCATATGCCGCGTATGCCGTGCTGGCGCGGTACTACGACCTTCAGCACGCCGGCTACACGCCGGATGTGCCCATGTATTTGCAGGCCGCCCGGCAGGCAGCCAGAGCCGGCAGAGCGCGCATCCTGGAGCTGGGCTGCGGCACCGGGCGCGTCATGGCGCCGCTGGTGGAAGCCGGCCATTACGTGCTGGGCGTGGACGCTTCGGAGCCGATGTTGCAGCGCGCCCGTCAGCGGCTGCCGAACGCGACCAGCGGACAGTACGATCTTCTGGCGGCCGATGTCACCGGGCTGCGGACGCTATTGGCGCCGGGCAGAGACAGCAGCACATTTGACCTGGCAATCATCGCGCTCAACACCTTCTTGCATAACCTCTCTCGCGAAAGCCAACTGGCCGTGCTGGACGCTTGTCATGCAAGGCTGCGGGCCGGTGGCCTGCTGATCGTGGACTTGCCGCCCAACGATGAACTGGCTTACCAGCCGGATGCTGCCGATGGCAGCGCCTACGAGTTTGAAATCCGGCTGAACGACCCCGACCGAAACACCGTTGTGGACAAGTATGTGCACAGCCGCGTATTGTGGGCGCGCCAGGAACAATGGCTGCGCTATCGTTTTGAAGAACGCGCCGCCGGCTCAAATGAAGTGCTGTGCGTCGAAACGGCCGGGTTCCGGCTGCGCCATGTGTTCAAACATGAGATGGAATTGCTGCTCTTGCAGGCCGGATTTGCCGGCTGGACCTGGCACGGCGACTACGATTTGAGCGACTACAGAGAGGGCAGCCCACGCATGATCGTATTTGCCACAGCCTGACCCCGCGACACTTTACGCATCCTCATCCCTCTCTCAGCATAACAACTTATCGTCAGGGCGATGTCGATCCGGACGCAACTGGCCATCTGGTATAGCGCCGTGTTCGCGCTTGCCCTGATGTTATTCGGCGCCGGGGTGTACGGAATTGTGTCCTTCACACTCATCCAGCAGGTTGACGCTACGCTGGAGGAATCGGCCTCGGCCATTGCGTCGCGCTCAGCCGGCGGATTTCAGGATGGCGAGCGGGTCATCCGCCTGCCAGAACTGGATATCTTTCGCGCCGTGTTTGTGGAAGCGATCGGCATCGACGGTCAAATTCTGGCGTCGTCGATGATCAGTTTCACCCAGCACCTGGACCCAGCAGCAATCGACGCCATTCGAAGCAGACCAGTGGCCGAACAGCATCCCACGTTTACCATTGCGCGCCATTCCAAAGCGCCACCGATTCGGGTGTACACCTATCCCCTGGTTGGCCAGAAGTCGGGCCAGTTGTTTGGGTACCTGCAAGTAGCCACATCGCTCGAAGCCGTCAATCGCGCCACCAGCGGGCTGCTGGTCACGCTCATCGCGGTGGGCGCAGTTGGGTTGATCGTGTCATCGGTGGCCGGGGCTGCCCTGGCCCGTCGCGCCATGCGCCCCGTGGAGCGCATCACGAGCGCCGCAATGGAGATCTACCAGACACAGGACCTTGATCGCCGGGTGGATGTCCGCACCAACGATGAGGTGGGCCGGCTGGGGCTGGCATTCAACGAGATGCTCGACCGGCTGGGCGACCTGTTTCGCTCCCAGCAGCGATTCGTGGCCGATGTGTCGCACGAGATGCGCACACCACTCACCGTGATTCGCGGCAATGTGGATCTGCTGCGGGCCATGCGCTGCGCAGACCGCGAATCGCTTGACGCGATTTCGAGCGAGGCAGATCGCATGACGCGGCTGGTTAGCGACCTTCTGCTGTTATCGCAGGCCGATGCCGGCATGTTGCCCATGCACTGCGAGCCGGTTGATCTGGCGCCGCTGGTGACAGCCGTGGCGCGCAGCGGAAATATCGTGGCCGATGGCCGGGTGTCTGTTCAAGCTTTCGTCACGGGCGAGCTTGTAGTGCATGGCGACTCGGACCGCATCAAACAGGTGCTGCTGAATCTCGTTGAGAACGCCATTAAGCACACACCAGACGGCGGCGCTGTTCGGCTGGCCGGCACGAGCACCGACGCCGGCATGGTGTTGCTGAGCGTCAGCGACACCGGCGTCGGCATTCCCCCTGAGGATGCGCCGCACGTATTCGAACGGTTCTACCGGGTGGATAAGTCGCGCTCCCGCGCTCAGGGCGGCGCAGGACTGGGATTGGCGATTGCCAAATCAATTATCGAAGCCCACGGTGGCGATATCGAAGTACAGAGCACCGTCGGCGTGGGGACGACATTCAATGTCTGGCTGCCGGCCTATCAACCCAACCTGGTTTAGTTTAACGTCATCTGGTTAAGCTGCGAGGCAGTTGTATGTCGCAGTTGCGAGAAAACGTTATTCCCGCGCAGGCGAGAATCCAGAAACACGGCCAACCAGCGCGCCGGTGGGTAAGCTGGATGCTCGCATTCGCCGGCATGCCGGGCAGAAGGCGCGCATGCCGGCGCGTGTCGTCACACTCTTACTGTCACCGCGCGCCTATGCCGCAGCGATGACATCAGCGCTGCAAAGCACGAGTAGCTTTAAGCATGCAAGGCGGCTTCTTTATCCAGAACTGACGTTGGTTTAACCTTTTCCTAGCCGCGTCTAATATGGAGCTAATCTGATGGTTCTATGGTTAAAAAGTCAAGCGGAACGGAAAATCGAATATCGGCTGGAGTTGGATTCGTGAGCACTATCAGTTGAGTTCCAAAGCGCAAGCCGGGCAGTGAGCTTTCTTCGGCGCGTTTGTTTGTTTCCTCCTGTGCAAACAAGCGTTCATGGTGTGGATGGGCATTTCGTTTGAAGGTTGGCTGCCCGTCTTGCGCGGTGGAGCAACAAGCTGGTTGACAGAACCGACCTGGCAGTTGGAGCGCTGAGCGGATGATCGTAAGAACCGTCCCGTTTTTGGGGCTGGAATGGCACATGCAGCCAGACGAATCCAAGAGTAAGTCTGGCAACCATGCAACAGTGGTTCGTCGTGTGGTTCCAAACAGTCCGGCGCACCGCGCAGGCGTTCAGGTTGGCGATGTCATTCACAGTGTCGATGGCGTTGTGTTGACCAGTCAATCAACATTGACTGACCAAATCATTCACAAAAAGCCGGGCGCTGTGGTTGTGCTTGATGTGACTCGCAATGAGAAGCGAGCGCACGTGAAAGTGGTGCTGGGAGAGCGTCAAGTTCCGACACATCGCTACATGCCGGCTCAGCAGAGCGCAGCGGGCGGCAGAGGTTGATGGCGCAGCCAATTGAATATGTTTCCCCACTGGCTCAGGTTCCCTCCTGTCCTGAGCTGGTATTGAGCCAGACCTTCGGGTCTGGCTCCTCCTCTTTTCAGAGACATACTTTGCCGGCACAACGATCGCGCATTGACAGCGCGCAGCGCGCAAGGTACGCTTGCCGATGCCATGCTGGTGCGCAAACTCAAGTCCGATGGCGCCGAACGCGCCAGGTATGACGCCCACATCATCGAGCGCGATGAGCGTCATGCAACCGTGATTGCTGATTGGACCCGCCCTCGCCTCGATCTGGGATATGTCACATTCGAGCGGGGTGATCGATTCCGCGAGACGTTCTACGCAGATCGCTGGTACACCGTGTTCGAGATTCGCGCTGCGTCTGGAGCGCTGAAGGGCTGGTATGCCGATCTGGCTCGGCCGGCGCGCATCCTGAGCGACACGATCGAGTGGGAAGACCTGGCGCTCGACGCGTGGATGTCACCGCAGGGCGACCTGCGCTGGATGGATCAGGATGAATTTGCCGCACTGGAACCCTCGCTGCCGGTCGGTGAAGCGCTGGCCGTGCGCAGCGCCATCGACCCGCTGCGCGAAGAGCTGCAACGGCGCTGGCGCGCCTACATGAACGACCAGATCGCCCTTGCCCTTACGCGCCGGCGCTGGACATTGGGAACGGCCGAGTCTTGCACCGGCGGCCTGATCGCCGACGAGTTGACCAACCGGCCCAACAGCTCTGCCTACTTCATGGGCGGCATCATCGCCTACGATAACCGCGTCAAGCGCGCTGCGCTGGGCGTATCTGCAGAGACACTGGAACGACATGGCGCGGTTAGCGAAGCGTGCGCGCTTGAAATGGCAGAGGGAGCGCGCAAGGCGCTCGGCGTGGATGTGGCCGTGAGCGTCACCGGCATCGCCGGCCCGTCGGGCGGCTCGGAGACCAAGCCGGTCGGCCTGGTGTATCTGGCCGTCAGCTCGCCGGCGGGGCGCGCCGCCGAGCGACAAGTGTGGCCGCATGACCGCCTCGGCAACAAACGCGCCTCGGCGGATGCGGCCCTGCGTCTGCTCCTGCGCCACCTCGGCGAGTAGCACTCAACAATCGCTCAATCGTCAATCACTCAATCACTCAATCGTCAATCATGTCCATCGACTATCGGACTTTCAACTGCGACTTGTGCCTACAAGTGGGCAATACGCCCCTGGTGCGGCTCGACCGGCTGGACTGGGCGCGCCGCGTCGCGCCGGTGGAGGTATATGCCAAAGCCGAGTGGTTCAATCCCAGCGGCTCAGTGAAAGATCGCGCTGCGCTCAGCATCATCCGCACGGCAGAAGCAGATGGCCGGCTAACCCATGACAAAATCATACTGGACGCCACCAGCGGCAACATGGGCATCGCCTACGCCATGCTTGGCGCGGCGTTGGGGTATCGCGTGCGGCTGGTCATGCCGCGCAACGTCAGCCCAGAGCGCAAGTTCATCCTGCGCGCCTATGGCGCCGAGATGATCTTCACCGACCCGATGCTGGGCGGCAATGAGGCCATACGCAAAGCGCAAGAGATGAATGACGCCGAGCCAGACCTTTACTTCCACGCCAATCAATACGACAACGACGCGAACTGGCAGGCGCACTATCACACCACTGCCGAGGAAATCTGGCGCCAGACCGAAGGACGCATCACTCACTTCGTCACCGGCCTGGGCACCAGCGGCACATTTGTGGGCACCGGCCGCCGGCTGCGCGAGCTGAACCCCGGCATCCGCCTGGTCTCTTTGCAGCCGGATTCAGCCGTGAACGCCATCGAGGGCTGGAAGTACATGCCAACGGCGATTCTGCCCAAGATCTACGACCAGACGCTGGCCGACGAAAATCTGGAGATCGAGACCGAAACAGCTCAGGAGATGGCGATCCGGCTGGCGCGCGAGCAGGGCTTGTTCGTCAGCCCGTCAGCCGGCGCGGCGGCAGTCGGCGCGCTGCGGGTGGCCGAGGGGGTGCGCGAGACCGCCGGCGCCGGCGTAGTCGTGACTGTGTTTGCCGACGCCGGCTACAAATACATGAGCGAAGCGTTCTGGAATGGTGTATGAGTCGCCCCATGACCGAGACGCAGCCTGCGCGGCACGGCCTCTCCCTCCGCATGGTATAACCCCTCTGCTATGGCAAAGGCAGCCTCTATCCTCGATGACCTGAACCCCGCGCAGCGCAAAGCCGTGGAAGCCAACGATGGGCCGACCCTGGTGATCGCCGGCCCCGGCAGCGGCAAAACGCGCGTGCTCACCAGTCGCGTCGCCTATTTGCTGGCCACGCGCAACATAGCGCCGCACCGCATCATGGCAGTGACATTCACCAACAAAGCGGCCAAAGAGATGCGCGAGCGGCTGAACCGCATGGTTGGCCTGAGCGCCGCGGGCGACGTGGCGATGGGCACTTTTCACAGCATCTGCGCCCGACTGCTGCGCCGCGACGCCCCGCTCATCGGCGTCGATCACAACTTCGCCATCTTCGACGCCGACGACCAGATCAACGTCGTCAAGTCGGCACTGACCGAGTTGAATATCGACGACAAGAAATACAAGCCGGCAGCTATCCACAGCGTCATCAGCCACGCCAAAAATGAATTGATCTGGCCCGATCAGTTCCAGTCCAAGACTTACTTCGAGGAAGTGGCCGGGCGCGTGTACGCGCGCTACAACCAAATCTTGCGCGCCAACAACGCCCTCGACTTCGACGACCTGCTCATGGAAACTGTGCGGCTGTTGCAGGAAAACCCGCCTGTGCGCGATCGGCTGCAAGAGCGTTATCTGTATGTGCTGGTGGACGAGTTCCAGGATACCAACATCGCCCAGTATGCGCTGGTGACACTGATCGCCGGCAAACACCGCAACCTGTTCTGCGTCGGAGACCCAGACCAGTCTATATACGCCTGGCGCGGCGCCGACTACCGCAACGTGATGCGGTTGCAGAATGATTTCGCCGATCTTAACGTGATCGCACTCGATCAGAATTACCGCTCCACCCAAACCATTCTGGACGCGGCCATGTCGGTCATCCAGCGCAATCCCAACCGCCGGCATATCAAGCTGTTCACCGAGCGCGGCCAGGGGCCGAAGATCGTCGTGCGCGAGTTGTACACAGAGGACGAAGAGGCGCAATACGTCGTCGACACGATCCGCGAGCTGGTCGATCAGCAGGCAGCTGAGCCGGGCGAGATCGCCGTGATGTATCGCACCAATGCGCAGTCGCGCGCGGTGGAAGACGCCTTCGTGCGGGCCGGCATGCAATACCGGCTGGTCGGCGCAACCCGCTTCTACGCCCGCAAAGAGATCAAGGATGTGCTGACCTATCTGCGCATCGTCAACAATCCCGCCGACAGCGTCAGCTTGCGGCGCGTCATCAACGTGCCTCCGCGCGGCATTGGCGACAAGACATTTGCCCAGATTGAGGACACCGCCCGCGCCAACGGCATGTCGATCCACGAAGTGCTGACCAAGAGCCAATTCTCCGGCCGGTCGGCCAGAGCGCTCGTCGAATTTGCCACACTGTGGCAACAGTGGATCGCTCTGCGCGACGAGTTGAGCGTCGGTCAGTTGTTCGACAAGATCATCAACACCAGCGGGTACCGCGATTACGTGAAAGATGACACCGAGGAGGGCGAAGATCGCTGGGCGAACGTGATGGAGTTGCGTAATGTGGCCATCGGCGCCGGCGATCTTCCACTGGGCGACTTTCTCAACGAAGTCGCGCTGGTCAGCGAAACCGACAACTACGACGAGAACGCCAGCGCGCCAACGCTGCTCACGCTGCACGCGGCCAAGGGCCTGGAGTTTCGCGTGGTGTTCATGGTGGGTCTGGAGGACGGCGTGCTGCCGCACAGCCGCAGCCTCGACAACCCAGAGCAGATGGCCGAAGAGCGCCGGCTGATGTACGTTGGCCTCACGCGGGCCAAAGACCGGCTCTATCTGCTGCGCGCGTTCCGCCGCTCGTCGTGGGGCATGAGCGAGGCCAGCGCGCCATCGCGCTTCCTGAACGATCTGCCGGACGAACTGCTCGATCTCAAACGCCCCAGAAGCAGCAGCAAGCGCAACAGCGCGCAGACTGCATGGCAAACGTGGGAGGAGCCTGCCGTGCCAAGGCCGCGCAAAACTGCGCCAACCGAGTTCGCCCCCGGTCAGCGCGTCTACCACCAGAAGTTCGGCGAGGGCATCGTGTTGCGTAGCGCGCGCCAGCGTGACGACGAGGAAGTCGAGGTGTTTTTTAAGAAGATCGGCGTAAAGCGCCTATCGGCCACGCTCAGCGGACTCAAGCGAATCGAGTGATTGAGCCATTGAGGATTGAGCGATTGACACTTGACGATTAGCACGTGCGACTTCTGACCTCTGACCCCTGACCCCTGCCATGCCGGACAAAAAGACGCTGCGCGCGCAGATGCAAGCCTTGCGCGATGGCCTGCCCGCATCTCAACGCGCTGAGTGGAGCCGGCGCATTTGCGCGCACGCTGTCGATTTGCCGGCCTATCAATCGGCGCGCCTGGTGCACTGCTTCCTTTCCATCCGCAGTGAGGTGGACACGCGCCCGATCATCGAACATGCGCTGGCGCATGGCAAGCGCGTGGTCGCGCCGGTGTTCGTCAAAGGCAGCGCAGAAACCCCCTGCACGGAGATTGTTTCGCTCAACGACGACGAATTCGAGATTGGCCGGTTCAACCTGCGCGCGCCAAAGATCATGCGGCCGGTCGCGCCCGGCGAAATCGATCTGGTCTTTGTGCCGTTGCTGGCATTTGTCGTGCCCGAAGATGCGTCGTCCGCACTGGAACCGGGCAAGGTGTGCCGGCTGGGCTACGGCATTGGCTATTACGATCGGCTGCTCAGCCGGCTGCGCGCCGACACGCCAAAGATCGGCCTGGCATTTGCGGCGCAGCGGGTGACAGCAATGCCGATCGAAGCCCACGACATCTGCCTGCACGCCGTCATTACAGAAACAGGGCTGCTGCCCGGCGCATGACGAGCAATGCGCCGTTCCACACGGCTACGCCGCTTTGCGAATCCAGCTTTTCAGCTTCTGCAGTGGCCCGCGCCGGCGCGCGGCTACATAGCCGGCGCGGCAACGGTCGAAAAGCGTTTGCAAATACTGCGCATCCACCCCGCCCTCGGCGCCGATCATCACCAGCTCCGACCGCGGCGGCTGGTTGCCCCACGGCTCGTCGATGGAGATGGTCACCCGGCTGCCCACCATATGCGCCAGGGCGCGGCGCTCTGGCGCGTCTGTCAACCATAGAATGCCTTTGGCGCGGTAGATGGTGGCCGGAAGCCGATCAAAGGCTTCGCACAATGCCTCGTAGACCAATGGCTCATCGCTGGCATAGTGCCACGCACTGAACATCGCGCCATGATCGTGAGCGTGGGCGTGGTCGTTTGTCTGGCGCGCATCGTGAACGTGTGTCTCGCGCGGAGCGCGCTGAAAGGTGCGCGCGGCCAGTTTCTCCGGCGCGTAGTTGCCGGTGGACAGGATGAACTCCAGCGGGACGCGCCCATAGGACGTTTCGAGAATGCGCGCAGCCGGCGCAATTTCGATGATCCAGGCGCGAATGCGCTCGAGCTGCTGCGGCGTTGACAGATCAGCCTTGTTCACAATCACGATGTCGGCGGCAGCGATTTGATCCATCGCCAACACTTGCTGGTCCGCTTTCAGAGCATGCGCCTGCTCGGCATCGACGACGGTCAGGATAGCGTCGAGTTCAAAGGCGCTGCTCAACTGCGGCAACATGAAGGTTTGCGCGACAGCCACGGGATCGGACACGCCGCTTGTCTCGATGACAACATGCTCGGGCGCCGGCTGGCGATTCATCAGCCGCGCCACAGCAGCCAGCAGGTCGCCTCGAATGGTGCAGCAGATACAGCCGTTGGACAGACTGATCACACCATCCTCGCCCTGCACCTGGACAATCAACTGCGAATCGATGTTGATTGCGCCGAAGTCATTGACCAGCACGGCCACACGCAATCCGTGTTCGCCGCGCAAGATGTAATTGAGCAGGGTCGTCTTGCCGGCCCCCAGAAAGCCGGAGATTACGGTGACGGGCAGCTTGCGCCCCACTGCGTTGCTTGTGGCTGATAACTCAGACATCGATCAATCAATCACCGGCACAGCCAGGCCGGCGGCCCCCAACTCGGACTGCGTGGCCTGTGGGTAATAGCGGCGCAGGTGATCGAGGCCAATCTCGGCGCGGCGCACACGCTCCCGGCTCAATGCAATCACGGTGTTTTCCAGGTGCGTGCCGCTGGGATACACATCGGGCGCGTTGCGCAGGCCGAACTTGAGATACACCGGCGCGCAGACCCGCACGATATCGCCGATCTCATAGTGGCGAATGAAGCCGCCAAAGTTGTCCGGCGCTTCCACGTACACATCGAGTGGCAGATTGACCGCTGCGCGAATGGCAGCCAGCCTGGCGAGATCCAGATCGGTCGGGACATTGTAGGTGCCGGCCCCCAACTGCTCTTGCAAGCGCACGCTGGCCGGGTTGGCGGCGCCCATCTGCACCGACACCTTGACCACCAGGCCAGCCGGCAACTCGCCGGCTTTCTTCATTTCGTCGATCACCCACAACAGCCCCTCATCGGCCACCAGCACGCTGCGAATGCCCAACCCAACCGCGCGTCTGACATCTTCGATGGCATAGACGAGTTGATCCATGCCGCGATGCCGCGCGCCGAGGTTGCGCCCGGCCGGCGAGAGAATCTGCGCGCCGGTCTCCCATCCTGCGCGCGGGCCGACAAACAAGCTGACCTCGATGCCGGCTTCTTTGCCCAGTCTGGCCATCTCACGAATTTCGCCGTCGGTGAGCAGCATGATGCCGCTGCCCTGACTGACGCGATGCACGCGCACCCGGCGCGCCTCGGCTTCGCTCAGCACCGCTGCGAGCGCGCGCGGGCCTTCGACGCTGGGAATTTCGACGCGATAGTGCGCGCCGTCGGGAAAACGCTTCAACGTAGTCGGCAGGTCATGCAGATCGCCGGGCGGCAGGCCCAGGCGGGTGAGAAAAGCGCGCGTGGCTTGCATGGGTATGCGCAGGTGTCGCGCGTCAGGCGACCGGGTTTTCGAGGATGAACGACTCGTTGGTATGCGTTACGGTCTGAATGCGCACCACGTCGCCAGACTGAAGGGTGAACGACTCCGGTGGCACGATGCCGGTGCCGGTCATGACGAACACACCTTCGGGGAAGTCGGTCTCCTGGAACAGATACCGCACCAGCTCTTCATAGTTGCGTTTCATGTTTTTCAGGCTGGTCTCGCCCTGGAAGGCCGGCGCGCCGTCGCGCAGGATTTCCAGACGGATGGGCAGGTCGCGTATCTCATCGGGATCGGCGATCACAATGCCCGGCCCCAGCGCACAGGCACCGTTGTAAATCTTGGCCTGCGGCAGATACAGCGGATTCTCGCCTTCGATGCTGCGCGAGGACATGTCGTTGCCCAGCGTGAAGCCGATAATCTCCTGCCAGCGATTGACCACCAGGGTTAGCTCCGGCTCCGGCACATTCCAGGCGCTGTCGGCGCGGATGCGCACCGGCTCGCCATAGCCGGCCACGCGCCAGCCAACCGACTTGAAGAAAATCTCCGGCCGCTCGGCTTCGTAGACCATTTGATACACATCGCCCACCTGCGATTCGGCCTTGCGGGCATCGCGGCTGCGCAGATAGGTGACGCCGCAGGCCCACACTTCCTGATCGTTCTCGATGGGCGCAACGAGCGGGTCTTCGGCTTTCTCTGTGCCGGGCAGCGTGCGCAACAGCGCATGGATGCCGGCGCGCTGTATGGTGAGCAATAGACCGAGGTTGAAGCCTTCGGGCAGATAGTAGCCCTGGGCGGCCCAGCGCGTTCCGCCGGGCATGGCGTGTTGGGTGAGAAAGATCATGGTTTGTCTCGTTGAGCAAAATGGTTGAAGAGCGACTCAGCCGGCGCGCGCCAGGCTTTCCAGATAATCCGAAAAGGCCAACAGATCAGCTCGCGCGCGAGCATGGCAATCGCCCACGCGTTCGACAAGTCGCCAGACACGATCGGCGTCGAACTCAAAGGCATAAACATGTCTCACGATGTGCCTGAAGCGCAGATACTCATCCAGCGCGCGACTGGCTTCAGGAGACAGCACAGGGGGACGAATCCCCGGCGCTTCAGCGCTCATCTGGCGCAGCAACTCTCGATGCCAGTCGCGTCCTTCCGGAACGACGCGATCCACATTGAGAGCGATATGCTGAAAGAGGCGCTCAAGGCCGGCGTAGAAGTCATGCAGATTCAGCGCCGCAGCGTCCACAAGGAAAGATTGCTCGCTGGGGCGCGTACTGCTGTGTTGCATCGCTTGAATGGCGCGCTCCACAACCCGGTCGAGATCGACAATGTCTGCCCGAATGCGTCCGCTGACCAACGCGTAGCGCTCGATCATATATCGACTCCTTGCGCGAGGATAGCGCGGTAGACCGACGGTCGCGCAACGGCAACATCCACCAGATTCAGCTCGATCTCGCCGCTAAGATCATACACGGCGCCGATCGCGCGGAAAGTGTCTTCCGGCGCAATCCCCCAGGCGGCCAGATCAACATCGGAATACAGGCTGAACATACCCGGCTGAACCAGCGAGCCAAAGACAACCACGCGCGACGCGCCAAAGTTTTCTCTCAGCAACTGCGCCGCGCGTCGGGCCAGTTGCCACGCCAGCGTCTCGCGGGCTTGTAACGCGGCCTGCAACCGCGCCTGCTCCTGTTCATGCCGGAGGCGGGCCATCTTACGATAGTCGGCCATTTTGTCGGCGGGTATCTCGACAGGCATACGGCGGAGTATATCAATCCGCGAGATGCTACAATCGCGGCGCACCATGAAAAGCGCGCTCATCATTGGTTACGGCAATCCCGATCGGGAAGACGACGGCGTCGGCTGGCGCATTGTCGAGCGTCTGGCCGCGCGGCTGCCCGGCGCATCAATTGCCCAGAACGCCCTCGAATTGCAGCCGGATGACAACAGCCCCGGCATGCTGACGGCGCTGCAATTGACCCCTGAGATGGCCGAGACCATCGCACGATACGATCGCGTATGTTTCGTGGACGCGCACACCGGCGCATACCCGGATGACCTGAACGTCGCCGAGACGCAGGCGATTTTCCAGTCTTCGCCGTTCACCCATCACCTCACGCCCGATACCTTGCTGGCGCTGGCGCAGGCCGCGTATGGCCACGCGCCGGAGGGCATGGTGATTTCCGTGCGCGGCTACCAGTTTGGCTTCAGGGAAACATTGTCGCCTGCCACCGACGCGCTGGCCGATCGGGCTGTCACGCGCATTGTGGAATGGCTCAACAGAATTGACGATTGACCAGTCTCGACACCTCAATCCACAATCTGAAATCCCAGATCCAAAATCGACATGCACGAGGTATCGGTAATGCAGAGCGCGCTGGAGATCGCCGTCGATCACGCTAAACGGCAGAACGCCACGCGCATTCATCGCATTCACATGCGTGTGGGCGCTTTGTCGAGCGTTGTGCCGGAGGCGCTGGAGTTCGCGTTCGATGTGGTGACGCAAGGCACGCCGGCTGAAGGCGCCACGCTGGAGATCGAGCGTGTGCCGGCGGTATGCTACTGCCCGGCCTGCCAGATTGAATTCGAGCCGGACGGCTACTTCTACGAGTGTCCACAGTGCGGAACGCTGAACGTCGAGATCCGCGCAGGACGCGAGCTGGAACTGGCATTTTTAGAAGTGTCGTAACAGAACACAGACGACAGATAACAGATGACAGATGACAGACAATGACATGCAACAAGCGATAGGCGATGGCCTCTCCACTCAGACCATTGCCGTCAACGAAGGGATTCTCTCGAAGAACGATTTGTTTGCAGCGCGCAATCGCGCCCGCTTCAAAGCGAGCGGGCTGCTGGTGCTGAATGTGTTGTCGTCGCCGGGGTCTGGCAAGACGGCGCTGATCGAGCGCACACTGACCGACCTGCAGGGCCGGCTGCGCGGCGCGGTGATCGTAGGCGACCTGGCCACCGACAACGACGCGAAGCGCATCGCCCGCAGCGGCGCGCCGGCGATTCAGATCACCACCGGCGACATGTGCCACCTCGAAGCAGACATGGTGGGCAAAGCAGCCGGCCAACTCAAGCTCGATGATCTCGATCTGCTGATCGTCGAGAACGTCGGCAATCTGGTCTGTCCTTCCGGGTACGACCTGGGCGAAGATTTGCGCGTGGTGCTGCTGTCGGTCACCGAGGGTGAAGACAAGCCGCTCAAATATCCCGTCATGTTCAAGACCGCCGACGTGGTCATCGTGAACAAGATCGATCTCGCCGAAGCCGCCGGCTTCGACCGCGCGACGGCGCTCGACAACATCCGGCGCATCGCCCCGCAAGCCGTCATCTTCGAGGTGTCGGCCCGCACCGGCCAGGGCATGGAACAGTGGTACGCCTGGCTGGAGCAGCGCAATCAGGCCGTTAACGCCGGCGCATCCAACCCCTGACACCAGGCCGCCGTCTGCGACGACACAGGCGAATCGTCACGCGCGCGCCCGACAGATAACGACTCAATCCGCGCCCGGACGGGCTTTGGTGTTTCACGTCCAGCCAGAGGGGCGCAGCCGGCAGCAACAGCCGCGCTTCCGAGCACGGTTCAATAGTAGCGTGTGGCATTCGTGTTCTCTTATCGCATCGCGCGCGGCGCAAACACCCGCCGCAGCGTGATGGGTGATTCGGCGTAGCCGATGTCCGGCGCGCTGCCTTGCGGGCGCGGTTGGCCAAAGTAATCGGCGCTCACGCCCTGCGGCATACCGCCGTCAATCGCCAGACTGACCGGCGCCGGCGCATAATCCACCGAGTCCACAGAGGGCGCCGGCCCGATAAACAGCGGCCCGGCCGGCGTCACCGTGCCGCTCAGCGGTGCGCTCGCGCCGGCAATCAACACATGCGCCACCTGCGCCGTGCCACCCAGCCGCGCCACGCCCATCGTGTGCGAGGCAATCAGCGTGTTGGTCAGGTAAGCCGCGCCGGCGTTCACGCGCACCGCCTCCGCGCTCACCTGTGTGGGACTGACCAGGGTTGTGTGCAGCAGCGCCAACCCATCATCGCCGCCGTCGTGCATGGCGCAGACTGCCGCGCCCTGCGCCGCCGCATTGCCGGCCCACAGGCTGTTGACCCAGCGCGAGCGCCCGCCCACCGGCATGCCGGCCAGATGCAGCCCGCCGCCACATTGCGCCGCGCGGTTATCCCGCCAGGCCACACGCTCCCCGCTAACCGCCCCCCAGCCATACGCGCCGCCGCCGTGCTCGGCTGCGCTGTTGCCGATAAAGGCGCTGCGCGTGATGATCGTCGCGCCAAACAGGGCCGCCCCACCGCCCGATCCGTTGAGGGCCAGCAAGGCCAGGGGGATACGCATTGCCTCATCGCGCTGCGCTTGCATCCACCCGACTGGGCCGCTCGCAGCGAGCGCGCGGTTGCCGATGAACTGGCTGTCGCTAATCGCAGCCGTGCTGAGCAGCAGCGCACCGCCGCCATTTGCCAGCGCAGTGTTCGCTGTAAATGCGACGCGGTTCAGCAGCGCCGCCCCCAAGGCATACACGCCCCCGCCCTGGCGCGCGGTGTTGCTGACAAACTGCGCATCACTCAGACTGGTCGCCCCGCCAGCGTACAACCCGCCGCCGAAGCCTTGCGCGCCTGTCGCCTGATTGCCGGCGAAAGTGACCGTGCTCAGAGTAACCGGGCCGGCTACCGAGAGGCCGCCGCCCCGACCGGCATGATTGCCGACAAAGACGCTCTCGCTCAGGGCCAGCGTCGCGCTCACGTGCGCCCCGCCCCCGGCCACACCGGCAATGTTGGCCGTGAGGGTGAGCGGCCCCTGCGCCTGCAAGTTGGCCGCGACCCGCGCCCCTCCCCCCCTGCCCTGTGCCGTGTTGCTCAGGAACGTGGCCGTGGTTAAGGTCACTGGCTGCGCAAAAAAGGCCCCGCCGCCGCTTCGCTCGGATCGGTTGGCCGTGAACTGCGCATCGCGCAGGCGGGCCGAACCCTGCGCGAACAGCCCGCCGCCCTCCTGGCCGGCCTGGTTGCCGGCGAAGGTCACCCCCTCGCCCTCCAGCCGCGCGTCGGGGCGGGCAAACGCCCCGCCGCCCCGCTCGCCGGCGGTGTTGCTCACGAAGGCCACGCTGCGGAGCGCGGCCAGGCTGCCGAACGACGACTGGTTGAAATACGCCCCGCCGCCGTCGAAGACCGCGCTGTTGCTGTAGAACGTCGTGTCGGTCAGAAAGGTGACCCAGTTGAAGTGCGCCCCGCCGGTGCTGAGCGCGACGGCGCGGTTGTGGCTGAACGTCACCCCCTGCGCGTGCGTTTCGTTGCTGAAGACCGCTCCACCGATGCCGCGCGCCGTGTTGTGGGTGAAGGTCACGCCGCGCAGCGTCGCCAGGTTGTCGAAGCGCGCGCCGCCGGCCTGTACGCTGGCCGTGTTGCCGGCAAAGGTGCTGCTCAACACAGTGGCCGGCGCGTTGAACCCAAAATTCGCTCCGCCACCAAAGCCAGAACTGAAATCCGTCGTCGTATTGCTGAGGAACGCCGACGCGACAATCCAGACCTCCTGCCCAAACGACGCCCCGCCGCCGCGATAGCGCGCGGTGTTGCTGACGAGCGCGCTGTGCGTCACCGTCGCCGGCCCGCCCACATACAGGCCGCCGCCGCTGCCGTTCGTCGCTGCGCTCCAGCGAATCAGCACATTGCTAATGACGCCGGCGCTTTCCAGCGCCACGCCGCCGCCTGACTCAAACGTGTTCGTCCAGCGCCCATTCTGCGCGATCAGGTTCTCAATCGTCAATGGCTGCGTGGCATAGATCACCCGGCCAGCCTGCTGCGCGTCCAGCACGGTCGGGTGCGCCTCTGGGTCGCTGAGCGTCCAGTTGGTGACCGTGTATCCACCACGCAGGGTGAGCGGCTGGGCGATATCCACCACCTGCGCGCCACTCACCCCGGCGCAAAGGCCGGCGAGCTTCACCACGTCGCCCGGCGCCGCAGCGGCCACCGCGTCGCGCGCGGCCTGCGCATCGGCGCTGGAATACACCATCGTAGCGTCAATCGTGGCAAAGCAGCTTTGCGCTGTGGCCGGCCGCGCGCCCAGCCCCAGCGCCGCGGCCAGCCCCATCACACCCAAAAGCAAAGACATCGCACGGGTCATTCTGCCCTCCGCGCCAGTGGTAGATACATGCGGTATGTGCCGTGGATCAGCACGCGCACGGCCAGCGCCTCGCCCTGCTGGGCCGACGCATCGGCCATCGGGTTCAAGCGGCCCATCATCTGCATCTGACCCAGCGCCGGGTCGGGCGGCTGGAAGTAGACGAAGAACCACTCGTCCGGCTCGGCAATGCCATCGTCGAAGATCGGCACGCTGACCACCTTGACCGTCTCGCCCGGCGCGAAGGTGAGCACGCCGGCGGTGTAAGCGTAGTCGCTGCCGGCCTGCGCCGTGCCATCCACCGTGGCGTAGGCCACGCCCACCGCCATCGGCAGCGGCGCGGCCAGCGAGACCGTGATCGTTGCGCTGCCCCCGGCCTCGTCTGCCGCGACCTGCGCCGCTGCCTGCAACGGCGCGATCAGCACCGTCACCGGCACGCTGGCGCTCAGTTCGCCGTTGGCGTTCCAGACGCGCACGGTGGCCGTGTACACGCCCGGCGCATCGTAGGCGTGGATCGGGTTCTGGCCAGGCAGGCGCACGCCGTCGCCAAACGCCCACTCGTAGCTCAGGCCGCTGCCGCCGGCCACCGTCGCCGTGAACTGCACCGGATCGCCGATGCGGGCCGGCCCGCCAGCGCTCGCGCTCAGGCCAACCGGCGGCGCGTCGGTGATGACCAGCGTGACGCTGACAACCTGCGCGCCGAGCAGGTTAAACGCCGTGACGACCGCCGTGTAGCTGCCGATCGCCGGGTACACATGGTTCACCAGCGGGCCGTAGGCCACGTTGCCGTCGCCCAGCGCCCAGGTGAAGCTGACCGGCCAGCCGGCGTCCAGCGCGGCCGCCAGCGCAGTGGGCTGGCCGAGGAAGGTCGGCCCGCTGGCTGTGGCGCTCAGGCCGGCGACCGCCTGCTGCACCACGACGGCGGTCGTCGCCACGCGCTGGTTGACAGCGTTGGTGGCGGTGAGCGTCGCCGTGTACGCGCCGGGCAACCCGTACACATGCGCAACCGTCGTGCCGGTCAGCGTAGCCGTCACCCCATCACCAAAGTCCCACTGATATGTGATAAGGTTGCCGCTGGCCTGCGCCGCCGTGAACTGCGTCGTCCCGCCCAGGGCTGTCGGGCTGCTGTTGAACGCGACCAGCCCCTCGATCGGCACATAGTCGCTCACCCAAACCTGCGCGGTCAGCGTCAGGTAGTTCACGCCCAGGCTGAACGGATAGTCCAGGTCGTTCTCGATCAACACGGTCGCCGTGTAGAGGCCGGGCGCGCTGTACGTCCACAGCTTGTTGTCCTGGCGCGGGTTGAGCCAGCCGCCCCAGTCGTCGAACGTGCCGTTGGTGTCGAAGTCGTAGGAAAAGTAGAGCGGGTAGCCGCCGCTGGTGGTAAGCGTGAAGGGCGTCGGCATGCCGACGGCGGCGAAGGCCGGCGCGGTAAAGCTGACGCTCAGGCCGGCCTCCAAGATGCTCTGCCGCACGCGCACGAACGGTGTGCGCGGCCCGATCACGCCGGCGCGGTTGAAGGCCGTGATGGTGATCGGATCGACCTCGCCGCCGGTGCTGTAGGTGTGCGTGAACACCGCGTAGCGCCATTCCCGGCTGTCGAAACCGGTCATGAACAGGCTGGCCGGCTGAGTCACCACCGCCCCATCAGCCCAGTCCACCACCACCTGCGCGTTGCTGGCCGTGTTGGTGAGATACACGTGCATGGTGAAGGGCTGGCCGGCCAGCGCTTCGCCGTAGGTGTCCATCGTGGTCTCGAACCACACCGCCGGCCAGTCCCGCCACTGCGGCGCGCCCTCCTGAATGGTGACCGGCAGGCTGGCCGTGACCATGTTGGCGCTGTTGGACGCCGTGACGACGACCGTGAACACGGTGAGCGAGTAGGCCGGCGTGAACGGCACGCTGTAGGCGTGCGTGACCGTCGGGCCGTAGGCAGCGGCGCCGTCGCCCAGATGCCAGGCGAGGCTCACGTTCGTGCCGCCGACCACCGTCGCCGTCAGAGATGCCAGGCCGTCCGGCGCGGGCGGCTGCGGCGCGTTCGAGGCCAGCGCCAGGCCCAGGATCGGGTAGTCGCGCACCTGCGCCGTCGTCGTAGCGCGGTTGTTGGCCGGCCCGTCGTCCGTCGCAGTGGTGGTGACGAACGCCGTGTGCGTCACCAGCGCGCCGAGCGGCAGCGCCCCGCTCAGCGTCGCCAGCGCGGTGATCTGCCGGCTGGCGCCGGGCGGCAGCGTCCCCAGCGCAGCGGCGATGCCGTCCCCGGCGATGGCGCAACTGCCACTCTGCGCGGCGCAGAGCGTCAGGCTGATCGCCGCGTGCGCCGTGCTGGTCACCTGGACTGCTGTGGCGTTGAGCGGGCCGAGGTTGGTCACGACGATGGTGTAGGTCAGCGCGTCGCCCGGCAGCAACCCGGCGTTGGTTTCCACGCGCTGCGCAATCGCCAGGTCGGCCACCGGCCGGATCACCGTGACCGTCGGCGATTGCCCGGTCGCCAGCGCCGCCCAGTCGCCGTGCGCGCGCGCCGTCATCGCAAAGTCGAAGTCGGCGGTGTCCGGCTCGAGCACGACGAACACCTGCGCCCCGCTCGCCCCCACGCCCAGCGTGTGGCAGGCAAAGGACTGCCCGCTCGGCGTGTCCAGCGTCTCTGTGATGGCGCAGCGCGCCGGCCAGTAGCCCACGTTCTCCCACACCTCGATCGGCGACAGGTTGAGCGGCACAGGAATGGTGATGTTGCGGAGGATCACGTCCGGCCCCTCGCGCGTGATGTTCACCGTGAACGTGACGCGCTGGTCGGCGCCCAGCGGGTTGACCGATGGCGTGAGCGAAAGGTACAGCGTGGACGGATACGTGATCCGCACCGGCATCGTGATGACGTTGTTGGCCGGCTGCGGGTCGGGCGGGGCCAGCGGCCCAATGCCGGCAGCGGTCACCGTTATCGGCGCGCTTGCCGGCGGGTCGGCGTACAGGGTCACCGTGCCGGTCAACATGCGCGACTCGCCCGGCGCGAGGTCAATCGCCACCTGACACTCCAGCCGGCCGACGTTGCTGCACAGGTAGCCGTCGGGCAGGTTGTAGAACGGATTCAGCGCGTCGCTGGCCGTCAGCCAGACGTGTGGCTGAACCATCGTCGAAGGGCCAGCGTTGGTGACGTAGATCGTGTAGGTGATGCTGCCCAGGCGCGGCGTCTCGGTTGCGGCGAGCGTGAAGCCGAGCTGGTAATCGGCCAGCGTCTGCACCGCGCTGGTGAGCGCCGCCTGGTTGTCGGCCGGGTTCAGGTCGGCCAATGCGCTGGTCACGGTGATGGCGCGCTGGATGAACTCGTCCGTCGTGAAGCGCTCCAGGTCGGGCTGCGTCAGGGTGACCAGCGTGATCGTCTGGGCCGCGCCGGCGTCCAGCGTCGGCCACGTGATGACCGCCGTCGCGCCGCTGGTGACGCAGGCGCCGCCACCGGTGGCGCTGCACGCCGTCACCGGCGGGGCCGGGTCGGCGTTGAAGAACGCGCGCGCCGCCGTGCTGGTCACGGTCACGTCCGTGGCGGCCTGCAGGCCATCGTTGCGGATGACAGCCACGTAGGTCATCGGCAGGCCGGCTGTCGGCGTCAGCGGCTGCGGGATGAACGCGGCCACGCGCAGGTCGGCGCTGCCGACCACGCTCACATCCACCTGCGCCGCGTTGTCGGCCGGCGCGGATTCGACGGCCAGCGGACCGGGCCAGGCGCGGGCGCTCAGGCGCGCCAGCTCGCCGTGCGTCAGGCTGATCGGCAGCGTCACGCTGAATTCGACGCGCGTCCGCCCGTTGATCCAGTCGGCGGGAATATCCGCCGTCGCGGTCAGCCCGCCGGTGTTTGCCACGCACCCAGCGTCGGTGATCACCTCGTTGCTCTGATCGCGGCGCACGTCGCAGGCGGTGAAGGCCAGCGGCGTCGCGTCCAGCAGGCGCAGCGCCGCCGCCGTGATGACCACGCCCGGCGCGTCTGCCATGCCGACGTTCGTTACCACGATGTGGCCGGCCAGCGCCGTGCCGGCCGCCGGCAGATTGGTCGGCGCGACGATGCGAAGGCTCAGGTCCACCGGCGGCATGAGCGACGTAGCGCGCTGCGCCAGGTAGCCGGCCGGGTTCTGCGCGTTGCTGGCGCGCAGCCGCGCGGCGCTGGTGATGATCTGGGCTGGATACCAGCCCAGCGTCAGCGCGGTGACGGTCACCCGGCGCGATCCGCCGATAGCCAGGCTGGGCAGCGTGCAGGTGAGCAGGCGCGGGTGCGACGTGTCGCAGCTCATGCCCGACCAGTCCGCCGAACCGCGATCCACGCCGATGAGCGTGTGCGTCAGCGTCACCGCCCCGGCTGTCTCGATGCCGGTCTGCGTGAAGACGACGACATAGGTGAGCGTGTCGCCGCTCAGGGCGCTCGTCGGGCCGTTTACATTCACGTCGAAAGCCGACCAGCCGATGACCGGCAGCGGCGCGCTGGTGGTCACGACGCTGCCGCCGTCGGCGCGCGCGTAGGCCGTGTTCACCACGCTCTGCGAGGACGCCGGCGCAGTGAAGACGAGCGTGACATCGGCGGCGCTGCCCGGCATCAGCGGCGCGCGGCGCAGGGCGTTCAGGATCACGCCCAAACGCGTTGCGTCGGCCTGGCCGTAGAACGGCAAGGCCAGGTAGAAGGCTCGCTTGGCCGGGTGCCACACACCGACCGAATGTTGGGGCGCGCCGGACTCATACCAACGCACCACCGTCTGCGCCGCGCTGGTGGGCGTCAACACATCAGCGTTGCTCATCCCACTGACGCTCATCACGCCGAAGCCGGCGAACAACCCCACGCCGACGGCCTGATCATTCAGAGAGGGCAGCCCGTCAATCGCCAGCGCGTCCACGCCCAGCGTCTCGGTCATGAAGCGGGTCAGCCCGCCGCGCGCGTTGGCATAGCCCTGGCTGTCCAGCAACAGGCTGCCGCCGTTGGCCAGGTACTGCATCAGTTGCGCTTCGTCGTTGGCGTTGGGGCCGATGCCGGTCGGATGGCCAGCCTGCACCTGCGACACCCAAATCACCAAGTCGTAGGCCGACATGAACGCCGCGCTGGGGCCATCGTTGACGCCCGTGACCACCACGCGATCCCACGCCACGTTCAGCGCGTTCAGCGCGTTTTCGTAGAAGAGCGTGAAGTTGCCGGCGTCGTCGTTGACCAACAACACGTGGCGCGGCAGGCCGGTGAGGGTGCACTGCACCACCCCGCCGACAGCCAGACAGCGCCGCGCCTGGCCGTTGATGAGCGCCTCGGCATCCGCAAAGGCGTGGCCGGCCGGCACGGGATCGGTGATCACCAGCCCGTGCGCCGCCGACGGCCCGTCGTTCACCAGCGTCACGGCGTAGGTGATGGGCTGGTTGATCAGCGCCTCGGCGGACAGCGCCTGTTTGCTCAGCCGCAGGCTCGCCTGCGCCGTCGCCGTGATCGCCAGCGGCGCGGCCAGGTTGTCGCCCGGCGTCGCGTCGGTCAGGCTGGTCGTCACGCCGGCGCGGGCGGTCAGAACTGTGCCGCTTACCACCGCCGGATGGACGCGCAGCGGAATCTCCGCCGTGATGCGCCCGCCGGATGCCAACAGCGGGGCGCTGAGGGTGATGGCGAGTTGCCCATCGCCCCACCCGCCGCCGGCCACAGACACGGCCACATCCGGCGCGCCGGCAATCTGCGCCGCGCCTAGCGTGAGCGCCGCGTCCGGCAGCGCCATGCCCTGCCAGCCGTCGAGCAGCCATCCGCTCACCGTCGCCGTCAGCACCGCGTCGCCCGACTGCGGCCCGTCGTTCGCAGCCACCACAGTCAGCGTCAGGCCGAGGCCGGCCGTGACGCCGCTCGCCGAGGCCGTGGCCGAGGCCAGGCGCAGGTTGGCGTTGCCGGCCACCAGGAACTGGGCGGGTGCGCCGCGCCGCGCGGACTGGTCGCTCTGCCGCCAGAAGATCATCTGCTTTTGCCCGCCGCCGCTCGCCGTCAGCGTGTCGACGACGCCGGCGCTCGCGCCAACATTCAGCGTGGCCGTTGTGCAGGTGATGACGCCGCCCGACGCCGCGCAGCTCAACCCGTCACCGGCGTAGCTGTCTAGCAATGCGCCGGCCGGCACGGCGGCGGTGACGACCACGGTCGTCGCCGCAACCGGCCCGGCGTTGGTGATCCACGCCGTCACGCTCAGGGCATCCCCGGCCAGCACGCTCGGGGCCGCCGGCTGCGCCTGCCCCTGCAAAGCGGTCGAGACCAGCGCGGTGTAGCTCACGCTCGCGCTGGTCAGCGCAGCGTTGGCAGCCTGCGCCTGGGCCGTGTTCGTCCCTGTGCCGATAGCGGTGGGCGCGCCGAGCACGGTCAGTGTCACACTCTGGCCGCCGCCCAGGCTGTACTCCGGCGGGTTCAGCGTCTGCGCCGCGCGCACCAGCAGCGACTGGAGCGTGCTGCCGCCGTCCGCTAGCGCGAGATGCACCACCGGCGCGAAGCCGAGCATCAGCGTGCGGGCGGTGTACACCGCCGCCGGGTTGTTGCCGGTGTCGAGGTAGTTGAAGCCAACTGTGCCGCCGGAGAGCGCCGGCACAAAGGACGGCTGATAGCCGGTCGCATCGGCCGCGCGGAACACGCCGGCAAAGGCATTCACGCCGGTGAAGCCGCGCGTGAAACCCAGATCGAAGGCCAGTTTGGGCTGGAAGCCGCTCGGATCGACGCGCAGCGTCACGGAGAGCAGCTCGGCAGCCCAGGCGTAGCGCGTGGCCGGGATGGCCGGGTTGGCGAAGGCGCCGAACCACGGCGTGCCGAGGATCAGCCGGCCACCGCCGGCCACGTAGGCCGCCAGTTGCCGCGCGTCGTACTGGCTCGGCCCCTGATGCGCCGCATCCACCTTGGTGAAGCTGTCCCAGATCACCAGATCGTGCTGCAACAGGGTCGTCGCGGCCGGCCCGTTTGCATCGCCATAGGCGGCGATGACGCTCAACTGCCAGCCCTGCGCCTGGGCGATCTGCTCCAGCGCCACGCGCCGCCAGTAGCTGCTGCCGGATTCGTTGTCGTCCACATACAGCACGCGCAGCGGCCGGCGCAGGGCGCAGGTGATCGCGCTGCCCAGCGCGCAGTCGGCGATCACGCTCCCCTGCCCGGCGACACTGTAGGTCACCACGCTGTAGCCGCTCGGCAGCAGGTCGGTGAGCGTCAGGCCGCGCAGCAGCGCGCCGCCGGCATTGGTGACGCGCACGGTGAACGTCAGCGGGTCGCCGGCGAAGACGCTCCCCGCCGAGGCCGACGTGTGCACGCTCAGCGCGCTTTGCACGGTGGTGGTGTGCCCGATCTGCGCGCTCAGCGTCGAGAAGGCCGGCCGGTTGACACCGGCGTTGGTCAGCGCCGTCGAGGCCAGGATGGACACGCCATCGGCCAGGCTGGCCGGCGGCAGCCCGCTCAGCGTCGCCGTGTGCTGCGCGCCGCGCGCCAGGGCCGGCCAGACGATCCGCAGGTCGAGGCCGTCGAAGGCGCAGCTCGCCCCGCCCGTCGCCGAGCAGGTCGGCGCGCTCAACAGCGCCGGCCAGGCCACC
>DAOUDB010000250.1:0-10026 GCA_034431495.1 Thermoflexales bacterium
GTCTGGTGACCGTCTTCCCAGGTGATGGTCATTGTCGCAGTGGCACGATTGGCAGAGATTCCTGTGGGTCGCATAGGGTTCCACACACAAAAAGACCTCACCCTTCCAGAGAGCGGTGAGGTCTGATTTTGAGTGGTGACGACTGGACTTGAACCAGTTACAAAGGGCTTATGAGTCCCCTGCTCTACCGTCTGAGCTACGTCACCAACATGGCGCTCGGCCCCAAAGTATATCAGACTCTCGCCAAATCGGTCAACACAAATGCGCGCGCGCGCGACCGCGACGCGCGACGCAGTGCAATCGCATGTTGATGAAGCGCTGCCTTACTGCATTCGGCTGGATTCCCGCTTTCGCGGGAATGACGCAGCTTCCCGTTATTTCCGCGCAGGCGGGAATGACGCAACCGGCCAGGAGCTGGATGGCTGCCGCGAGCAGAACCTTAAATTCGACGTGCGATTGACCTGGCGCGACGACCGCGCACTTGCGCGGGTATCATGCGCTCAATCAAGGGGCGGGTCCTGCGCCAAAATACGAGCGCGAAAGAGCCGTCCTGCGGGCGACAATGGCCGCCAGCACGAGCGGCGCATAGCAAACCAGTTCGATGGCAAACGCGCGGGCCATCTCTGGCGTGAGGGGCGGCGGAACGCCCTGAACAACGGAGAACCAGGGTATGGGCAGAGCCAGATGCGCATCGCTGAATGGCCAGAAGATCGCCACGCCAAGCCCGTGGTTGTAGAACGAGTCGAGCAGCAAGTGACTCAACCACGCCAGGCCGGCGGCGCCGATGACCCGCCAGCCGCCAACGACAGCCCTGACACGCTGCAACCGCCACAGAGCGAGAACCGCCAGAGCGATGAGCAGCAGGTTCACAAACACGCTATGGCTGATGTCGTAGCGATCGTGACCCCAGCCGGGCAAGGGCGTGTCTGGCAGGTTGGCCAGCGCCGTGAACGCGACCACTTGCGCGGCCATGCGAGGCCGCGTGGCCTGCCCCGGCATACACAGGATGCCGATGGCAACGCCGGTGAGCATGTGGCCTACCTGTGTCATGGCGTCGCCCACTCCGGCATGACGATGCCAGTCATCCACAATCGAGCGCCGGGCTGATACACGCAGCGCCTCACAGCCGGCCTCCCTGCCTATAGAAATAGAGATGCGTCGCGCCGGCCTCCATGACATCCTCAAACACATCGGCGTCGCGAGCAACCTGCCGGTTCGAGTAGACCTCCCACACATCGGCGCGCTGCGGCAGGCGAATTGTCTTTGGGCCGGCGCGCACCGTGTGCAGGGCCACAAACGCCCGGTCGGCGTACATCACATCCTCCGATTCGCTGTAGATGTGAACGCCGGCATGGCGCGCCAGTTCGCGCAACACGCCGGGCGGCAGATTCGGCGCGGCCGAGTAGGCGCTGGCCCATTCACCGTTGTCCTTCAACACAAAGCCAGGCTCGCAGCGCCCCTGGTTGATCACCACCGTGCCGAGCGTCGTCGCGGCAGGGTCATCGACCGTGAACAACGGACCGAGTCGCATATCCGTGCCCCAGAATGTGGAGGTTGGCAAAGGGCGCGTGATGGGATGATCGAAGTTGCTGATGTAGATGTGCGCGCCCCACTGGCGCGGGGTCATGCGCAGGGTGACACCGGTCAGGTCGTTGCAGTGCTCCACAGACAGATCGTCATCGCCGACGAAGCCGGGCGCCCACACCCACAGCGCCAGCTTGCCATCGCGCCGCAGGACCGATTTTAAGGTTGCGCGTTCGGCGGCCGAGAAGCGCACTGTGTTGGCGAAGAAGTAGAACTTATAGTCACGCGCGCGCCCCTCCAGCACATCGCTCAGCAGAATCACATCAACCGGCGCGCCCATGCGCACAATGCCCCAGGCATGATTACGCCAGGAAGGAATGTCGAAATTGTTGAGGGTCGAACGGTAGAAGGGGCTTTCGGCGTCGATGACCACAGCAACCTGAGACGCCGAACTGCGGTCGGGCAAATCGAGCGCGCGCCGGCCGACCTCCAGCGAGCGTTGAAACACGCGCATGATCTCCGGTTCGGCATAGGCGCCGCCGGTCGGCCGGCCCCAGTCGCACCACCACGCGCCGGCGCCATGCGTGAACAGGTTGGCAAACTGACGTTTCAGCACTGCCACCGTCTCGTGCGTGTTGCGCGTCTGTCCGTAGAACGAATCGGGCGGCCACAGATGCGTGCGCATGTCTTCTTCGCTGATCCACAATTTGCCGGCGCGGCGCACGCTTTCCTGGGGCGACATGAACGCGCCCTCGCCGCCTATCCCCCGGAAGCCATAGGAGTAAGGGCTGCTGAGAAAATCGACGTTGGGCGACGCAAGCACTTTCATCAGGCCGGCATGACCTGATCGCGCGCCGGCGGCGTGTTCCACATCGGCGTCGGCCAGGCGCTGGCCGAAGAAGCCGTTGTTCCACACGATCTCCTGCACATAGCCGTAGAACACACCGGCCAGATGCTCGCGGCGGCAAGCCTCTTTTGCCACGCCGCACAGGAAGTCGATGTCGCGCGCCACGATGTCGGACAGGCACTGGAAATGATCGATGGCCTTGCGACGCTTACGAGGGTCTTTGAACAGAAAGAGATCGGTGGCGCTTTGTTCTTCGGGCGACGGAACCAGATCCTGATCGAATGACACAGAAGAATCGCCCCAGGCCTCACGCAGCGCCTCGAGTGTGCCGTATTTGGCGCGCAACCAGTCGCGGAAAGCCTGTTGCATGGGCGCGGAGTAATCGCCGGCCCAGTCCTCCATTGGCCCGATCTTCACCCACTCCGCGCTGTCGCCGCCGCAGATCAGGTAGCCCAGGATGTGATCCGACAGCCCGTGCTCGTAGATGTAGCGAATCAACACGCGAATGAATTCAGCCGCGTCAGCGAGCCAGACTTGTGAGGCATAGGAGGGCGTGGCATAGATGCCTTTGGCGCGCGGTTCCAATACCTCGCACTGGTCACGATGCTGCTGAATCCAGGCCGACTCGTCTCCACGCGGCTCGACGCCGACGCGCAACAGAAACTTTGCCTGCGGGTCGAGTTCGGCATAGCGCTTGAGCATGTCGAGGCGCGCAAACGCCCGTGGGCGCATCTGACCAGTAGCGGGGTCGTAGGCGTCATCGAAATGAGTGGGCAGTTCGGCGGAGTAGAAGTGGAAGCCGGCGTCGCGAAACTGCTCGAAGTATGGGTCGCCCTGCCAGCCGGGGTCGGGATTGCGCAAGTTGCGCACGGTCAAATAGATGGCAGCAAAGACCGGCTGCCCGTCCTGGAACAGCGTTGGGGCGCCGTGATGGTTGCCGATTTCAAAGTGAGACATGCGTTGTGGATTCCTGGATAACGGATCGAGACAAGCCAGAATGGGAAATATGTTCCGAAGCAGTATACAGGGATGGTCGCGCCGGCGCAGGGCAGAGACGCGCGCAGCAGTCCGGAAAAGGATGTCAGACCGCTGTGAAGCGGTCTGACATCTGGAGAGAGGAAACGAGACGAGAGAATTAGCCGGCGGCCTTGAGGATATCCTCGGCCTTGGCCTGGGCTTCGTCGGCGAGCGCCTTGATGTCGCCCTCGGTGGTGATGACCGCGGCGAACAGGTCATTCCACGTCTGGTTGAGCTTGTTCGGCTCCTTGCGCCACTGCGGCAGGATGCCCAGCTCGGTGTCGCGCAACATCCTGGCGTAGATCTTATCGGCCTCCATCTTGTTGGGATTATCCAACAGCTTCTGGATCCAGCGCTTGGTGGAAGGCAGGCGCACCACGTCCACCGTGGACTGCACCTCATCGGATTGAGTGGTCATGATCCACGACGCGCCGATGTCGGGCACCTTACTGGCCGACATGACACCCCAGATCACATTGCCCACTACATAGCTGGCCGGCTTGCCATCGGACGGATAGGGCACCGTGCCATAGATGGCATTGTCCAGGCCACTGCGCTTGGCCCACTCGGTATGCCACGAGCCGGCGATCTGCATAGCCGAGATGCCCTGGAACAACTGGGAGTAGACCTTGCCCTCGTCGGCTTCGAAGGACAGGCCGGGCGGGGTGAACTTGTGCAACTTGCGCACGAACTCCCAGACCGGAATAGACTTGGGATCGTTAAAGTTGGGATAGAACGGATCGTCGGGCTTGACCAGCTTCGCCCCGGCCTGTTCGAGATATACCGCCACGCGGAACATGCCGCCTACCGAGAAGCCCAGCGGGCCTTGCAGCGTGTAGCCGTAGTATTGACCGTTGCCGGCCTTGGTCACTGCTTCGGCAGTCGTCAGCAACTCATCCCAGGTCTCGGGGATCTTGACCTCAACGCCGGCCTTCTCCAGCACGTTCGGGTTGGCCTCGAAGCCGAAGCAACCAGAGAACCACGACAGGCCATAGTTCTTGCCTTCGTAGATGGCGGCCTTATGCGTGCCGAGGATGGCCTCGTCCTTGATTTCCTGCGGCGTTGCGTCGTCGAGCGGCACGAGCGCCTTGAGCGAGGCATACTGCTGGAAGAAGTTTTCACCGACGATGACATCGGGCGCTGTGCCGGCCAGCAACGCCGTCACGATATTTTGGCGCAGTTCTTCGTCCCAGCCATGATCTTCCCAGATCAGCTTGACATCGGGATGCTTGGCTTTGAACGCATTTTCCTGCGCTTCCAGGCACACATAGCCATAGCCATTCTTGTCGCCTTTGAGATAGGCATTCAGATCAAGGCCCGATCCCCACACTGTCAGGACTTTCTCGCCGACCTGCGGCACAGCCGTCACTTCGACTTCCTTGACGACTTCGACGGGCTTCTCAACTTCCTTGATCACTTCCTGAGTAACCACCACAGTCTGGGGGGCGCATGCGGCCACGAGCGCGCCAGCGCCGCCCAGGGCGGCCGTCTTGAGCAACTGCCTGCGAGTCACGCGCTTCATCTTGCGAATCCTCCTCTTGGGAAATATGCGAATCTATCGATTCCAACGGGATCTGTCGAGAGACCTGGATATGCGATCGGGATTTCTCTGTCTGTAAACGCCTCCTTGAGTGTGAACATACGGCGCAACGGCATCCAAGAGACGCCGGCGCCGGCCTAACCTTTGATGGCAAATCCCTGCACGCCTTCAACAAAGTACTTCTGCAGGAACAGGAACAGGATGATGAGCGGAAGAATGGCGCACGTGGCCAAGGCGAACAGGAAGGGATAGTCCGTCACCGTGTTTGGCATACCCTTCAACCCGTTGCCGGCCTGAGCCAGAAACTGGAAGCCTAACGCCACCACGTAGATGTTGGGGTTGCCGGTCGAAACAAACAACGGCCAGCGATAGTCGTTCCAGATGCCGACGAACTGGAAGATCACCAGCACGGTCAGCACCGGCTTCAGCATAGGCAGGTACACATTCCACAAACAGCGTAGGGTGCCGGCGCCATCCACACGCGCCGCCTCTTCGAAGTCAATCGGTATGGTATAGAACGTCTGGCGCATCATGAAGATGTAGAACACGCTGACCAGGCCGGGGATCAGGAGAGCCGGCCACTGCTTGATGAACCCCACGCCACCCTGGCCAAAGATGTCGTTGCCGCCGGCCAGCGGCCAGCGCGCCATCATCACAAAGGTCGGCACTTCATAGACGATGCCCGGCAACACCATCGACGACAGCAGAAACAGGAAGGCCGCGTCCCGCCCTCGGAACTTGAGCTTGGCGAACACATAGCCGGCCAGCACAGCGACGGTGCCCGGTATCAGGATGTACCAGATTACCCGCACCATGGTGTTGGCGACCCACTTCAGCATATCGGTGCGCGCCGGATCGAAGATGATCAGGTAGTTGCTGAAGTCCGGCACTGTGGGGTATGGGAATGCCGGCCTGCGGATGTAGTCGGGGATCGACGCAAACGAGCCGACCAGCATGTAAGCCAGCGGGAACGCCATCGCCAGACTGGATACGATCAGGATCGTGTACAACGGCGCGCGCGTCAGCGCCCTGTTGAGAGTACTTGGCTTCATGGTGCGCCTCTATCCATCCTTTGTCTGTCGGCTACTCGCCAACGCGACCCCGGCTCATGATGCGGATATTGACGATCGAGAACGCCAGCAGGATCAAACCCAGCAGCATGGCGCCGGTGCTGGCCATGCCGATACTGGCGTTCGCAAAAGCGTCCTGGTAGATCTGCAACATGATGACGTTGGTCTGGTTGCCCGGTCCGCCCTTGCTCAGGAACATGACGGCCTCGAAGATCTGCGCCGTGCCGATGATGCCGGTGACCAGCACGAAGATAGTCATCGGTGTGAGCAGCGGCAACGTGATATAGCGCAGCAGTTGAATGCGATTGGCGCCGTCAACCTGCGCCGCCTCATAGAGTTCGGGGTGGATGCCCTGCAAGCCGGCCAGATACAGAATCATCGGCCCGCCCACGCCGCGCCACACCGAGTAGATCACGATGATGGCGCGCATCCAATCGACCTGCATGTAGAAGATGATGCCGGGATGCCCCATCTGCCGCAGCACCGTGTTGATCACCCCGTCGGTTGGCGAAATGAACACGAACGCCACCTGGGCCATGATTGCGGCGGTCGTCAGCGTCGGCACATACCAAGCTGCCCGGTACAGACCCCGCCCGGCCACCTTCGCATTCAGCATCAGCGCTACGAGAAATCCCAGCGCCGTCTGCAACACCAGGATGGATACAGCGAAGATCACGGTGTTGACCAGCACTTGCCGGTACATGACATCGTTGAGGAATCGCTGATAGTTGCCCAGTCCGATCCACTCCGGCGAGCCGCTCAAGCCCGACCATTTGGTGAAGCTGAGCAGAAGACTCGAAACCACAGGGAACAGGAAAAATACCGAGTAGTAAATCAGAATGGGCGCCAGAATGCCCCACCCTTCGACTGCATGACGATGACGAAAACGCCAGCGACGGAATCGCTCGCGCGCGCTTGTGGGCGCAATCGGCATCCGCATGGATGCTGCGCCGCTGCCCGGTGCCGCATTCAGCATTGGACTTCTCCTCCGGTTCGGTCTGCCCCTGGGCTAGAACGGAGCCCTCACTGTTCAGATGCTTTGGCCTGGTTCGGACCAGCGCAATCATTATAGCAGGCGTACCCGCCAAGTCAATAGATCACAGACCTATTCACGCAGGTATTGCACAAAGACTTAAGACCAAGTATACTTTACGCGGCGCAAGTTCGTACCAAGAGGCGAATCTATGAAATCCTCATCCAGACGCCGCATGGCTTCAGACCGCCGCCGGCCCGCAAGCCAATCCGTCAACACGCCTTCGCCCACGCCACACAACACCATATCGCCCGGCAAGCTTTACAGGCAGGTCGAATCCCTCATCCGCCAGACCGTCGAGCACGAGGGCCTGAAGCCGGGCGACCGGCTGCCTACAGAGACTGAAATGTGCCGGCAGTACAGGGTCAGCCGCAGCACACTCCGCCATGCGCTCGGTCTGCTCGAAACCGAAGGCCTCATCACCCGCACGCGTGGACGCGGCACTTTCTTGCGCGATCCCAAAGCGCCCAACAGCCGCTCTCTTCCTATGCAGGCTGCATCGTCTGACGCCTCATCTGCGCACCACACCATCGGCCTGGTCTTTTGCGCCACCAATGACACCGACGTGTTACAGATGGGCATTCTGTTGGGCGCCGAAAACGCCGCCAAGTCGCACGGCTATAGCATCACCTTCGCCCGCTCCGGCGAGGACGAACACGCCGAAGCGGAGGCCATCGCCCGCATGATTCGCCGTGATGTGAACGGCATGATCGTCATGCCGGTCAGCAACCATCCAACCACCGCCGGCGTGCGAGTGCTCATCGAGCGCCGCATCCCCTTCGTCCTTGTTGATCGCTATCTGACCGACGTGGAAGCCAGCCATGTGGTGTCCGACAACGCCTACGGTTTCTATCGCCTCACCGAACACCTCATCATCCTGGGCTACCGCGCTTTTCGCGTCGTGAACACTGCGCAGTCACAACTGGGCACCACGTCTGTGCGCGACCGCTTCAGCGGCTTCTGCCAGGCCCTGAACGACTATGGGCTGGCTCACCTCATCCTGCCACCCGACACCATCGACCTGTCGGACGATGCGGACGTGCGCCAGCATCTCGCGCAATGGACCGCCTTGAAGTCGCCTTCGGAGAAGCCGGTTGCTTTGCTTGCGATGCACGATGAGATTGCCATTACCCTGATGTCTGTCGCCGGCCGCATGGGGCTGAAACCGCCGGACGACTTTGCGCTGGTAGGGTTCGACGATCTGCCCAATGTCAGCCGGCTGCCGGTTCCCCTCACGACGATCACGCAACAACGCGTGGAGATGGGATTCAAGGCGGCACACCTGCTCATCGACAAGATCGAAGGCCGCACCGTGCTGAACGACAAGATCGTGCTGCCGGTGATCTTTAGAGTGCGCGAGTCGTGCGGGGCGCACTGGCTGATTCGAGAACGAGGATAGGAGACAAAGACGCCGGGCTTCATTCCGAAGCCCGGCGTTCTGAAGCGCGATTCGCCTCCGCCCGTTCAGGGCTGCACGGCTTCCTGGGGCTTCTTGTGCCGGTACACCACATCGGTCGTCACGGTCGTGGCCGCCACACTTCCTGCCGCGCGCAACACCTGCTCCAGCACCTCGGTGCTATCGACGATGCCGGCCTCGCGCATGTTCACGATCTCGCCCGACAGCGCGTCCAGCCCGAATCCCTTCCCCGCTAGCCGCGCCCGGGCCACAATGGTGGAAGAATGATGGCCGGCATTTCGGGCAATTGCGCGCATCAGTGATTCAAGCGCGCGCGCCACACAATCGACGCCGGCCTGAACATCCGGCTCGTCGAATGCGAGTTTGCGCACCGCATTCTGACAGGTCAGAAAAGCCGCCCCACCGCCCGGCACCACGCCACCACGCACGATGGCATACATCGCGCGCACACACCGCTCGGCGATTTGCTGCCGCGCTTTCTGTTCCGCTTCTGTTGGCGCGCCGATGCTCAACACACAGATGCCGCCCATCAGCCGGGCGATGCGCTGCCGCACCGCCGCAATGCGCTGCTCCTCTGACTTGTCCTTGTCTTTGGCCTGCGTCATGCTGGCGCGCAGCGTCTTGATATGCTCGCGCAACGCCCTGGGGTTAGCGCGCCCGCCGATGAGACCGAACTGGGTCGCGTCAGCCCACGCTCGCCGCACCCGGCCGGCCATATCCGCTGTGAACGATGACACGTCCTTCGTCTCGCCGAGATAGAACACTGTTGCGCCGGTCAGCGCGGCAATATCTTCAAACATCGCCAGCTTGTCGCTTTCCATCACCGGCATTTTGACCGGCAGGAACTTGACATTGCCTTTCTGGTGATTGACAGTCATCACGCCCAACACGGTCTCGGAGATCTCACGACAGACCAGGAAGATATTCTTGTGGCCGGCCTGCAACAAGCGCGTGAAAATTCGGCCTGCCACATCCACATCATTCAGCTTGCCGTCGATCAGCACCACAGCCGCGTCCTGCATGGTGATGCGGGGCGTGGTTGTGTTTTCGGCAAAGTTGCGCGACAGGTAGCCCACCGAACTGCGCCAGCATGCGCCCTCCACATACTCGCGCTCAATCTTGCGCCCGCGCGATGTCTGCACCTCCACGAACCCATCCGCGCCGATGATGTTGAACGCCTCGCCCAGGTATCGGGCCAGTTCCTCATCGTGACACAGCGAGTCGGCAATGCGCGTCAGATCGCGCCGTGTGCTGATGGGTGTGGACTGATCGCGCAGAGACTGCGCCGCCGCATCCACGGCGCGTTCGATACCAACTCGGATGCGCATGGCATTGGCGCCGGCTGCAATCCGCTTATACGCTTCCTTGATGATCGCGTGCGCCAGCACCGCCGTGGTCGCCGTGCCGTCGCCGGCGCGCTCACCCACCTGCCACACCGCCTGCCGCAACAACATGGCGCCCACGTCGGCGGGATCGTTGCTAAGCTGGATCATGCGCCGCGCCAGCGTTGCGCCGTCGCTCAATAATTCTGGCGGGCGATTGCGACCGGCCACCTGCTCCGAGGCAACCATGCGAAAC
>DAOUDB010000251.1:0-15629 GCA_034431495.1 Thermoflexales bacterium
AATCAGGGTTTCTACACACTCTATCTCTACGATAGCAGCGCCGGCCAGGTCAACACCATCGAAGCCGGCGGCATGCAGCCAGCGTTCCACCGGGCAGGCGGCGCGTTGGCCTACACCGTGGGTTCAGCTGTGCGCGCTTACTATTCTGGCGGGAGCATCGGCTCACTGTATAACGGCGCCGCATCGTGGCCCAGCCTGTCGCCGGATGCCGGCCGGGTTGCTTTTGCGGTGTTTGAGAACAACGCATGGCGCATCTACATCGCTCCCACGAACGGGGCGAGCGGACCGGTCTTTCTCACCAATGGCAGCCATCCAGCCTGGGGGCCGACCGGCCTGATCGCTTATCAGGACTGTCCGGACGGCTTGTGCGGCTTGTATGTGATCAACCCCGACAGTCCACTGGACCGGCGGCGACTCACCACCTCTGCCGGCGATCTCAGCCCGTCATGGTCGCCCGACGGCAATGAGATTGTGTACGTGACCAACTTCACCGGGGCCTGGGAGCTGTACGCCGTCTCGATGGCCGGCCAGTTCCGCCAGCTCACCAGCCTGGGCGGGGAGAAGAGCGGTCCCGTGTTCGCGCCCAATGGCGCCCAGATCGCTTTCGCGTCGAACCACGAAGGCTCGTGGTCGATCTACATCATCAACGCAGACGGCAGCAATCTGCGCAAGCTTGGCAGCCTCGGCGCCAACCATCCTTACTGGCAGAACGAACGGCTGGCATGGGGGCCATGAGGATTTTGGATTTGGGATTAACAACAGAGCGCGCAGCCTGATGAGGTCTGCGCGCTCTGTTTGTGTATCCGGTCTGGGGTGTCTGGCGATCGGCATTACCCGCCGAGGAACTCCCAGTACACATCGATCAACGACGTGCCCGCAACCTGCAAGTACTCGACGCGGATGGTGTGCGTGCCAGCGCCCAGCCGGATGTCGCCGATCCACGTGCGCGCCGATTGCTCGCCCCAGTGGTCGATCACGATCTGGTCATCCACATAGACCCGCACGCCGTCATCGGACGTGACCACAAAGCGATAGACGCCGGCGCCGAAGTAACGGAACTGCGAGAAGCGCGCCGACCAATAGTTGGCCGGCACACCAGCCACCGGCGCCTTGCCGGCCCAGTTGAACTTCAGGGTGTTATATGTTCGGACAGCGAGGGGGGCGCCCTGCAACTGCATATTGTTGAAGAACTCGGTGTGCCACGGCCCATTATTGCCGCTGGGCGGTTGCTGACCGTCCCCACTGACACGGGCGAAGTTCAGCGTGACGAGCGACTTGCCAGTTCGCTCCACGTAGTCCACGCGAATGGTGTGCACGCCGGCCGCAATCTCCACATCAAACTGGGTGTTCAACTGGCCGACAAAGGCGTACTGGTCATACACCACGTTGTTGTCAACCCACACCCGGATGCCATCGTCCACCTTGAACGTGAAGCGATACATCCCGCCCTGCAGGTTGAGCGTGCGCACAAAACGCGCGGAGAAGTTGTCGGCAAACACGCGGGCTGGATCAGGCGAGCCAAAGCCCCAGTCGAAGCTGACGGCAGAAATTGTGCGCACCACTACCGGCGAACCCGATTGCTCGGTATTGTTCCAAAACTCGGCATACCACGGGCCGGAGGGCGTTGGCTGCGGGCTGGGAGAGGGCCTGGGGCGTGGGATGCACAGCCGCTGCCCAACGTAGATTCGAGTCGTGCGCAAGCCATTGGCCCGCTGGATTGCCTGAATGGTCACGCGATAGCTGTTGGCTATCTTTGTGAGTGTGTCGCCGCGCTTGACGACATAGTAGACGCATACATAGTCAGCGCCGGGCAGGCGTTCCACACCGCTGGCGGCAGGGCCTGATTCGGAGCGGGCCGCAGAGGCAGCCTGTGCCGGTAGCGGCACAACGACAGACAGCGATGTGCACAACATCATAACAGACGTAAGAATATGAATGAGTCTTCGCGTTGGTTGATTCATACCGGTCAATCCTTTGGGTAAGCTACCTCTCCCGCTCCGCCGCGCGCAGGCCAACGGTGAAGCCGGGCATACGATACGCTGAATCGACGCTCCCTGATCTCAAGGCCCTCCAAACTGGTGAGTATTGTACTATCCCTCTGGGTATAATGCTGTGTTTGCGCATCCGGCGCAAGCCCGAACATCTGGAGGCTACACTTGCGAATCAGTAGATACCCGGCTGTCGCAGCGCTCACAGCGGCGCTGTTGCTGACAGCGTGCAGCGGGGAGCCGGCCACACTTCCCACCATCACGCCTTTCCCCGGCACTCCTACTTCCGGCGTACCCACGCTTGCCCCGCCCAGGACCCCCACGCCGCGCGGAACGGCGGCAAGCGAGCCAGTGGCGGACGGCGGGCGCCCGTTTGCGGCGCTCACAACCGAGGAGCGCGGCAGAATCAGGACCGACCCGCCACCAGTGACCATCGATCCGACAAAGAAGTACATCGCATCTATCCAAACCGAGAAGGGCGTGATCGAGGTGGAGCTTGATCCCTCCGCCGCGCCGCAGACGGTCAACAACTTTGTCTATCTGGCCCAGAATGGCTTCTATGACGGCTTGACATTCCACCGGGTGGAGCCGGGTTTTGTCATTCAGGGCGGCGACCCGGCCGGCAATGGCACCGGCGGCCCCGGCTACAACATCCCCCCGGAAATCAAACTGACACATGAAGAGGGCGCAATTGCCATGGCGCGCACCAGCGGCCCACCAGAGACGACCCCCAGCAGCGGCAGTCAGTTCTACATCACCCTGGCGCCCCAGCCCAGCCTGGACAACCAGTACACGGTTTTCGGCAAGACCATCAACGGCATGGATGTAGTCAACAGGATCGCAATCGGCGACCAGATCATCCGCGTCGATGTCCGCGCCAGCGATGGCGGGCCGGTCGCTATCGCGCCGGCCGGAACGCCGGTGCCTCCTCCGCCGGCGACATGCCAGCGGTTCGCGCTGAATGTGAATGCCGCAGATCGCGTGCTGGGCAACCCGCAGGCCATCAGCACGATGATCGAGTACTCGAACCCCATGTGCCCGGCCTGTGCGCAGTTGCACGCGCCGCTCAAGAGCGTCATGGAACAGATCAGCGATACCGTGCGTCTGGCATATCGCTACCTCCCGCTCACCCACGCCAATGACAAGGCGCGCATCGTCTCTCACGCCCTCGAAGCCGCCGGCAACCAGAATCAGTTCTGGCAACTGCTCGATGTGGTGAACGAGAAACACACTGACCTCGAGAGCCTCGATTTCGCCCTGATCACCGAGACGTTGAAGACCTACGCCCAGAACCTGGGCCTCGACCTCACCCGCTTCGAGGCCGACCTGGCCAGCAGCGAGGTAGCTGCGCGCGTCGAGCGCGACATCCAGTCCGCAGAAGAGTTGATGATCAACGGCACACCCACCCTCTTCCTGGATGGCCGGTCGATCAACCCCGGCGTATTCACCCAGCCCGAGGTCATCACGCAGGTGCGCGAATACGTCGCCGACCGCGAACTTCAGTTTGCCGGCCTGACCAGCAAAGCGTTCGAGTTCGACGGGCCGGAACAGGTGGTGGACGCGGGCGCGCTCTACCAAATGACGTGGGAGACCACAAAAGGCAATGTGACGATTGAACTCAATCCCGACCTTGCGCCGGTCAACGTCAACTCGGTCGTCTACCTGGCCGATCAAGGATACTTCGATGGCTCGCCGCTGCTGCTGAACGATGACCAGCTCGGCGCCATGCTGTTCGGGCCGATCAATCCGGCCGGCAATCCCGGCTATGACTGCAGCGTCGAAAAACCAAAGGCCGGAGCATTCGCCGAAGCCGGCGTTGTTGCCCTGTACGGCTCACCGGAACGCACCGCCGCGCAGTTCATCGTGACCTACCAGCCGGTGTCGCAATTCGAGGGCCAGTTCGTCGTGATCGGCAAGGTCACGGCCGGACTTGATCTCCTGCAAACCATGACCGGCACCGTCGGCACAGATACCATCGACCGCATCCAGAAAGTAACCGTTGTGAAACGGTAGGGGCAGGGCTTGTCCCTGCCCAGCATTCCAGTCCGACGCATGTTTGTCCACACGCTCACCGTTCGCTTCCGCGATCTGGATGCGCTCAACCATGTCAACAACGCGGTCTATCTGACCTATCTCGAAGAGGCCCGGCTGGCATTCTCTACCGAGATGGGCATCGACTGGTCGCGCTTTCAGGAACAAGGCTTCGTGCTCGCCCGCTGCGAGATCGATTACCGCCGGCCAGCCCTTCTGGGCGACACACTGCGCATCGAACTCAGTGTCGGCGACATGGGCAGAAGCTCCTTCGAGTTTGTCTACCGCATCGTGCGGGTCGACGACGGCCAACTGATCGCCGAGGCCCGCACGACCCAGGTATGTTTCGATTTCATCCGCAACCGGCCCGTGCGTGCTCCCGAAGCGTGGCGCGCAGCGCTGGCGCGGCACCAATGCCATGAGCCAACCACGTCCCCCTGCCCTGCTGGCGCTTGAAGATGGCACGCTGTGGCCGGGATTCGGCTTCGGCGCTGCCGGCGAGACAACCGGCGAGGTCGTCTTCAACACCTCCATGACCGGCTACCAGGAGATCATCACCGATCCCTCCTATCACCGCCAGATCGTTGTGATGACGACACCTCACATCGGCAACGTCGGATGCAATCCCGAGGATGACGAGTCGGCGCGCGCCTGGGTTGCCGGCTTCGTCGTGCGCGAACTCAGCCCGGTGGTGAGCAACTATCGCGCCCGCCAATCTCTGGACGAGTATCTACGCGAACGCGGCGTTGTCGGCATTTCGGACGTCGCCACCCGGCCTCTGGTCAGGCATATCCGCACCCAGGGCGCCATGCGCGCCGCGCTCTCGTCGCTGAACACAGACGCCGAACGGCTGATCAACCTGGCGCGCCACAGCCCCAGCATGAACGGCGCCGACCTTGCCCGCGAAGTCACGTGCACCGAGCCGTATGGCTGGTCAGATGGCATCGACGCGCAGTGGTATCCGGCCGCGGCGGGCGCCTCGACGGACAGGCCGGCAGCCTCAGCGGACGCGCCGCTGGTCGTGGCCTATGACTTTGGCATCAAGCACAACATCCTGCGACTGCTTGCCTCGCGCGGATGCCGGGTGCGCGTGGTGCCGGCCACTACGCCGGCCAGCGACGTGCTGGCGATGAAGCCGGACGGCATCTTTCTGTCGAACGGGCCGGGCGACCCGGCCGCCTGCGACTATGCCATCGCATCCACCCGTGAATTGTTGGGCAAGGCGCCCATGTTCGGCATCTGCCTGGGCCATCAGATCATCGGCCTCGCGCTGGGTGGACAAACCTACAAGCTTAAATTTGGGCATCGCGGCGGCAACCAGCCAGTTGGCGCGCCGCCCCAACTCGGCGAAGAGCGCGCCATTGAAATCAGCAGCCACAACCACGGCTTCGCGGTCAGGGCCGAGGGGTTTCCGCCGGGCGTGGAGATCACTCACATCAACCTCAACGACGGCTGCGTGGAAGGGCTGCGCGCGAACGACCTGCGCGTGTTCAGCGTGCAATACCACCCTGAAGCCTCGCCGGGGCCACACGACGCAAGCTACCTCTTCGACGAGTTCATGCGCGCCATATGCGGCGAATGAGCGGGCCGGCCCATCATCACACATCGCGCGCATAGACGCGGTGATTTTTGTAGGGCCGGCCCCCCAGGTTCTCCAGATCGGCGCGCATCTGGATGGCCGTTTCGGCTACCTGCGTCAGATCGCCGTGCTGAAAGTGGAACTCGCGCAACGTTTGCTCCATTTCGGAGTACAACAGCGCATTGCCGCCGCGCCCATGATATTCCGGCAGAATGCCCGCCCCATTGAACGCCACCCACTTTGTCCGGCGCATCTCGATCAGCAAATCCAAAATGGCGAAGGGAAACAGCCGGCCCTTCGCACGCTGCAATGCGGCCGACACATCCGGGAAGGCGAACAGAAAGCCCACCACGCGGTCGCCGTGCGCGATGATCTTGATCAGGCGCGGATCTGCCAGCAACAACACATTGTCCAGCACCAGTTTGATCTCCGGCCAGGATAGCGGATAGTACTCCCAGTTGTTGACGAAGGCATTGTTATAAGCCTCCGCGATCTTGGGCACCCATCTGAGCGCCTCGCGCTTGCGGGTGAAACGCAGCACCCTTAGGCCAGATCGCTCTGCCGCGCGGCGCGCGATGGAGTGCACACGCTCCGGCAACCGAAACTTTTGCGCGTCGATGTAGCACGACACGAAATCGACTTCCTTGCGAAACCCAGCTCCCTCCACCAACGCGGGATAGTAAGGGTGGTTGTAGTTCATCATTGTCATGAGCTGGCGATACTCGAAGCCCTCGACCAGAACGCCGTATCCATCCAGGGGGCCAAACCCTTTTGGTCCTACCACGCGATTCAGGCCGCGCATCCGCGCCCACTCGAATACCGTCTCGAAAAGCAGCTGGGCTGCTTCCGCATCATCTTCGGCGTCGAAGCAATAAAACTGCGCCTGGCGCGTGTTGTGGTAGCGGTTGTAGGCGCGATTTTCCAGCGCCGCGATACGCCCCACATCGCGCCCATCACGCGAGACGATGAAGAAATCCGCGTCCGAGTGCGCATAGTAGGGGTGTTTGTCGCGGTTCAGCATCAGCCGGGCGTCGCCAAGCGGCGGAGGAACCCAGCAAGGATGATCGGCGTACAGACGGTATGGAAGACGGACGAAGCGCTCGACGTGCGCGCGATTGCGAGTGTCGATTTGTTCGATGGCGAGCATGAGGGGGAGTGTAGCACTCCCCCTCCCACCGCCTTGGAGCCGGCGAAAGGGGTGACGACGAGGAGTGGAGATGCCGGGAATCGAACCCGGGTCCGAAATGAACCCACCGCGAATGACTACGAGCGTAGTCGTCGTTTTAGTTTCGCATCGCACACCCGCGACGACACGGTTAGCGCAACACTAGTTCGTGGTTTCGGCTGTCAGCCAGCAACCCGAACGGCCTACGAACCTCGGCCGGGCGCCCGTTGGCTTTATTACGCCGCAACCAGATCCCACCAACGCGAGGCTCTGGGCGACGCCGGCGTCAATGAAGCGCCGGATGCCGTCTGGCTACCGCTTACGCGGCGACCGGAACAGCATTCCAGTTGACATTCTTGGCACTTAATGTGCTGTGCGCTGTTTAACGAGAGTCGCGTCTCGGCTCGCCACTCGGGGCCTGCCCATTCCGTCGAAGCCATTACATCCCCATGTGGAACCGGAATTATACCGTACGGGTCGGGTACAATCCGGGTCTGGTATGAACCTGGTTCAACACACCACGCGGCTGCCCGCCATTTCGGCCATTGCGCTCATTCTGTTTGCAGCATTGAACATCACTTTGACGCCGGCCTTCCCGGTATCTGCCCAATCCAATCCGCTGGCCCGCATCGTCTCGCCATCCAACGAGCAATCAATCCGCGGCAACGTCACAATTCAGGGGACGGCCAACTCCAGCCAGTTTGTGCGTTACGAAGTCGCCTACGCGGCAGAGCCGGATCTTGCCGCGTGGATCATTGTTGGCGGCGGCACACAGCCGGTGGAAAACGGTGTGCTCGCCGTGTGGAACACGCGCCCTCTGCCCGACGGCGCCTATGCCTTGCGCGTGCAGGTCATCAATGCTGACGGGTCGGCGTTCGAGGGATTTGTGCGCAACCTTAAGACCACCAACACCAGCAGTCAGCCTGCGCCCTCGGCGTCGGAGGGGGCCGGCCAGTCAGATGAGGCGGCCGGCAGCGCAGAAGCAAATGCGAGCGCGGCTGAAGAATCAGACTTTGACCTGGCCGCGGTCCCGGCTGCATTCATGCGCGGGGCGCGCATGGCGCTGCTGGCATTCGCGGCGCTGGGCGCATACATCGCGCTCAAGCGCGTGATCGGTTTCTTACTGCGCCGGCTCTTTGACAAGCCGGTGGACTACGGACGCTGACTGCCAGTTCTCCATTTCACAGACATGCCAGATCAGGACCCAATCGATCTTTCATCGCGCCGCTGGCGGCTCATCGTCGGCCTCGGCAACCCCGGCCGGCAATACGCAGAAACCCGCCACAACATCGGGTTTGCCATTGCCGATCGACTGGCCGAAACGCACGGGCTGAAATTCGCCAGGATGATGAACCGCGCCATCGTTGCCATCGGCGAGATCGACGGCGAGAGAGTTGTGCTGGCCAAACCGCAGACGTTCATGAATGACAGCGGCTCGGCGGTCAGCCCCATCGCTCGGTTCTACAAAATCGCCCTGCCCGATCTGATGGTCATCTACGACGAACTGGACATCCCATTCGCGCAGTTGCGCATGCGGCCCTTTGGCGGCAACGGCGGTCACAACGGCATGAAGTCGATCATCGCCCGGCTGGGATCGCAGGAGTTTCCCCGCCTGCGCGTGGGCATCGGGCGCCCGCCCGGCAAAATGGACCCGGCCGGTTTTGTTCTGCAACCGTTCAGCCCCGCTGAACGCGAGGAGATGGCCGAAGCCAGCGAGCGAGCAGTCAAGGGCCTGGTCATCTGGCTGAAACACGGAATCGACCGGGCGATGAACTTCGTCAACGCCGGCCCGAACAGTGCCAGCCCGGCCAGCCGTGAAGACGCCGCGCCATCGCGCCGGCCACAGGCCGACCCGGACTCGAACGAGCGCGACACCTAACTGCCCGGCGCGGCAGTCGGCTGCGCTGTAGCCGGCGGCGGGGGAGGCAAGCGCGGAATTTGCGCTGCCGGCACGATCTCCAGGCTCTGCTCATCCCCATCCAGCTTCACAACGCGAGCAGACACCCAGGCCGGCTTGCCGTTCAGATCCACGCGCCACCATCCGCGATCCTGCACCGTGCCGGTGACCGTGATGAATTCGCCCTGCCGCAATACGCCGACGACAGCGTAGCCCAGCCCTGGCCCAAATCTGACATTGACGGCTGGCGTGCCGTCGACCGGCGTGACACGCGCCACGGGCAACGGCGTGGGGGATGGCGTTGGCTCTGGCGTGGATGTGGGCGCAGGTGTATCCGTCGGCGCAAGTGTCGGCGCAGGCGAGGGCGTGAGTGTAGGCGCCGGGGTGTTCGTTGGGGCGGGCAGCGCGGTTGGCGTAGAGGTCGGCGCGGGTTCGGGGGTATCGGCAGGCACGTCGACGCGCACAACATCCTGCGAGACCGGCTGCGCAGGGATGGGGGATGGCTCAACCGTTTGGCGCGGCGTTCGCGTGGGGCGTTGCGGTTGCGCCTGGGCAACGGCGCGCGTGGGCGTGCTGACCGGCGTGGCGGGTGCGCTGAAAAGGTACTGCGCCGGCATGGCAACCAGTGAGATCAGCACCAGAATACCGGTGCAGCCGAGCGCCAATCCGCCGGCAGTGCGCGCGCGAGAACGGCTGGGAGTGCTGTGGTTACTTTTCACGCCTGACATAGCAGCGCGCCACCTCATTAATCAGTATAGCAGAGGGGTGAATGACCAGAAGGCGTCGGACTCTTGCAAGAGTCCGACACCCGTCGAGCTTTATCGATCCGCCGCCACCCATCGGTCGATGAGGTCGCGCAGCGTGCCATCCGCACGCATGTCAGAGAGGACCTCATTCAACGCTGCCAACAGGCGTGTGTTGTCGCTGCGCGCGGCAATCGCATACAGACGCGGCTCGACGCTAATCAGCGCCACGTCATCGCCGGCCAGGTCTCTGGTTTCGCGCAGCGCAATCCACGCTTCGACCAGGGCTGCATCAGCACCGCCGGCCCGCGCAACCGCCACTGCGCCGGCCTCGTCTTCTGTCGTGACGCGGCTCAGATTAGCTAGCCGGCGTTCCCAATAGCGCGCCACACGATCCGCGTCCGAACCCAGTGCCACAGCCACGCGCCGGCCTTCAAGATCCTGGGGATGCCGAATCGCGGGATTGCCAAACACAACCATTTGAATGCCGGCGTCGAAATAGGCCGCGCTGTAGGCTATGGTCGCTGTGCGCGCAGGATCGATGACAAGCGCCGACACAGCAATGTCATCGCGCTGGAGATGCAGCACATCATAAATCGCGTCGTAGCCAACCGGGTCGGGCTGGACAGCAAGGCGCAGTCGGCGGGCAATTTCGCGCGTCAAGTCTGCGTCGAGGCCTTGCCAACCGGCATCATCGAAAAACGAGAACGGCCGCCAGCCGGGGTCCATGGCCACGCGCAAAGCGCCGCGCGCGCGCAGTTCAGCCCACTGGGCGCCGGCTGTCTGCTCGTCGCGCACACGCGATACCGCGGATGGGACAGCCACTCCCAGGGCGCAGCACACCGCCAGCGCAAGAACAACTTCGCGCGACACGCGCTCGCCTCTGTGCATGGCATTTCGATCCTGACAGCCGGCCTAGCGGATGACCACCAATGTGCCTCTGGGCGCCCAGGCATACAGCCGGCGCGCGAACGACACAGGCAGATTTACACAACCATGGCTCATCGGACGGCCAAAGTTATTGTGCCAATACGCGCCGTGGATGGCATAGTTGCCGGAATAGAACATCGTGTAGGGCACGCGCGGCAGATCATAGCCGGGGCCGCGCATGCGCACCGCGCTGTACTTTTTCTGAATACGAAAGGTGCCACGCCGGGTCGGGGTGCGCGCCAAGCCGCTGGAGATGGGCGAACTCATCACAGCCCGGCCATCCTCCCAGGCGATCAGCCGTTGTTGAGACAGGATGACCTCAATCCATTTGCCGGGCCGCGCGCTAGTCACGGCCAGCGCCGCCTTGACCGAGTCTGGCACATCGAGACCCGGATCGGCCAGCGCTGGAGAAGCCCCCGGCGCAATGGTCAGGATGAGGACCAGCGTCAGCAAGAGGCAGGCCGCGCGCACCCTCGCTCGGGCCGGGCGGAACACCTGAAACCACGTCTGGAATTGCTCCATCTCATCGTCTCCTTTTATAGGGCCTCGTCGCGACTGCATGGCTCAGTGCGGCCGGCATCACTACGGCGCCTCCTGATTCAGATAGCACAGTATGCCATCCACAATACCCTGGGCCACCCGCTCGGCTTTGCGGGTCAGAATAGTCCGGTCAAGATACAGAAAGCCAGTCTCAATGATAGCCGCCGGCGTGGTGGGAGCAACCTCGTAAAACGCGTGATACTGCGTCATGTCGTAGGTGACAGTGTTGGCATGGAACCGGAGACCAGTTGCCTGCTGATAGCGCGCAGTGAGACATGCGACCAGACGGTCTTCGGCTTCGGGCAGTCGGCTGTCCAACACGCGAGTTACTTTAAATCCGGTGGCCAGATCGTTAATGTAGGCGCACGAATCCGCGTGGATCGACACAAGCGCATCCGCCACATAGCCCTGTAGTCGCGGGTCAAACTCGTCGAGAATATCGACCGTGTACCCTTGTGCACGCAACAGGCTGGCAACACGCACGGCGTGATCGAAATTGACCTGTGCCTCTGTCAACCCATCGGCGCACACCGCGCCGCTGTCATTGCCGCGATGCCCGCTGACGATGCCGATGCGCGCTGCGCCGCCATTCACTGCCCCCGATGTCGAGGCCGGCTCGGCATCGGATGCGCCTGTGTGGCCGGCGCTTTGCAGCGCCACAAAACCCTGCCAGTTCTGCGCGACCACAACACCGATCAGCGCAACCGCAACCAACACAATCGCAACTACAAATGCGCGCCGGACGCCAAGGGGCAACCCAACTCCCGCCGACGACGCGTCAAGATCGAGGCGCGGGGTGGCAAATTTGCGCGAGCCAGAGTCAGCTTGCGCAGGCGACAGGCGTCGCGCTCCCTGCACCGCCTGTCGCCGGCCTGCGCGCTGAGAACGCTGAACCGCTGCGCGCTGAACGTTGGCCGCGCGCCGGTCTTTCTTCACAGTGGAGGCTTTCTTCATGGCGACGAAACCCGGTCAGGCCCCCAGATCGCCGCGCGCTCCAGATCAAGGCACATGACGCGCAGGCGCGGCCTCGTGGGCTGAAACCCGAATCGACGGTAAAGAGCAAGCGATGCCGCATTGCTGGCCTGAGTGTTAAGCGTGACACTTTGGACGGCGCCGTCATCGAGCAGCCGGCCCAGCGCACTGTGGAGCAATGCCGACCCGATGCCCTGACCCTGCCGGTCGGGACTGACTGCCAGTCGCACAATGTGAGCCTCGTCGCCAAAGTGGGTCGCCAGGACATAGCCGGCCACCTGGCCGGCGCTCTCGGCCACGTCCACCAGCGCGGCGATGCGCCACGCGCGGGCAAGAGCCTCCGCAGACATACGCCATTGCAGCTCGAACGCGCCGCTGTCCACGCCAAGCAAGGCCGGTATGTCAGATGGTTCTGCCGGCCGCACATGGATGCCAGAGGCCGGATGCAGCGCGCGCGAGTCAGCGCGCCAATCGGATCGGCGGAGCGCAAGCGTCACCACATCATCCACGTGCCGAAAACCCAGATCGCGCAGATGGGGTGTCAGCCAATGCGTCGACTCAGCGACGCACATCAACCGGCGCACGCCGGCCCGTTGCAGCGCGGCGCTGCACGCTTCGACCATCTTGCGAACGAGCGGCGTGGCAGACACACCGTCGCGAATGGCGCACCAACGCAACCAGGCCACATCCGAACGCGCACTGGCCAGGCGATTGATATCGTCAAGCAGAACCGGCGCTGCAAGCATTGCAGCAATCAGTTCTCCCTTCTGGCCGATTGCAATGAACGCATCACTGGCCGCCCACTCGTCCACACGCCACCAGTCCAGCCTTTCCAGCAGCCGGCGGTTCGCGGCCAGGTCTGCCAACGCCGCTTCGCCGTAGTCCGAAACCAGCCCCAGCCCGAAAGCAGGCTGTTCGGCGATCAGCACAGATGCGCCCACAGTGTCCATTGGTGCTGGCCGACTGTATCATCCGCATCAGGAGATGTCAAAGGCAGGGCGCGCGAATGGCATCCACATGGGGCTACAATCTCTCGCATGCGCGTCGAGTTGACACAGATGTCGCCCAGCGGCGAGGCGGTTGGCCGGGCCGGGGGTTTGGTCCTCTTCGTCCGCCACGGGCTACCCGGCGAGATAGTCGAAGCAGCCATTACCCACCGGCGCAAGACCTACGCGCGCGGCACAGCCATCGAGATCGCTCGCCCATCGCCCGTTCGTGTGGCGCCAGTCTGCCCCCACTTTGGCGTATGCGGCGGGTGCGAGTGGCAACACGCCGCCTACGACGCGCAGATTTCATTCAAGACGCAGATCGTCCAACAACAACTCGCGCGCATCGGCAAGCTGCCCAATGTCGAAGTGTTGCCCTGCATTCCCTGCCCGCTGCCGTATGGCTATCGCAATCACACCCAGGTCGCCATGACTGCGGATGGCGCGATCGGCTACCGCGAAGCCGGCTCGCAGCGCGTCACGCCGGTGAGCGCCTGCCCGATCCTCGATCCGTCTGTGGAGCAACTGCTGCGCTTCCTCATTCAGGCGGACATTCGCCCACCCAACCCTCTGCGCGAGATGCACCTTCGGGCAGGCGTGGCAACCGGCGAGCGGATGATGGCATTTGAGCTAGACAGTGACACCCTTGATGAGGCCGCCCGGCAGGTGGCCGGCCTGCTGGCACCGACCGGAACAGCCATCGCAGTTTGCTCAACCGACGGAAAGAGCCGCGCCGTAATCGGAAGTCCCTGGCTTCGCGAGCGTGTGGGAGACATCACCTACGCCTATTCAGCGGCGACGTTTTTTCAGGTGAACACGGCGATGGCCGGACGATTGGTAGAAACGGTCGTGCAGGCGCTCGAACTCTGCGGGACCGAGCATGTGCTGGACCTGTATTGCGGCGCCGGCCTGTTCACCGCGCCCATCAGCGCGCGCGCCGGGTACGCGCTGGGCATCGAGGCGAGCCGGGTGGCAGCGCGCGACGCTTTGAACAACCTGCGAAGCCGTGCCAACGCGAGCGTGATTGCGGCCGATGTGCGACATGGCCTGCTTGACGATGACGTGCGCAAACGCACGTGGCAGCGCGTGGTGCTGGACCCGCCCCGGGCCGGGGTGGATGCAGAAACGCTTTCAGAGATCGCGGCTGTGGGCGCGGCGCGGCTGGTGTATGTGTCGTGCGATCCGGCCACACTGGCGCGCGACGCCGGCCGGCTGCGCAAACACGGATACACGCTGCGCTACGCCCAGCCGCTCGACCTGTTCCCGCAAACGCACCACGTCGAAACCGTGGCCGTATTCGACCGCCTGTAGGGCAAGCCGCCTGGCTTGCCCCTTGACCCGCCCGCCAGGGCAAGCCGGCAGCTTGCCCTACAATTCGCTATCAGGCAGCCGAACGCCGATACACTGTGAAGTTCAGTGTGACGCGGTCGAAGTAACCGTTCGGAGGATTGCCGTCTGCGTTGTATTGCAGGCCGGTGACCTGAATGTGGACGCGCAGGGTTGAGGTGAGCACCTCAATCACGCCGTTGTTCTGCGCCAGCACCGGCTCGCCACGCGCCGTCAGCTTGCTGCGAATGGTCGGCTCTTTGTAGGCGTACTCGCTCATGAGCACTTTGGTCGTACTCTGAAAATCGTTCTTGTCAAACACCCAAACCGCCAGCGCCGAGACGCGCGCCGGTGTGTCGAGCCCCAGACGATCGGCAATGCTTGCCCCGCATTCCCCAATCAGTTCGCCCATCGAGCCGTTGATGGCAAAGTCCTCATCGAACTGGTCGTCGCCATGCACATACGTGCAAGGCGGGAATGAGATCAACGGCGCCTCGGAAGAGGGCACATTGACCGCCGTGGCCGCTGGCGCAGCAGATGGGCCGGGCATGAAAGGCGCCACGGAAGGCGTGTACGGCGCGCGCTGGTCGGCGATGTGCCCGGCATCAGGCGACGATTCATCTGTTACATGTGTTGGGGGCTTGATATCCGAGCCGGTGTACACCTGGCGGCCATTGGGCGACTTGACTACTGTGCCCACCACTTGATCGACCAGAATCACCGCGCCGCCGGCGACCACGGTCACCAGCAACAGTAGAAAGGCGCCGATCACCCGCGATTGGGTGCGCGCCTGCGCGGGCGCCCCCGGCTGAATATCCTCAGGTCTCGGACCCTGGCCGGTTTCAATGGTTGTCAACAGCGCCTGCTCAAGCGCAGTGAGGGCAATCTGATCGTTCTCGGTGAAACGCCGCAGCGCGGGGTCGCGCTGGAGATCGAGCCGGGCAATCTCATTCGCCGACCTGACCATCTCATAAGCATTGTTAAGACTGACATCACCCGTGGTCACGCCGAGCAGATCGTAGGCTTCCTGCATCGCTACTTCGTTCCCGCCAAGTGCACGGAAGCGGTTCGCCACACGGGCAACGTAGACCTCGCGATACTGCGGGTAGTCCTTGCCAACGGCAAGGTTGTATGGCGGCGAATCCCGGAGGACTTGCTCCGGCGGAACCCATGCATAGTAGATGTAGACGCCTGCGCACAAGCCGATGACCAAGCCGGCCAGGAGCGCCGTGATAATGGACCAGCCACGATTCGCTTTCATGTACCCGCCTCTCCTTGCGCCCGATTCTACTCGCAGATCAGGTCTTGACAAGAAACGCCCCAACCAGTATTCTATCGGCCATTCTGAAAACTGAATAGACGCGCACTGCGCGAGCATAAGCTCTTATCGAGAGAGGCAGAGGGACCGGCCCAATGAAGCCTCGGCAACCTGGATTCAAGGTGCCAACTCCGGCAGCGATCGGCTGGAAGAT
>DAOUDB010000252.1:0-6594 GCA_034431495.1 Thermoflexales bacterium
TCGAAGCCGCCGCCTTCGAGCATGGCCGCGACGAGGTTCTTGCCGATGTCGTGCAGGTCGCCCTTGACGGTGCCGATGGCGACCTTGCCGATTGGCTCGGCGCCGGTGGCCACGAGGGCCGGCTTGATGATCTCAAGGGCCTGCTTCATGGCGCGGGCGGCGATGAGCAGTTCGGGGACGAAGTACTCGTTGGTCTCGAAGCGCCGGCCGACTTCGTTCATGGCCGGGATCATGTACTCGTCCAGCAGATTCTTGGGGTCGAGCTTGGCCTCCATCGCCTGGGTCGCCAAAGCTTTCGACGTTTTGGCGTCGCCGTCCACGATCGCATCGTACAGCTTCTTCAAGTCTTCCATGGCAATCTAGCAGTGCCTCCTAATTGATTCACAGAGTTCAGGTTGAGCAGGGCGCAGTCGAATGCCGGGTATGCTGCGCGCCTGCCATGCGCCCAATTGCCCCAAAGTAAATCCGCAGTGTCTCAAATTGTCAAGTCAAATGCGACGTCGATTCGACATGGCCTCGCGCGGCTTCCTGCAGATGGCTCGCCCGACTCACGCCGGACTGCAAAAACCTGCGGAAGGATGTCGCTGCTGTGGGCGCATTTCGCTGCAGGGGCAATTGCCCGATATGTAGAGGCGAGTCACTGATTCGCCGCTGCCAACGCGCACGAATCGATATCCTGTCCCTGCTCTGAAAAACACCCACTGCTGATCGCAGATGCGGCGCTTTGGTAGACTTGGCCGTTGTTCGTCTGATGTCGTCTGTTTGAAGTTGAGTCGAAACAAGAGACTGTGGAGGTTGGAAATGTCCGAGTCGAATGGTCATGGCCGCACTGGCCCTCAGCTTGCAGATACGCGAACGATCCTGCCCGTGTCACGTCCTGATCAGCGCGCGGCCGCGGCAGAGCGGCGTAAAAGCTACCCCTACCGTTTTCCACGCGATACCCGCAAGATCGGCGGCAAGTTCACGGTTGAGGAAAACGCGCGCCGGCTGCTGCGTTGGTTCTACCTCGAGCGGCGCCTGTCGCAGGGGCTTGGCTCGTGGACGTTGACAATCCCGGACTTCGAAGTCAAGATTGAGACGGGCCGGCACATCTTCTGGCACATGGACGCGGCGCGCCGGTTGCGCGAGCGCCTCACCGAGCAGGAAATGCGCCGCAGCGCGATCGACAGCTTTCGGGATGAGGAGATCGATTCCTTCCTGGATGAGTTGCTGTCAGCCGAAGACCCGGCCGAGTTGCTGGTTGGTGTCCATCAGGTGGTTGGCCGCGCGCTGGAAGTGGCGTACCGGCATCACATCGACGACACCTGCCCGGTGACAGACGCCCCGACGATTCGTGTGCTCAAGCAGATCCTGGTGGATTACGAGCCGATGCTGGCGTGGGCCGATCAGGCTGTCGAAGCGTACATCGAAGGCGGGATCGACGAAGCACGGCTCGAGCAGTGGCGCTGGCATATCAGCCGGCTGCTGGCCAGCATCGGTGGCGTGACCGGCGCCGACGAGCGCGCCATGCGGCCCAGCCCGCTGCGCACCGACACCAAGCCATACCAGCGCGGCGAAGTGCCCCGCCGTGATTCTCGCTTCCAGACGTTCCATCACACCGGCGACTACAACATCGCCGACGGCGCGCCGCGTTACGAGGTTGGATCCTATGAGGATCACCGGCTGCGCTTCGTGCGCACTCAGCGCGATGAGGTGGACGCGATCGAAGCGTTCGGCACATTTCTGTGGGACATCCGCTTCAAGGACTTCGACGCCGAGCACTATCTGGCCCGCATCACCTGGGACGAGGCGCGCCACACGGAGATCGGCCACAAGTCGCTGCACGCGCTGGGCTACGACCCGTATGAGATGCCCAACCGACTCACCAGCAGCACATGCCGCGGGCCAATGGAGCCGCAGTACGCTATGGCGGAGATCAATCTGTTCGGCGAGGTGGGCGTGCTGAAGACGATCAATCAGTTGATCGACACGGCGCGCGAGCGCAACGACGCTGTGGTGGCTCATGCCAGCGACTTCATTCGCGCCGACGAGCGAACGCACGTGCGCAAAGGTCAGCACATCATTAAAGTGATGACCGATATGGGCATGCAGGAGCTTGAGCTGCGCACGCGCGAGCTGTTCACCGAGTGCCTGGTCAATCTGGGCGCGGTGAAGCCGGATGGCGACCTGTTCATCATCACGCGCGAGGATCTGGAGAAGTACATCGGCGAGTGAAGCCGGGCTGAAGGCTGCGCATGATATGCCGGCGGGGATACAATGCTCGCTGGCATGAACACCATTCCCATCAGCCCCGCCGATCTGGCCAATACCACCACCGCATTTGCCACCCTCTTATCCGGCCTGATTGCGCTGGCCCTGTGCCGGTTGGCCGGCCCGCAGCCGCGACGGTGGGTGGGCGTCTATGCAACGGTGGTCATCACAGCCGTGCCCACCATCTGGTATCACGGTTTTGGTGAAACGCCGCTGGCCGGCTTTTTCGACGGCGCGACCAATCTGCTGCTGGCATGGGTTTGGCAGGTGGCTGCGCTGGGCGACTACTACAGCCGTCGGACGCGCTGGATGGTGGCCGGCAGTTCTGGGGCGGTGTTGCTGGGTGTGTCGATCTGGCGGCTGATTGCTGGCCTGGAGCAGACGCGCAGCATGGCCATCCAGTTCGGCGACTTTGGCGGGTTCAGCGTCAACGAACTGGTGTTGATCGCCAGCGCATTTCTGGTGTTGGGCCTGATGTACGCGAAAGTGTCGCGTGTGCCGACGCGCGCGCGGCCGCTGCTCTATCTGTTGACAGCTCTCTTCCTGGTCGGGTGGTTGCTGGCCACAGCATCCAATCAACAGGTGGACGGGCGCATTTTTGCCTGGCACGCGCTCTGGCACGTGGTCGGAGCGTTTGGCTTTGTCGTGTTATGGGCCTATAACCAGGCGCGCTTTGTCGGTGTCAGCGGCCCAGCCGGCGCACCAGCTTGATTAACTCGCTCTCAACTGCCGAGCCAATCGCCATTGGGATCGCCATCAGCCACAGCAGAAACGATGGGATGAGCATGCCTCCGCCGATCGAGTAACGCGCTGCCATGCTTGCCATGCTGATGATAAAGGCCAGCGACAACAGGTAGTGCTCGGCTGCTCCCTGAGTCAGCCATACGATGACCAGCGACACGATGAGTCCAGTTGCCAGATCGACGGCCAGCGATTGGAGCGCCTCTGGCCGGACCAACGTTGAGGCGACGCCGCCAAGCACGGTCAGCGAGTCATACGAAGGGCGCAGATCAGCGCGCCGTGCCCACCCTGTTTCCAGCAGAGAGTGCAAATCGAGCGACACGACATAGCGCGCCGGGCCGGTCTGATCCAGCCGAATGCGCTGCTCAGCCGCATCGTAAGAGGGCAGCCAGTAAGGGAACACGATCGCGCCGGCCGGCAAGCGGTGGACACACGGGCCGGTGAGGGCCTGATTGTCGTAGAGACATGTTGCCCGCGCAGCAGTGTAGGCATTGGCCTCGTTCACGATCATTTCTTCGGGCGGTTGGTGCAGCTCGGCAATCATATCTTCCCACAAGGCCATGTTGTTCCACTCGCGCGCCAGGCCGATGACAAACAACGCCGGCACGACGAGCCAGGTCAGGCTGAAGCCCAGCACGATCAGGTTGAGGGCCGCGCCGCCGAGCTTTTCATCGAGATACTGGGCGTCGTTCCAGCGCCGGCGAATCGCGGCGATGGACTTGGGGGCAAACTCGAACAACACGAGCCACGCGCCGCCGATCAACATGGCGACGCCGACGCCGGCATAGGAGAAGCGCGCCAGCAACAGGGGATGCTCGCGCAGCAGCCAGCGGAATAAGGGCGGGGCGATCAGAGTAACCATGACCATGATCACACCAACCGAAAAGGCTGCTCCGATCAGATCGCGCAGCCATGGCCGGCTGTCGGGCTGTTCGGGCCACAGTCGGCCGGCGATCGGCAGCGCAATGCCCAACGCAATGATCGACAACAAAAAGCCAAAGGTGATGTCGTTCATGGCATTTCTGGTGGTGATGGCGGGCGCAGCCGCTGAGATCTTGTGCAAAAGGGACGTTCTGCTGACTTATGCCGGCTGCGCGTTTTCAATCACGGTGGCTATCCCCTGGCCGACGCCGATGCACATGGTTGCCAGCCCATAGCGCCCGCCACGCCGGCGCAGCTCATGCGCCAGCGTTGTCAGGATGCGCGCGCCACTTGCGCCCAGCGGGTGGCCGAGCGCAATGGCGCCGCCGTTGACGTTGACGCGGGCGGGGTCAAGCCCCAGTTGTTCGATGCAGGCGATGGATTGCGATGCAAAAGCCTCGTTCAGTTCGACCAGCTCGAGATCGGTGATGGTCAGGCCGGCGTGCGCCAGGGCCTTGCGCGTTGCCGGCACAGGACCCAGCCCCATGAAACGCGGATCGACGCCGGCCACGGCCATGCTGACAATGCGCGCCATCGGCTTCAATCCGTGCGCTTGCGCGGCCTGGGGTGTGGCGATCAAGAGGGCCGCTGCGCCGTCGTTGACGCCGCTGCTGTTGCCGGCGGTGACGCTGCCGCCGGGTTTGAAGGCCGGCTTCAGGCGCGCCAGCGCGTCGAGTGTGGTGTCGGGGCGGGGATGCTCATCGACGCTGAATAACGTCGGCGCACCGCCTTTGGCAGATGGGATGGGCACGGAGACAATCTCATCGTAAAAGCGGCCGGCGCGCATAGCCTCGGCGGCCTTTTGCTGGCTTTGCAGCGCGAAGCGATCCTGCGCCTCGCGCGTGATGTTGAATCGCTCGGCGATGTTCTCTGCTGTTTCACCCAACGATTGCGTGTAACCCATCTCGGTCAGTCGCGGATTGGTGAAACGCCAGCCGATGGTTGTGTCGTAGACCTGAGGCGGTTGGCGGGCAAAGGCGGCTTCGGGCTTGGCAAAGGCGAACGGCGCGCGGGTCATGCTCTCCACCCCGCCGGCAATGAATATCTCGCCGGCCCCAAGCATGGCGGCGCGCGCGGCCTGATTGACTGCTTCCAGCCCGCTGCCGCACAGCCGGTTCACGGTGACGGCGGGAGTCTCGACCGGCAGGCCGGCCAGCAAAGTTGCCATGCGCGCCACGTTGCGATTGTCTTCGCCGGCCTGATTGGTGCAGCCGAGGCACACGTCGCTGATGAGGGCGGAGGGGATGCCGGTGCGCTCGACTAACGCGCGCAGGACGTGCGCGGCCAGATCGTCGGGGCGGATATCTTTGAGCGCGCCGGCGTAGCGGCCCACCGGCGTGCGCACGGCGTCGATGATCCAAGCTTCGTTCATGCTGTTTACCTCGGTTAGATGAGCGGCGCACTTAAGGGCGAGTACAATCAGGCTACATTATCGAATGAAACGAAAAAGTGTCTCGCAAGACGAGGCGTTGGCGCTTCGGGTGACGTTGCGGCGCGGCGCGTTTGTCGGCGTGTTGAGTTTCATTGTTGCGTTGATCGGCCTGCTGCTGTCGCGCGATTTCCTGTTGATGCACATGGTGTTGCTGGCGGCGGTGTCGCTGTCGGGCGGGATTGCGTGCGCGCGCGCGGCGTTGCCGGTGCATGCGCCGTCGTACCGGCGCGCCGGCAATATCGGCGGGATGATCGCGGCGCTGGTCTTTGTCGCGCCGTTTATTGTGGTATTCAGTTATCTGGCAGCGGTGATGGATTCGGCGCTGGCTGCTGAGTTGGCGGCCGGCCTCAGCGCAGCCGAGACGACGGCTCTGATCGAGCAGAATATCCAGGTCGGCGTCGATTACTTTCGTGGTCAGTACATCAGCTATGCCAGCGGCTATCTGCTGTTCGGGTTGATGAGCGGTTTTGTGTGCGGTTCATTGGGCGCAGCGTTGGCCAGGCGGCAGATGGCGGACAACAGAACGCAGATGACAGATGACGGATTTCAGAGCGCAGTAAATCAAAGCGCCTGGATCGATAGATGATTGACAAGGAGAAGTGTCATGATCGGAAAGAAAATGGAACAGGCAATCAACGAACAGATCAAGCACGAGTTGTACTCGTCGTATCTGTACCTGGCGATGGCGAACTACTTCGAGCAGATTCACCTGCCGGGATTCGCCCACTGGATGAGTGTGCAGGCCGAAGAAGAGCGCGGTCATGCCATGAAGTTCGTTGAACATCTGAATGACCGGGGCGGAAAGGTGGTGTTCCAGGCGCTGGATCAGCCGCCATCGGAGTTCAAAGGGCCGCTGGATGTGTTTCAGCAAGTGCAGGCGCATGAGGAGAAAGTGACCAGCCTGATTCATGCGCTGTATGACACGGCCGTGCAGGAAAATGACAAGCCGGCGCAGGTTTTTCTGTACTGGTTTATCAACGAACAGGTCGAAGAGGAGAAGAACGCCGATCTGATCGTGCAGCAATTGAAGATGATCGGCGACCAGCGCCCGGCGTTGTTCATGGTGGATCGGCATCTGGCCGGCCGGGGCAAGTAACGCCGATCGACGTGCCGGGGGCAGCTCGCAGGGATGAGTGTCCGACTCGGCCTGTGGGCTGGGCACTGCCAAGTCACTTGACAGGCGACGAAAACCATGCGGCGCTGCGAGTTGTAGGGCAAGCCGCCTGGCTTGCCCTACAACCTGAGACGCG
>DAOUDB010000253.1:0-26071 GCA_034431495.1 Thermoflexales bacterium
CAATTCAACGTACTTGCCGGTGACAACATCCTGCCCGGCGCGGCTGGTGGCAATCGCTTCCCCCGCCTGGGACGGGTCGACACGGTTCGCGCCGTCGCCGCTCTCGCCGGTCTGATCTTCGCTCTTGCGTCGTAGCCAGGGAATTGGCAATTTCATCGTCTGTGTCTCCTCCTCGGCCAGGAGCAGCAGCCCCGTGACGGCCCGTGACGGCGTGAATTGAACGTCAGGAACTTAGAGGCCCGACGCTGGCAGCGTCGGGCCTCTAATCGGTTTCTGCGTCTGATGACTACTGGCGCTACAGCACGAGTTCAGCCTTCACCAGCTTCTTGTCTTCCATCTCGTGCAGCGTGAAGCCCAGCTTGCGGCACAATTTCTGCATCGCCTCGTTCTCGACCGAGATGACGCCAACCAGCCGGCCGATCTTCTCCTGGCGGGCCACGTCGATCATCCGGCTCAGCAACGCGGTGCCGATGCCCCGGCATTGATACACATCGCTCACGACCATGGTGAAGCGCGCGTCGTTGGAGTAGCGCAGCCGGCTGATGCGCCCCACCGCCATGATCTCGCGCTCGCCGGTGCTGGCATGCGCATGTTCGGCCACCAGCGCGATCTCGCGGTCATAGTCGATGAAGCACAACCGCGACAGGCGCTCGTGCGACACGCGCTGGCTGAGCATGAGCGGCATCAGATAGCGCATGTACACGCTGCGATCGGACAGCGTTTCGTGGAACCTGACCATGAGCGGCTCGTCTTCCGGCAGAATCGGCCGCACAGTGAAGGGCAGCCCATCGGCGCAGGCGGCGGAACTGACGTATTGGGATGGATAGGGCCGGATGGATAACTTGTGCCGCTTTTCGGGGAGCGTGTCTTTTGCATACAACAACACACGCGCATCCAGCGCCAATAATTGATCGGGCGAAGCCAGAAGCGGGTTAATGTCGATTTCTCGCACCAGATCCTGTTCAGCGACAAGCGTGCTGAACTGCACAAGCATCCGCTCCAGCGCCTGCAGATCGACCGGCTTGCGACCGCGAACTCCTTTGAGTGCCGTAAAGATCTTGGTCTGCTCCATCATGCGCCGGGCCAATGTTGTGGTCAGCGGCGGCAGCGCCAGGGCGCTGTCCTTGTACACCTCGACCAGTTGCCCGCCCGATCCAAACAACAACACCGGCCCAAACTGCGGATCGATGCTGCTACCAAGGATGACCTCATAGCCATCCAACTTGACCATGGGCTGTACCGTCACGCCACCGAAGTGCTCGGCGCCGGCCTTCTGGCTGACCGAGGTCTGGATCAGGTTGTAGGCACGCTTCACTGCTTCGGCATCGCGCAAGTTCAGTTGCACACCGCCGACGTCGGTCTTGTGCGTGATCGTCTCCGAGTTGAGTTTGAGCACGACAGGATAGCCGATCATGTCGGCAGCCCGCACTGCGTCTGCCTCGGTGGTGGCTACAATCGTCTCGACCGTGGGGATGTGATAAGCCTTTAACAGCGTCTTGGACTCGTACTCGGTGAGGATGGTGCGGCCAGAGTCGCGCACTTTGGCGATGATCTGCTCGGCCAGCGCGCGATCCGGCGCGCCCTCGGACACATCGATTTGTGTGCGCGGCGTTTCATACAGGCTTTGCAGGTTGCGCGTGTACTGCCACATGTAATCGAACATGCGGGCCGCCGTGTCCGGATAAGCAAACGTGGGGATATTGGCGCGATTGAGGATCGACTCGCCGGCTGCCACGTCGGAACCGCCCATCCAGCTTGCAATGATGGGCTTGCCCAGCGTTTGCGCATACGGCTTCAGCGCCTCTGCGGTCTGAGTGGGATCGGTCATAGCCTGCGGCGTCAGGATGACCAGCATGCCGTCGCTGTTGGGGTCTTTGGCGCACACTTCGAGTGCCTTAGCATAGCGGTCCGGCGGTGCGTCGCCCAAGATGTCGACGGGGTTGTTGCGGCTCCACGCAGCCGGCAGGAAGGTGTTGAGCGTCTCGTAGGTTTCCTTCGACAGCTCGGTCAACTCGCCGCCGTTGGTGATGAGCGCGTCGGTGGCGAGCACGCCAGGGCCGCCGGCGTTGGTCACGATGGTAAGGTGCGGCCCCTGCGGGCGCGGCTGCTTGGCCAGCACCTCGGCCATATAGAACAGTTCGGCGATGGTGTTGACGCGCAGCACGCCGCAGCGCTTGAACGCGGCTTCTAGCACATCATCGCTGCCGGTAAGCGAGCCGGTGTGCGAGGCAGCCGCTTTGGCCGCGCCTTCGGTGCGACCCGGCTTGATGATGATGATGGGCTTGGTTAGCGCCACTTCGCGCGCCGCCGAGATGAACGCGCGCGCATCGCCAATCGTCTCCATGTAGATGACGATGGCACTGGTGCGCGGGTCGTCGCCCAGGTAATAGATCAGGTCGCCCCACCCCACATCGAGCATCGAGCCAATCGACACGAACGAGGTGAAGCCCACGTTTTCGCGCAATGACCAGTCGAGCACGGCCGTGCACAGCGCGCCCGACTGGCTGATGAAACCGATATTGCCGGGCCGGGCGATGGTGGTAGCGAAGGTGGCGTTGAGACCGTTGTGGCAGTTCATCACGCCGAGACAGTTGGGGCCGATGAGACGGATACCGCCGCGCCGGGCATGTTCGAGCACCTGGCGCTCCAGCTCCACGCCGGCCGGGCCGATCTCCTTGAAGCCGGCCGAGATGATGATGACGCCTTTCACGCCGGCGTCGACGCACTGCGCCATGATGCCGGGGGCCGCAGTAGCTGGCGTGACGATCACGGCCAGGTCCACTTTGTCCGGCACATCCAGAATGCTGGGATATGCCTTGATGCCCAGCACGCTGGGCCGCTTTGGATTGACCGGATACACCGTGCCGCCAAAGGGGCTGCTGATCAGATTCCACAGCACCGTGCGGCCAACTGTGCCGGCGTTCTCGGTTGCGCCGATCACGGCCACGTTGCGCGGTTGGAAAATCGCATCGAGGGCGCGAGACTCTGAGCGAATCACGTCGTAGGTTGGATCTACGACCGGGGAGATTGTTCTATCCATTCAGGACTCCTTCAAGATGTGTAGCAATGTAACGTGCAGACTCCGCCAGGGGAGCCGAAAACTTTCACCAGACACGCATAGCGCAGGACTGGCGCGAGTTGCGAACCACCGTTTCATAGATTCATGGGCTGCGGCGCGCCACGGGTGATTGGGAATGCGCGGGGCGCGTTGAACGTCAACCCCATTAATTGTAGGCGCGGCACGCAGATTGACAAATCAGCCCGACCGCGCTGCACAGGCCGGTCAGTGACCCAACAGGATGGGCAGCATGTCGAGTAGCAGGCGAGGCTGCGTCTTCAACATGATGCCGGCCAGCTCGCGCGGGGACAGACGGCGCGTGTCAAGTCTTGAGGCCTCGGCAATCATGCGCGACAGCCGCTCCTCTGGAATATTGGCAATCGCCTGTCGCACACGCAACAGACGCCGGTACAGGTCACCGAACTCGGCATCCCAGCGCCGCTCATACTGACTGAGGAAACGTGCGGAGGTGTCGTTGCACTTCAGGGCTTCGATGGCCGTCTGCGCTGCAAATAACCCGCCGTGCATACCATTGGTGATGCCGCCGCCGGCCAGCGGGTCGGCCTGATGCGCTGCGTCGCCAACGGCCAGATAACCATCGGCCACCATACGGGGCAGGACATTGGTGATGGGGATGCCACCCACGATTTGCGCCAGCACCGAACACCCTGGAAAGCGCGTTGTGATGAACTGGTCGAGATATTCGATAGGCGTCCTGGGATCGCCCGGCCGCGGGATCATGACCAGGCCAACGTTGGCAATGCGGTTGCCTTTGGGAAATACCCACGCATAACCGGCCGGCGCAATCGACCAGCCCAGGTGATACTGGCAGATGCGGGGATCAATGTCGATACCGGTCATCAGGTACTGGGCCGCACTGTAGTAGTGGCGCAACGACGGCACGGGCTTCAGGCCGGCCCAGCGCGCGCTTTGTCCCTCCACGCCATCGGCGCCGATCACGATGCGCGCCTGCACGTCGCAAGGTTCGCCCTGCGTCACCAGGCTGACGCGCAGTGCGCCGGTGTCGAGGCGGGCGAGGCCGGCAGCGCGCGTCTTCACCGCGACATGCGCCCCAGCCTGCGCCGCCAGACGCGCCAGTTCGCGGTCGAAGAGCTTGCGCTCCAGCACCAGCGTTTTCTCCAGCGGGGGCAACACAACGCAATCGCCCTGCGGATTGGTAAGACTGAAGGTGTCCACCTCGGCGGCAATCCATGCAGGGGCAAGGGGAATGAAGCGGGCAACAGTGTCGCGGCCTACTGCTTCGCCACAGCGCACCGGCGCGCCGATCTCCTGGCGCTTCTCGATCAGCAGGGTGGATAAGCTAGCTTGGGCTGCGACGCGCGCAGCAACCGAGCCGGCCGGGCCGGCGCCAATGACAACAAGATCGTACGCGGGAAGCAAGCGCATAGCACAATCAGCCTGTCTGCGCCTGCATCAGCAGCATCAGTGCGCCAGTTGGGCAAATCACCACACACCGCTCACAGCGTGTGCAGGTCGCCTGATCTATGAAGAGCGTTGCCTCGTGCAATGCAATCGAGTCGGGCGGGCAAACGGCCACGCACGCGCCACAGTGCGCGCATCGATCAAAGTCGATCTGTATACGGCAGGCCGCGCGTTCGTTGGGTTGACTTCCGCCAGCAGCCAGCACCACGCGCCCGTTTAGATTCATCGCGCGCACAGTCATATTGAACTCCTGATTGGTGTGACCCGGACAGGACAGCCAGGCTCACCGCAAACAACAGCTCACAGGCCTTAAAAAAGTTGAGCTTCGCCTGCGCGGGCTGTACGAAGCGTTGCGCGCTGCCGTCAGGCTCACAGGCCTGTAAAATAGTTGAGTTTCGCCTGCGTGTCAACAGGAGATGGCGACAGTTATGCCAGTTTGATGCAGGTCAAAGAGCGTGCTGTGAATCCGGGTAGGCTTAGGCATTGACGAATCACAGGAGTTGTGTATGAGCGCAGTGGCCGACCAGACAACGTCACTCAGACAGGGCCGCGCCCGCAGACCATTTGGCATTCTTCCGCTCTGGGGGTGGATGATTGTCGTGGCCACCGTGGGGGGCATCGTCGGCATCGGCGCCTACACGTTCTTATATGCCCAGGGCACATCGTATTTCTCGGACGACCCGCAAGCCTGCGTCAACTGCCACGTCATGCGCGACGTGTACGCCGGCTGGGGTAAATCGAGCCACAAAGCCGTCGCCACCTGCAACGACTGCCACACCCCGCACGACTCGCTTGTCTCAAAGTACGCGGTGAAAGCCATCAACGGCCTCAACCACAGCATCGCATTCACCACAGACAATTACCCGCGCCCGATCCGCATCACCGGCATGAACCACGACGTGGCCCAGCACAACTGCCTGTATTGCCATGCAGATCTGGTAGCGCAGATCAGTCATGCAGAATCCGCCGATCCCACCGACTGCCTGCGTTGTCATAGCCGCGTGGGGCACGACTACTAGTGAGCACACTACTTAGTGAGCACACTACGTAGTGAGCACACTACGTAGTGAGCACACTACGCCGGCGCAAGCCAAAATCGCAAACACAGGAGAGCTTATGGCATCCATACAACCCCAATCCCCGAAACGCTCCATTCGCCCTTACGTCCTCATCGGGGCGGCGTTCATTCTGGGGGCCGTCATCATGGCCGGCATCGCCGCCCTGCTGGTGAACATCGAAGGCCGCAAAATGGAAGCGGCGCTTTCACCGGCCCAGATCGCCCCGATCCCCGCAGACACCATCGACCCGGCCGTGTGGGGGCGCAACTTCCCGCGCCAATACGACGCGTTCATGAAGACCAAAGACGACACCATCAGCACACCCTACGGCGGGTCTGTGCCTTACAGCAAGCTAGAGCGACATCCAGAGAAAATTCGCATCTGGGCAGGGTATGGCTTCAGCAAGGATTACAACGAGGAACGCGGCCACTACTACGCCCTGATCGACCAGAAGCAAACCAAGCGCATGAACGACAAACAGCCCGGCGCCTGCGCCAACTGCCACGCCGCCGAAGCGCCGGTGCTCATCAAACAGATGGGCTGGGAAGCGTTCAACAAAGGCCCCTACTACGTCATCTCGGATTCGCTGCACCTGGGCACCTCGTGCAACGACTGCCACGATCCACAAACGATGGAGCTGCGCATCAGCCGGCCGGCCTTCCTCAACGCGATGCAGGCGCGTGGCATCGATGTGTCGCAGGCCACCCGTCAGGAGATGCGCTCCTATGTGTGCGCCCAGTGCCACGTGGAGTACTACTTCCTGGGCGACAACAAACTGCTCACCTTCCCCTGGGAGAAGGGATTGAACGTCGATAACATCAACGACTACTACGACGAATATGGCTTCCGCGATTGGGTGCATGCCGAAACCGGCGCGCCGATGATCAAGATACAGCATCCGGAATTCGAGATGTACAGCACCGGCCTGCACGCCGCGTCGGGCGTGGCCTGCGCCGATTGCCACATGCCCTACGTGCGCGAGGGGTCGGTCAAGGTGTCGGATCACTGGCTGCGCAGTCCGCTCACCAATCTCAACAACGCCTGCCAGACCTGCCACAAACAAAGCGAGGAACATCTGCGCGAGCGCGTGCTGACCATTCAGAATCGCACCGCCGGCCTGCTCAAGAGCGCCGAAGCGGCCCTGATCGACGCGATTGACGCGATCAAAGCCGCGCAGGAAGCCGGCGCAAGCGACGCCGCCCTGGAGCCGGCGCGCCAGTTGCACCGCAAAGCCTCGCTGCGCTGGGACTTCGTCGCCTCTGAAAACAGCACCGGCTTCCACAGCCCACAGGAGTCGGCGCGCATCCTGGCCGACGCGATCAACTTTGCCCGACAGGCTCAGTTGGAAGCAGAGCGCGCCACGCAACAGGTGAAGACCGGCAATGCGCCGGCCGGAGCAAATCGATAGCAGGCGTGCTGACTGACTGGCTGAGCTGGGGTCAGGCTTCGGCAAGCCGGCCCCGGCCCATAGATTTGCTTTCAGATGACAACGCTCACGCTCGACTCGGCCATCGATGATCTGTTGACCCAGACACCCGGCGTCGTTGAGGTGTTCGTTCGGCGCGGCATGTTGTGCGTGGGGTGCGATATCAGCCGGTTCCACACCATCCGCGAGGCGGCTGCCATCTACGGCATCGACGCAATGCAACTGCTGGCTGAACTGTCAGAAGCGACTTCCCGATCGGCCCCCTCTCAGATGAACGCGCCCCCGCCGGCAGAGTGACCGCAGGCGCGCCCACGCGCCGCTCGGACCGCGCTATGAACTGCGCGACACGGCGCCTTCTGCCGGCGCGATGTCCTCGGCAACCAGCACCAGATCGTGCGCCCGCACGATCACCAGCTGCTCGCGGCCGGCATCGATCAGACCCGACCGTTGCCAGTCGCTGAGGATTCGGCTGACGGTGTGCAACGTCGTGCCGGCCAGTTCCGCAAGATTCTGCCTGGAGAGCGGCATGTCGATGCGAATGCGCGACGCGCCGTTCACCTCTTCTTTCACGCCCACCTTGTTCGCCAGACGCAGCACCACCCGCGCCACACGCCGCTCGACCCGTTCTGCCGCCAGTTCACGGATGCGGTCGTTGGCCTCTGTCAGCCGGGCATGCAGCATCTTGATGATCTTGAGCATGAGCGGAGGATGCTGGCTCATCACCCGGGCGATGCTCGCGGCCGACACCGCCAGCACAGTAGTTTGATCGAGCGCCTCACAGGTGCCGGGGTACGGCGCGCCAACAATCGCCACCAGCAGGCCCACCGGCTCGTAGGGCACGAACACCCCCATCGCCACGTCCTGACCGTCGGTCGTGTGCTGCATCAAGCGCACACGCCCGCTGAGAACGAAATGCGCGGCAAGCGCGGGGCTGCCCTGTGTGAACAGAATCCCGTTGCGCGAAAGAACACGTTGCCGGCTCTCGCGCGCCATCTCTTCCAGCAGATGGATAGGGACATCGGCAAGCAATGGGATGTGGGATAGCAGATCGAGCGTCATGGCGCTTACAAGGCGTTGACAATAAAACAGCGCGAGCCTGTGCAGCCGCGCTGTTTTGTGTCATCGATGCCCCCGGTGAGATTTGAACTCACACGCCCGAAGGCATAGGCCCTCAACCTACCGCGTATGCCAATTCCGCCACGGGGGCTTGCGAGAGCAAATTATACCGCGAACGGGCGGACACCGCGGGCGGCGGGCGGCGAGTCGAGTCGCCTCACTGAAAATGTTACCGAACGCGGTTCGTCGCTTCACCCGAGAATTTCGCCCACGGTGGGGACAAGCCCCGCCCCTACTTTTCGTATGGCTGGCCATCTGCCGCAGGCGGTATGGCCCGGCCCACCACACCCGTGAGCACGATGATGGTCAAGATGTATGGCAGCATCTGTGGAATTTGCGATGGAATATCGGGCCGGAAGATGCTCACCGTCGAGGTAACGCTGCTGCCCAGGCCGAAGATCAGCGCGCCGGCCAGCGCGCCGAACGGATACCACTTGCCGAAGATCATCGCTGCCAGACCGATGAAGCCCAGGCCGTTCGTCATTAGCGGGTTGAACACATCGACGGCTTCCAGGGTGAACCACGCGCCGCCGAGGCCGGCGATCAACCCGCCCGCCAGCACGTTGACATAGCGGATGCGAAACACATTGACCCCCAGCGTGTCGGCAGCCCGCGGGTGCTCGCCCACGGCGCGCGTGCGCAAGCCCCACGGCGTGAAGAACAACACGTATTGCACCACAAACGCCAGCAGCAACATCACGTAGGTCAGCGGTTTCTGCTGGAACAGGATGGGGCCGATGATGGGTATGTCGGCCAGCACGGGTATGCTGACGATCGGGAACGTGCCCGGGCCGGCCGGCAGATTCTCGGCCAGAAAAGCGCGATACATGAAGCCGGTGACACCGATGGCAAGAATGTTGATGACCGTCCCGCTGATGATCTGGTCAACCTTAAAACGGATCGACACGACCGCATGCAATGCCGCCAGCAACAGCGCAGAGACCATGCCCAACGCGACCGCCAGAATGCGGCTGAACGAGCCGGCTGCCTCTACCCCCATCGAATCTTTAAGCAACTGAAACCCAAACAGGTTGATCGCGTAGCACGTCATAGCCGACATCAGCATTTTGCCCTCGATGCCGATATCGACCACGCCGGCCCGCTCGCACATGAGGCCGCAAAACGCGGCGAACGCAATCGGCGTCGCCAGTCGCAGGGACTGCGCCAGCGAACCGACGACGCAGGTCTGATCGCACCGGCCACCGATCACAGCGTTGAGTAGAACCCATGCGCCGAGCAGGCCGGCGACGACCACCACAACAGTGATCCATCCCTGACTGCGAAACGACACCCGGCTGCCGGCCGGCCCAATGGTTGCTGTTTTCATGCCTGACCTCCCCACCCCCGCGTAACGGTAGCCGACTCTTCTCGCCCGCCGGGCGCGCGCAGACGATACAACCAACGCACGATGGGCGGCGCAGCTACAAACAACAACAGTAACGCCTGCAACAACGAGATGATGTACTTCGACACCCCGGAAGTAAGCTCCATCAGGTCGGCGCCGTTGCGCATAGCGCCAAACAGGAATGACGACAGCAGAATGCCCAGCGGATCGTTCTTCGCCAGCAAGGAGATGGCAATCGCGTCGAAGCCGTAGCCACTGGAGAAGAACAGGGGTAGACACCGGCAGATCGACACACCCAACACTTCCATCATACCGGCCATGCCGGCCAGCGCGCCAGAGATCGACATGCCCAGCATGATATTGCGGGTGATGCTGATGCCGGCATACCTGGCCGCGCTGGGATTGGCGCCCACCGTGCGCAACTCAAAACCGATCGTCGTCTTCCACAACAACCACCACACGGCTACCGCCGCGAACACGGCCACGAACAAACCCATGTGCAGCCGGTCATACTGATCCGTGAAGGGCCACCACAAGCGGGTCAGCGCCGGCAACAACACAAACGCGAGGATACCCGCGACAACACCCACGCCGGCCTGACCCATGCCAGATGCAAGCAGACGGGCGCGCCCGGCGTTGGGCTGGCGCCGCGCCAACCGGGGCAACGCCCAGCGCGCAATGACAAAGCCGATGCCGGCAACGATCAGCGCCACCAACAGCGCGTTCAGCGGGTCCTGCAAGCGATCCGGCACGGCGTGCAACGACCACAACTCGGCGCTGGAGGCGATGCGCGGCGTCTGGACGGCGGCGGCATTCGGATCGCGGAGCGGCCCGCCGATCAGAAATTCGGTCAGCCGGAACGCGATGTAGTTCATCATGATGGTGGTGATGACTTCGTGCGCGCCGGTGCGGGCCTTGAGAAAAGCTGGAATCGCAGCCCACACTGCCCCGCCGGCTGCTCCGGCCAGCACCGTGAGCGGCAGATGGATGATCGCCGGCAGCCCTTGCAGCGATGCTCCCATCCATGCGGCCGACACTGCGCCAATGTAGAACTGGCCCTCCACGCCGATGTTGAACAGGCCGGCCTTGAACCCTACCGCAATGCCCAGACTGAGCATGATGTAGGGAATCGTGGCCACCAGACTTTCGGACAGGCCACGCTCCTTGAACAGCGCCCCGCGCAGCAGGCCCTCATAGGCCAGAAACACAGTGTCCAGGCTGCCACTTGTCACCCAGATCACCACGCCGCCCAACACAAAGGCAGTCACGATGGCCAGGAGCGGCATATAGACCGAAGAACGCCGGAAAAAGCCGCCCACTGCTCGCAAAACACCTGCGCGATTGGGCGGGGGGTCTGAAGGCGTCCCGGGGGACGGGTTTCGCAGTGATTCAGGAGTTGCGCTCATGTCGCCTTTACATCTCCGTGAGTGGAATGCTGCGCCGCTGATTCCGCATGGCTCCTGCCATCATCGCCGCGCAACACCCCGGCCATCAGCAGCCCCAGATGCTCACGCGTCGCTGTCTCGGCATCTACCGTGTCCAGGATGCGCCCTTTGTACATCACAGCGATGCGGTCAGACAGGGTCATGATTTCGTCCAACTCGGCGCTGATCAGCAACACCGCCGCGCCCTGGTCGCGGGCCTGCAGCAACCGGCGATGGATGAACTCGATGCTGCCCACATCGAGACCGCGCGTTGGCTGGCTGGCAATCAGGATGGGGGTCGGACCGGCCGGGCCGGCCTGATGCGACAACAGCCGGGATAACTCGCGCGCCACAATCACCTTCTGCTGGTTTCCGCCGGAGAGTGAACCTACGCTGGTCGCCGTGCCTGGCGTGCGCACATCGAACAGACTTGTCAGGTTGCGCGCGTGTTCCTCGATAATCGGGAACTGCAACGCGACGCCGCGCGCGTATGGCGGCTTGTAGTACGCGCACAACACCAGATTGTCGCGCACGGAGAATGAGAGAACGAGGCCGTGTTTCTGCCGATCTTCCGGCACATGCGCCACGCCGGCCTCGATGAGCTGGCGGGTTGTCGCGCGCGTCATGTCCCGGCCACCCATGCGGATGTGGCCGGACACGATTTTTCGCAGCCCGGTCAGCGCCTCGGCCAGTTCAGTCTGGCCGTTGCCCTGCACGCCGGCCACGCCCAAAATCTCGCCGGCGCGCACCTGCAACGACACGCCATCGACGCTCATGTGCCGCCGGTCGTCCATCACACGCAGATCTTCCACCTCGAGCAGCGACTGGCGCGGATGGGCCGGCTCCTTGTCGATCGCCAGGATGACTTTGCGGCCCACCATCATCTCGGCCAGCTTTTCGCGGGTGGCTTCAGCCGGCTGGATCGATCCCACCATCTGGCCCGATCGCATCACGCTGATGCGATCAGACACCGCGAACACTTCGCGGAGCTTGTGGGTGATGAACACGATGGACTTGCCTTGCTTCGCCAGACCGCGCATGATGACAAACAGGTCGTCGGCCTCCTGGGGCGTGAGCACGGCCGTCGGCTCGTCCAGGATCAGAATGTCGGCGGCGCGATAGAGCGCCTTGACGATCTCCACGCGCTGCTGCGCGCCCACTGGCAGGTCCTTGACGTAGGCGTCCGGATCCACATCGAGCGCAAACTGGCGGCTCAGCTCGCGGATGCGCTGCGACGCAGTCCGGCGATCCAAAACAGCCAGCCCTCCCAACACCCGAGTTGGGCCGGCCTTCAGCTCCTGGCCCAGCATGATGTTCTCCGCCACGGTCAGCGGCGGCACCAGCATAAAGTGCTGATGCACCATGCCGATGCCCCGCGCAATCGCGTCGTGCGGACTGGAGATCTTCGCCGGCTGGCCATTGACGCGGATCTCGCCGCCATCGGGCTGATACAGCCCATACAGAATATTCATGAGAGTGGATTTGCCGGCCCCGTTCTCGCCCAGCAACGCATGAATCTGTCCGCGCTCCAGCGTGAAATCCACATGGTCATTGGCCAACACACCGGGGAAATGCTTGGTGATGCCGATAGCCTGTAAAGCTGGCGTCATTCGCTGCTCCTCTTGATCGGTTGTGCCACAGTGTACCCGCAATTGCCTGAACAAAAAACCCGACCTCGGTATCGAGGTCGGGCTGATCTACTCACACACAGTGGTGTTTCAGTAACCGGTCTTGATCGAGCCGTCCTTCAGGCCGCTGATGGCTTCCTGCACTTTGGCCTTGACCGAGTCAGGGATCTTGCTCTCCCAGTCATGATACGGGGCAAGGCCCACGCCGCCGTTCTTCAGGTTGGCGGTGTTGATGCCGGCCTTGAACGTGCCTTCCTTGACCGACTTGATGAACTCGAACACAGCCACATCAACATTCTTGGCTGCGCTGGTCAGCAGCGCGTCGCGCACTTCGGGATAGGTCTCGTACTGATCCACATCCACGCCGATGGCCATCTTGCCGCGCTCTTTGGCCGCCAGCAAGCCGCCGTTGCCGGTGTTGCCGCCCACGCCAAACACCACGTCGCAGCCCTGGTCGATCATGCTGTTGCCGGTTTCCTTGCCTTTGGCCGGGTCGATGAATGAGGGGATATACACATTCAGCGCATTGACGTCCGGGTTGATCCACTTGGCGCCGTTTTGATAGCCTGTGACAAAGCGCACCACCGGCGGGATTTCCATGCCAGACACGCTGCACACGACGTTGGACTCGGTCATGCCGCCGGCGACCACGCCAGCCAGAAAGCCGACTTCGTCCTCCTGAAACATCAGGCTGGTGATGTTCTTCAATCCGCCGTCATCGTAGCAATCCTTAATCGTCTGGTCACACGAGGGCGACCCTTCGGTCGGGAAATAGGCATAGTCCACAATGCCAAACTTGATGTTGGGATATTGCTTGGCTTTGGCTGCCGTCGCATCACCCATCAAGAAGCCGACGGTGACGATCACATCGTAGTTTTCGGTGGCGAACTGGTCGATGTTCTTCTCATAGTCGGTGGGCTGCTTGGACTCGATGAACTTGGCTTCGACGCCCAGCTCGGCCACGGCTTTCTGCACACCGGCCCATGCCGACTGGTTGAAGGACTTATCGTTGACGCCGCCGGTGTCGGTGACCAGACCAACGCGCAGCTTTGCGGGGGCTTCCCCGCCGCCCGTGGTGGGCACCTGGCGCGGGGCAGCGCAAGCCGCTGACAACAAGCCTGCCAGCAGCAATACCGAGATAGATCGAATGGCCTTATGCATGACTTACTCTCCTTTTCTCTCGTTCTGATGGAATCTGATATGGAACTGCCATCACGCGCAGCTCGCGCCGGGGTGGATTAATTGCATCCTGGAGACTGCGCGAATCTGACGTGACGCGCATTCAGAGTATAGGCTGATCCGCCATCGGCGGCAAGTATGGATGGCGTCATAAACCAGTCATGTCACAACTTTGCCTCCGCCAGCCATCTGTGATAGCATCCCGCCGTGCTGATAGCTTTCCAACGCCTTCCGCGTCTGATACGCGACCGCTGGGCCGAGTTCCGGGGCTTCAATCCCACCGATCGCAATCTGTTCCACTTGTGCATCGAGATCATCCCAATCGGCCTCGCCAGTGGCGCGTTAGCGTTCAATGGCGCCTTCGTGCTCAAGCTCGGCGCATCCAATGAACTGATCGGCGCGATGGCCTCGTTGCCGGCGCTGGTCGTCATTCTATTGACGGTGCCGGCGGCTCGTTTTGTCGAGTCGCGCACAAACCGCCGGCCCTGGGTCGTCGGCAGCCTTGCGGTGTCGCGCGTTCTCTTTCTGCTCATCGGCGTCATTCCCTGGCTGCTGCCTCTCGAAGCCCAGGCCACTACCATCGTCGCGCTCATCATCGCCCAGCAGGTTCCGCTGGCCTTCTTCAACACGGCATTCACCGCCCTGATCGGCGACGTGTGCCCGCGCGACCGGCGCAGCTCGCTATTCTCCATGCGCACCATGTTCCTCGCCGGCAGCGTCGCGCTGGGGGCTTTCCTGAGCGGCATCTTCCTCGATCAAGTTGTATTCCCGCTCAACTTTCAGATTCTCAATCTGGTCGCATTCGTGCTGGCCCAGCTCAGCACGTACTACGTGGGTAAAGTGCAATTTCCGCCGGCGCATCCCCAGCCTCCCGCTGCGGAACGCCGCTCGCTCCGTCTGGGCATCGATCTAGCCGGCGTCAAGACATTCTTCAGGGAGCAGCGCGCGTTCGCCAACTTCAACATCACCACCCTGGTATGCTGGTTCGGCGCCTGGGCTGCCGGCCCGCTCTACACCATCTATCTGGTGCGAGAACTGCAATTCACCAACAGCTGGCTGGGCGCCAATGCCACCCTGGCTCAAATCGCCGTGCTGCTCAGCGCGCCTCTCTGGAATCGGGTTATTCAACGCAAAGGCAGCCTATGGGTGGTGATGCGCACCGTCCTGCTCACCGGCCTATATCCGTGCCTGATTGTGCTGTTCCCGTTTTCAGCGCCGATCCTTGCCATCGGCTTCCTGAACACGCTGAACGACACCGGCATCGGCATTTCCCACACCGCAATGTTCCTCGACATCATTCCCCCGGCGAAACGATCTTCATACATTGCCGGGCACACCGTGCTGATGAACATGGGCGCCATGATCGCCCCGCTCATCTCGACACCGCTCTCGGCCGCTGTGGGTGTGTCGACCGTCCTGCTGGCGTGTGGCGCTATTCGCTTCATTGGGGGCGCGCTGTTTTGGGCGCTGCCGCCGGTCAACCGTGAGCCGGCGCAGGAGACGCCGGCATCGCACGCCACGGGAGAACCTTCAGCCGTCCCCGCCGACAAGGGCCAGTAGCACAATCCGGGGGGCCGGCTGCGCTACAATCGACCCGCATCTATGCCAGACACACTACCCATCCGGCTGCTGCACTTTGCCGACCTTCATATCGGCATGGAGAACTTCGGCCAGATCGACCCCGAGACCGGCGTCAATCAGCGCGTGCTCGACTTCATCCAGCGCCTGCGCGAGATCGTGGATACGGCGCTCGAACGCGAAGCCGACCTGGTCATTTTCGCCGGCGACGCCTTCAAGACCCGCGACCCCAACCCAACCTATCAGCGTGAACTGGCCCGCCAGGTGATGCGCCTGGCGCGGGCAAACGTGCCCATCGTCCTGCTCGTCGGCAATCACGATGTGCCCATCATCGCCAACCGCGCCAGCAGCGTCGACATCTTCCGCACCCTCGAAGTGCCCAATGTCATCGTCGGGCGCAAGGAAGAGTTGCATCGCATCGAGACCCGACGCGGCGTAATCCAGGTGGGCACAGCGCCCTGGCCACAGCGCGCCCGGCTGCTCCAGATGGATGAAAACCGCAACCTCAACGCCGAACAGCTCGACCAGTTGCTGGCAACCACCGTCATGGACGAGCTGCAACATCTGGCTCAACAGGTAGACCCTGCGTTGCCCGCCGTGCTGGCCGGCCACTTCACCGTCAGCGGCGCGCGCTTCGGCTCCGAACGCAGCGTGATGATCGGGCAAGATGTCGTCATCAACCTCAGCGCGCTCAATTTGCCGGCCTGGGACTACGTTGCCCTGGGGCACATCCATAAGCACCAGGACCTCAATCCGGGCAACTACCCGTCGGTGGTGTATTCCGGCAGCCTCGAACGCATCGACTTCGGGGAAGAATTCGAACCCAAAGGCTTCTGCTGGGTCCACGTCCTGCGCGGCCAAACGACCTGGGAGTTCGTCCCTGTGCCGGCTCGTCGCTTCATCACCATCGACGCCGACGCCACTCAGGACGGCGACACACCCACCGAAGCCGTCTTGCGCGCAATCGAGCGCCACGACGTGCAGGGCGCCGTCGTGCGCGCGCGGGTGACTCTTTTGCAGTCTCAAGAGGCTACGTTCCGCCCGAGGGAGGTCGAGCGCGCCATACGCGACGGCGGGGCGCGCTTCTTCGTCGGCATCCAGAAGCAGATTCAACGCGAGATTCGCTCGCGCATCGGAGTGCGCAATCCCGAAAGCCTGACCCCTTTGCAACTGCTGGAGCGCTTCTTCATCAGCAAGAACACGCCTGACGATCGCATGAAGTTGTTGATGGAACTGGCCGACCAGATCATTGGCAACAACGCAAGCAGGCAGTGAGATGGATATCCTGGCGCGACTGACACACTCACCATTGCTTGCCGATGGCGCAATGGGCACACTCCTGTACGCGCACGGCGTCGATTTCGACGAGTGTTTCGACGCGCTGAACCTCAGCCGGCCGGCTGTTGTCGCCGAGATACACCGCGACTACGCGCGCGCCGGCGCAGACGTGATCGAAACCAACACGTTCGGCGCAAACGCCTTCAAGCTGGCCGAACACCATCTGCGCGATCAAGTTGTCGAAATCAACCGGCGTGGTGTGCAACTTGCGCGCGAAGCTGCGCGCGCCATTCGCCCCGATGTGTTGATCGCCGGGTCGGTCGGGCCGCTGGGCCGGCAACTTGCGCCACTGGGCAGCGTCAAGCCAGAAGAAGCCTATGCCGCCTTTGCCGAGCAAATTCGCGCCCTGGCCGAAGCCGGCGCCGATCTCATCATTCTCGAAACCTTTTCCGATCTCAACGAGATCGAACAAGCCCTGCGCGCTTCAAAAGCGGTCTGCAACGTGCCGGTCATTGCTCAAATGACCTTCAACCGCGATGATCGCACACTGCTTGGCAACACGCCCGCCGATGTCGCAGTGCGTTTGCGAAGCCTGGGCGCAGAGGTAGTGGGCGCCAATTGCTCCACCGGCCCGCGCCGCATGCTCGATGTAGTCAGCGCCATGCGCCGCGCCCTGGACAAAGAGACCACTCGCCCATCCGGCCCGGCTGATGACACACCCGCTGTCCCACACCTCCTCTCGGCCATGCCCAACGCCGGCTTCCCAGAGATGCGCGGCGAGCGTGTGATGTACCCGGCCACGCCGGAGTACTTCGCCGAATACGCACGGCGCTTTCTCAACGCCGGCGTTCGCCTCGTGGGCGGCTGCTGCGGAACAACCCCCGATCACATCCGCGCCATGCGTCGGGCCATTGATGCGTGGCTGGCGCAGTCTCAGGCCGGCACACGCCACCAGATCACCGTCGAAGAAACAAAGCCAGAGCAGCCTGTCACGACTGTCCCGGCTGCCTTTCAACCCACCCGGCTGGCTCAGGCGCTCGCCAATCACGAGTTCGTCATCACCGTCGAGGTCGAGCCACCCAAGAGCAACGACACGGTGCGGGTAGAAGAAACCGCCCACATGCTGCGCGAAGCCGGGGCAACCGTGCTCGATATTTCTGACTTGCCAATGGCCCGCCTGCGCATGAGCGCGCTGGCCGTGGCGCATCGCGTGCAAGAGCGCGCCAGCGTGGAGACAGTCCTGCATTTCCCGGTGCGCGGCCGCAACCTGCTGCGCGTGCAGGGCGACCTGCTGGCCGCCCATGCTCTCAACATCCGCAATGTGTTTGTCGTGATGGGCGACCCAACCGCCATCGGCGACTATCCACAAGCCTACGATCACCACGACATTGTGCCCACCGGCCTGGCCCAGCTCATCAAAGGCAAACTGAATCAGGGCGTGGACAGCGCCGGCTCGTCGATCGGCCGGCCATGTGCGTTCTTCGTTGGCGTGGCCGTCAACCTCACCCCAGCCGATCTCGATAAGGAAGCCATCCTGTTACGCAAGAAGATCGACAGCGGCGCAGACTTCGCCCTCAGCCAGCCGGTGTTCGACGCAGACAAGGCGCGCGCTTTTATCGAGCACTATCAGGCGAAATACGGCCCGCTGCGCCTGCCCATCCTGGCCGGCCTGCTGCCGCTGGCGAGTGTGCGCCACGCAGAATTTCTGCGCAACGAAGTGCCGGGCATGTTCGTGCCCGACGCACTGGTGGAACGGCTGCAAGCCGTCGGCAAGAAAACCCGCACCGAGGGTGGGCGCATCGCGCTCGAGACGCTGACGGCGCTGCGGGGAATCGTCCGCGGCGTGTACATCATCCCGGCTTTCGGTCGCTACGATGTGGTAGCCAATCTGATCCGCGACATCCCGGCCGCATAAAAGCGCGAGGTGATGTCCCATCCTGTCCCATTCACGCCAGGGACAACGACACTGCTCTTGCTGAGCGCCAGCGGCATGCGCTCGCTCAGGTCGTTCTCAGACTACGCTCGTGGTTTGCTCATCCCGCTCGCCAACCATTGAACTGCTCAATCTGGGAGGTATCGGGATGAATGACTATCAGAAGTATCTGGTCGAGGAATTTCTGGAGGACTACCAGGAAGGCCGGCTGTCTCGGCGCGAGACGCTGAAACTGATTGGCGGCGTAACCGGCAGCCTGGCCATCGCCAGCGCCCTGCTGGCCGGCTGCGCTCCTGCGCCGCGCCTGGCCGCGACCGCCACCGCGCCAGCGCCCACATCACAGCCTGAACCTGCCGTCGCGGCAACCGAAAGCGCGACCACGCCGGCGCCAGCGGCGACCACGCCAATGGCAACTGCGCCGGCCGCCTCGGTGAACGTGCCCGAAGACGACCCCGAAATCATCGCCGGCATGATCGAATTCGCCAGTGGCGACGCAACTGTGATGGCGTATCTGGCGCGGCCCAACTCAGACGCCCCACGACGCGCCGTGCTCGTCTGTCAGGAGAATCGCGGCCTCACCGAGCACATCAAGGATGTGACTCGACGCCTGGCCAGAGCCGGTTATGTGGCGCTGGCCGTGGATCTGTTGTCGCGCCAGAGCGGCACGGCTGCCATTACCGACGATTCGCAGATTCCGGGCCTGCTGGGCCAGTCGCCACCAGAGCAGTTCATCGCCGATTTCACTGCCGGCTGGGAGCACTTGAAGAGCCAGGACTACGTGAACCCGGACGGTGTGGGCATGATCGGCTTTTGTTTCGGCGGCGGCGTGACGTGGCGCGTAGCGACCCGGCTGGCCGATCTGCGCGCCGCAGTGCCCTTCTATGGGCCGGTGGCGGCAGTAGAGGATGTGCCCGGCATTCAGGCCGCCGTGCTCGGCATCTACGCCGGCAACGATCAGCGCATCAACCAGGGCATCCCGGCAGTTGAAGAGGCAATGCGGGCGAACGGCAAGATCTTCGAGACGGTGATCTATCCCGGCACAGACCATGCCTTCCACAACGACACCGGCGCGCGCTACAACGCCGACGCGGCGCGCGATGCCTGGAGCCGAACCCTGGCGTGGCTGAACAGATATCTCGGCGCGCCATAGGTGACGCCGCGCGTGCGCGATAATGCGCCGCATGTCACTGTCCATCACAACCGACTATGCCGCCGACACCGGCAATCCAGAGCCGCACCTGCGACAAATCGCCGAAGCCGGCTTCTCGCACATCCACTGGTGCCATCACTGGAACACCGACTTCCTGTATCTGCCGGCCGAGATCGATCAGATCGGGCGCTGGCTGCGCGCGTTCGGGCTGCAATTGCTCGACACACACGCCTCCGATGGCCGCGAGAAGCGCTGGACATCGCCGCTTGAATACGAACGGCTGGCCGGCGTCGAGCTGGTGAAAAACCGCATCGACTTCACCGCCGCGTTGGGCGGCGATGCCATTGTCATGCACATACCCGATCAGAACGAACGGGCCAACGACCCGTTGATATGGGATCAACTGCGCCGCTCTCTGGACGCGCTCGAACCATACGCGCAGTCGCGGCGCATTCGCATCGCCATCGAAAACACCGGCGACGCCGGCGGAAATTACGAAAACATCGCAACGTTGCTGGCCGCTTACCCCCCGGACTTCCTCGGCCTGTGCTACGACTGCGGGCATGGCGCCCTGCATGGCCGGGGCCTCGACCAGCTCGAGGCGATGAAGGATCGGCTGGTGGCCGTTCATCTGCACGACAACGACGGCCATAGCGATTTGCATCGTCTGCCATTCACCGGCGTGGTGGACTGGCCTCGCCTGGCCGGCATCATGGCGCGTTCGTCATACGCAAAGTGCGTCAGCATGGAATCGAACATGCACCGTGAAGCCGCGCAAGATGCGCGTGAGTTTCTGGCGCGCGCATTTGCCGCAGGCAGCCGGCTGTCAGAGATGATCGAGGCAGCGAGGGATCGAGGGATTGAGGGATTGAGGGATTGAGGGATTGAGGGATTGAGGGATCGAGGGATTGAGGGGTTGAGGGATTGAGTCATTGAGTCATTGACGGATTGAGAGATTGGTAATTGAGTGCGTCACGCGATACGCACCACGCGCTACGCACCACGCCTCAGGACCGTCGCCGGGCGTTACGCAGCGCAGCTTTGATATGCTCCCAGTAACGCCGCACCAGGCTGACGCGGTTTGTGGCAATCTCGTGGGCGCTGTAGCGCGCCTCGACGAACTCTGCCGTCATGGACGACACATCGTCTGCAACTTCGGGCAATGCGCCGGTCAGCCGGGCGGCATACTCGTAGGGCGTCTGAGAAGCCGGCCGGCCATATCCCTGTTGTGACCCGCGCCGCAACAGCGCCAGGTAGAAAAAGACAACTTGCTGGCGGGGCGACATGCGCCTGACATTGACAAAGCCCGACGGCGCGCGTCCCTGCCGGGCCAGCGTCGGCGCCCGAAGATTGCGCACAGTCTCGGCGACCTGCGCCGCAAGCTTCCGGCCGGCCCCGCGCAACTGCGCCCACAACCAGCGCCACCCTCGAAAGAGCCGGGCCAGCCCCGGCAACTGACGCAACTTCGCCAGCCAGTCCTGGCGCAGTTGCAGCAACTGCGCCAGCGAGTACAGCACAATGGTGATGAAGATTGCCCAGAAGATGAGCGACTTCAGAATCTCCCACAACGGATCAGGGGCGCCCGGCTCAGCCGGGACAAGCTGCGGCGGCTCGATGGGCGGGGGCGCCATCGGTCTCGGCTCCTCTGGCGGCTGCGTGCCAAACAGCGATGCCAGCAACGAACCGATCACGAAGATCAACTGCATCAGCAGAAAGAGCAGCGTCTGGATCAACCCGGCAATCAACGCAATCAGGTAACCGATCACGCCGAGCAAGCCAACCGAATAGCCGGTCGGCAGCGCCAACGACAGCGCGATCAGCACGCCGAGGAAGATCGCCATGTACAACATCCAACGCTGACCCAGGCCGTGGACGACCGGCATGCGATCCCACAGCCAGCCGGCCCGCAACAAGGTGAACTGCGTGATCGCCAGCAGGCTCAGGCCGGCGATGAAATAGATCATGGCATAGGCGCTGATCGGCTCAGGATAGCCGAAGCCGGTCAGTGTGGCAGCAAGCTGCACATGGGCGAGGATCATCATCACGACGACAGCGCCGCCCATGAGAAAAATCTGCTCGGCCAGGCGCTGGCGCGCAGAGGCGCGTTCGGTGCGCACGCCGGCCTCCCGTTCTGCTTCCAGCGCCTGAGGATCCGCGTCCAGGTCTGCCAGGTTGCCGGCGAACACCGTGCTGGTCAACCACACGATCAGCAGCAGCACGATGCCGGCCAGATACTCGCCATCCATGAAAAACAGCGTCAGGTCTTTCTGCCATGCAACCAGATCGAACCACAACTGGTCGAAACCCCGCGTCGCATACAGCGCCAGCTTGAGCGACAACAGAATGACCACCCACTCGGTGAATCGATAGGTCGCGGCGCTGCGGCCATACACGCTGCCCCGCGATAGCACGTGGGCGGCGTACATCGCTTCGATCGACACGACCACGCTGAAGCCGGCCAGCAGGCCCACCGGCAGCGCCGGCGCCAGACGTTGCGCCAGATCGATGCAGGCCAGCGCCAGACACAGCACCATGACCACCGCCAGCGCGTGCCGGATCAACACCGAGAGCACAAAACGCTCGCGCAGCAACCCGTCGTCAGAAGGCATTTTCATATCCTGTCTCGTTCATCATCCCGCGCCCGGCGTCAAGACATCAGCGCCGCCACACATCCATCTCACGCTCCGAACGCATGTGATAGGCCTCGATGCCAAATCGATGGGCGCGCCGGCGCGCATCGTCGGCATGGCTGACCGGGCCGCACATCACGATCACGCTGTTGATGCCGGCGCGCTGCGCCGCAAACAACTCATCGAACAGCGCGTCGTTCACCTTGCCGGTGATGACAGCAACCGTCGTGCCCCATGGCAGACGGGGACGCTCGCGGCGCAGCAATTCATCGCAAGACATCGTGTCGGTGGCTTCCACCCGCGCCAGCACGTCCAACACGCGCATCAGATGCGCGCGGCCCTTGCGCATGGGCACATGGATCGGCGCTTCTGCGCCCAGGGGGTCCTTGCCGTTGGTCGACAGCGCCACCGATTGCTTCTGCCCAACGACCCAGTTCGCCAGCGAGGCCGCGACCACCACGGCCAGTTCGGTGGCGTCAATCCAGCGTTGCGCGTCAAAGTCGGCGCGACACAGATCGAGCAGCACCAACGTCTCCAGCGAGATGGACGGCTCGAACTGCTTGACTTGCAGCCGACCCAGCGCCGCTGTCGATTTCCAGTCGACGCGCCGCAACGAATCGCCCACCTTGTAGTCGCGCTTGCCAAACACGCGGCTGGGGTCTTCATAGATGGGATGCGCGTGGCGCAGGCTGCCGATCGGTGTGCGCGAGGGCAGATCAGGCCGGGTCAGCGAAATGATTTTGGGATAGACCGTCAGATGATCCGCGCCACCTTCGCGGCGCTGGGTGTCGAGCAAGCCGAGCACATCGCCAGAGTAGAGCGAGAGAGGGCCGACCTGATAGAAACCACGCCGGGCCGGCTGCAACACATACTCGAAGACGCGCGTCTGGCGCCCACCCAGAAAGACCACTTGCTGAAACTGGCTGATCCCCATGCCAACCGGCAGACTGTCGCGCAAGTGCAGCCAGATCACGGGCAGCCGGCTGGTATTGGTCACCTCCAACCGCACTGGCACTTTCTCACCCGGAAAGACGCGATTGGCGAAGGCGCGTTTAAACTGCACGCCGGCCATAGCGCGCTGGCTCCACCATCGCCCAATGGCAAATGCGCCGACCAGCAAATACAACGCCGTCAGAACAGCATCTGCTTGCAACAGCGCCGCAGCGACGATCAGAAAGAAGACCAGATAGAGATACTTGACGCCCATCGCATCATGGCCGGATCAAAGCCCGCCTGTGGCAACGCTGCCTGCACAGTTAAGCGAATCGCCTGCCTTACAACTCGAGTTTGAGCGGCGTTGCAGCCAGGATATCAGACAAGATCGTTCGGGCCGTGCGTCCGCGCAGTTCCGATTCAGGTTTGACGATCAGGCGGTGCGTCAACGTGAAGGGCGCCAGATACTTCACATCATCGGGAATCACGTGATCGCGCCCGCGCAACGCTGCCAATGCCTGCGCCGTTTTGAACAGGGCCAGGCTGGCGCGCGGGCTGGCGCCAAGCGCCAGATCGGTCGAATCACGGGTTGCGGCAACCAGCCGGACGATATAGTCCTGCAGCGATTCGTCCACATGCACGTCCCACACCAGGCGTTGTAGCTCGAGCAGTCGTTCGCTGTCTGCCACCTGGCGCACCTGTGTGATCGGATGCTCGCGACGCAGATTGGTCAACAACTGCCGCTCTTGTGCAACCGGCAGATAGCCCATCGACAGGCGCATCAGGAAGCGGTCGAGCTGGGCTTCGGGCAGGGGAAAGGTTCCTTCGTACTCGATGGGATTTTGGGTTGCCAGCACCAGAAACGGCCGGGGCAGCGGCCGGCTGACGCCATCCACCGTCACCTGCTGCTCCTGCATGGCTTCAAGCAGCGCCGATTGCGTGCGCGGCGTGGCGCGGTTGATCTCGTCGGCCAGCAGGATGTTGACGAAGATTGGGCCGGGCCGGAATTCGAACTGCGCGCTCTGCTGGTTGAACACAGACACGCCGGTCACATCGTTGGGCAACAGGTCGGGTGTGCATTGCAAGCGCTTGAACCCGCCGCCCAGACTGGCAGCCATCGCGCGGGCCAACATGGTCTTGCCCACGCCGGGCACATCTTCGATCAACACATGCCCCTCGCACAAGAGCGCCACCATGAGCAACTCCACGATGTCGCGTTTGCCGATGATGACAGACTCCACGTTGTCTATGATGCGGGCGCTGAACTCCTGAACTACTTGCATGAGGACTCCTCGTGAACGCCATTGTAGCCGGACAAGCCAATGGGTCGAGTCGTTGCCTTAGGCAAGCTCAGGCAAAGGCTCGACGATGTCGGCGGCTTCAGCAGGCTCAGCTGCTCAGCCACCGGCATCCGCATTGTGAATGCTAGAATCTGTCAAAACAAGCAGGAGGCTATTCCCTTATCATGCCGATCGAAGCGCCTTACCCCGAACTCAGTGAACTGATGGATCTCATCGGCCAGGCCGGCCGCCGGCTGGCTGAAATCGAAGCCAGCGAGGGCGCAGCCGGCAATATCTCGGTGTACATGGGCTGGCAGGTTGACCCGCGCCGGCAGTTTCCCAACGACGAGACCATTGAGCTGCCCACCAGCCTTCCGGAAATGGCCGGCGCCGCATGTCTGGTCACCGGCTCAGGCCGCCGGCTGCGCGAGATCAAGGACGACCCCGCCGCCAACCTCGGCTGCATCATCATCAACCCCGACGGCCAGACTGCCCGGCAATACACCTCGCCGCGCCGGCTGTTCGCCCGCCTGACCAGCGAGTTGAACTCGCATCTGGCCGTGCACCGCGATCAGGTCATCAACTTCAAGACCAACTTCCACGCGGTCATACACGCCCAGCCGCTGCACCTGACATACCTCAGTCACATCCCGCGCTACCAGGACCAGCGTTACCTGAACCAGCACCTGCTGCGCTGGCAGCCAGAGTCGATCATCAACCTGCCGGAGGGCATCGGCTATATCCCATTTCGCCTGCCCGGCTCGCCGGCGCTGATGGCTGCGACGGTGGAAAAGCTGCGCCAGCATCGCGTCGTCCTGTGGGCCAAGCACGGTGTGATGGCGCGCTCAGACGCCTCGGTCAAGCGCGCCGCCGACCGCATCGAATACGCCGAGATCGGCGCGCGGTACGAGTACCTGAATCTGGTGAACGGCGAGTTGGGAGAGGGCCTGTCAGCCGAAGACATTCGCGCCATTTGCCAGGCATTCAACGTGGATCAGAGCGTGTACTGATCACTTCACCCACCGAACAGAAAATCGAGCGCTGTCTGCCACTGCGAGAAATCGGGCAGAACGGCATGCGCGCCGGCGCGAATGACGCGCCGGCGTTTTGCGTCATTCCAGCCAAAGCGGCGCGCCTCATCGCTGGCAACCCCCAGCGCCAGTCCGCCCAGCCGGCGGGCCAGGCGGATTTCAACCGGCCCGTCGCCTGCCACCAAAAAGCCGGCACCCGCCGCGCTCAGGCCGGCGGCCTGTATCTGAGCGATGATGTCGCCGATCACAGCCTCTTTGCTGTCGGCCCGGCTGCCCGGCTTCGCGCCGTGGATGCCGCCATCGAACAGCCTTGCATATCCCAATGCTTCGGCTTCGCGGATCACATCGGCCTCATCGGTGCCGCTGGCCAGGAACAGCGTGACGCCGCGCGCCCGCAACGCCTCCAGAAAGGGAATCGCGCCCTTCATGATGAAATCAGACGACGCCAGCTCGCCGCGCTGGATGCGCGCCATGCGATCGTTCACCACCTCCATCAGCGCGTCGTTGTACACCGCCTTGTAGCCAAAGGCGTCCAGCCTTTGCGCCGCGGGCACGAGATCGAACTCGGCCACCATCTCGAC
>DAOUDB010000254.1:0-5837 GCA_034431495.1 Thermoflexales bacterium
CAGGAGGAATTACCCATGAGTCATCACTGCAGATCACATACGATGTGCCGGGGCATGTCGCGGCGATCTTTCCTGGGCGCCCTGGGCGCTGCGGCGGCTGGAATGGCGGCCGCAGGGTGTCAGGCAGTGCGCGTGTCTGCGCCGCCGGCGCAAACACCGGCCGTTGCGGGCGGCGCGTCGTTGGCCCAGGCCGGCGCGCGGGTCGAGCAAGCCGGGCGGCCCAGAGTGGCTGTGGCGCAGGCCATGGACTACGACCAGGCTGCTGTGCGCAAGATCGTGCGCGATCTGATCGACCAGACTGGCGGGCTGCGTGGCGTCGTGAAGAGCGGTGATCGCGTCGCCATCAAGGTCAACCTGACGGGTGGGGTGAAAGTGCGGCCGTTGGCCGGCGTTGCGCCGATCGACAGCTACATCACGCATCCCAATGTCGTGCGCCCATTGGTCGAGGCGGTGAAAGAGGCCGGCGCGCGCGAGGTGACTATCGTCGAGTCTGTGTATGAGAACGCCAGTTGGACCGAGTGGGGCTACGAGGCGCTGGCGGCGGATCTGGGTGTGAAGCTGGTGGATTTGAACATGACTGCGCCGTACAAAGACTATGCGCAGATCAGCGTCGGCGATGGCGCGTTCATTTACCCCGACTTCACGTTCAACCACATTCTCGAAGAATGCGACGTGTTCATGTCTGTGCCCAAGATGAAGTGCCACTACAGCGCCGGCATCACGCTGGCAATGAAGAACCTGGTGGGGCTGGTGCCGGCGCGGTTCTACCGCCTCAACCCGCAGCACAACTACCGCTCGGCGCTGCACGGCAGCGATGATGAAGTGGGCAAGCGCCTGCCGCGCGTGATCGTGGACCTCAACCGGGCGCGACCGATTCACTATGCGCTGATCGACGGCATCAAGACAACGGATGGCGGCGAAGGGCCGTGGATTGGCACGATGTCGGCAGTGGAAGCGCATCTTCTGGTGGCCGGGGTGAACGCATTGGCGACGGATGCGGTGGGCACGGCACTGATGGGCTTTGACCCGCAGGCCGGGCCGATGACCGGGCCTTTCACGCGCAGCGACAATCATTTTGCGCTGGCAGCGCAGATGGGTCTGGGGACGAATCGCTTGGTCGATATCGATGTGGTTGGCGCGCCAGTTGATGATGTGAAGGTGAAATTCAAGCCGGCGTAGCTGAAACTGCCGTCTTCACGGCTTCTCGATGTAAAATCCCGGCTGGCGTGAAGAATCAGATTTGATAACGAAAGGCGGAGGAGAGCAATGCGTTCATTGATGTCGCGCCGTCCTTTTCTGCGGCTGGGCGGAATGGGATTGGGCCTGTTGGGTTTGGGCGTGGCGTTGTCTGCCTGTGGGGGAGGCGAGAGTGCGACGCCAACGCCGGTTGCCAGCACCGGCAAGACTTTCGAATTCGAGATCAGCGCTGATGACAACATCCAGTTCAGCCAGGTGGTTCTGGAAGTTGAGGCAGGCTCGCGGGTGTCGGTGACCCTGGTGAACAAGTCCACGGACAAGCAATTCAACTGGGTGTTGACGCGCTTTGGACAGATGCTGCGTGTGGTGACCGACGGTCAGACAGCCGGCGTGTCCAACGGCTATCTGAAGCCCAACGACACCAATGTGATCGCGCATACGCGCATGTTGCAAGCCGGCGAGAGCGAGACGATCACATTCGATGCGCCGCCGCCCGGCGATTATCAGTTTTTTAGCACCTTTCCGGGCTACTATACGCGTCTGAACGGTAAGTTGATTGTCAAGTAGGCGCAGATTGTGCGCGCAGTATCAGAAAACCCGGCTCATTGCGAGCCGGGTTTCTTTTTGTGATTGGGTAGCTGTGGCGAGTTATGCGCTCTGGGATCAGGCTTTGGCCTGATCCGACTGCGGGTCGAGCGCATCGCGCACGCCATCGCCGAAGAAAGAGAAGCCCAGAAAAACGACGACGATCAGCACGGTGGGGATGAGGCCCATGTAAATGTAGCTCTGGACGTAGTATTGTGCATCGGAGAGCATCTTGCCCCAGCTGGGCACCGGGTCGTTGATGCCGCGTCCCAGGAAGCTGAGGCCGGCTTCGGCTAGCATGAAGCCGGGGATGCCGAAGGTGATGGCAACGAGAATCGGGTTGATGATGTTGGGCAGAATATGTCGCCAGGCGATGAAAGGCGTGCTGGCTCCCAGGCTGCGCGCAGCGTCGATGAAGTCGCGGTTTTTGAATGCGAGCACCTGGGCGCGTGCAATGCGGACAAAGCCGGGCCACGACAGGATGGCGATGGCGAAAGTGACATTAAGGATGCCGTTGCCGATCATGCTCATCACGAGAATTTGAAAGAGCAGACCCGGCATCGAGCCGACCACCTCGATCAATCGGTTGACGGCAAAATCCATCCAGCCGCCCAGCCAGCCGGATAGGAATCCCAGCAACAGGCCGACTGTCAGCGCAAAGGCCTGGGCAGAGATGCCAACGATGAAGCTGGTGTTGGCGCCCCAGATCAGCCGGCTGAGCAAGTCGCGCCCGACGTTGTCTGTGCCCAGCGGATACTCTGGCGCGACGCCGGGTGGCGTGAAGATGCGGAACATGTTCGTCCGATCGTAGGGGTGAGGCGAGATGATTGGCGCGAAGACAGCCATGAACACGAAGAGGAAGACGATGACCGCGCCAATAATGGCGAGCTTGTTGCGCTTGAAGCGCCGTATGGCGAGCTGCCAGGGCGTCATCGGCTTGTAGCCGGTCTCGGCGGTCTCTTTAGGTTTGGTTAATCTCAGGGTTGCCATGAGCGGCTGCCTCTACGAAATGCGAATGCGCGGGTCGAGAATGGTGTAGGCGATATCGGTGAGCAGGTAGGTGACCGACAGGATGGTGGCGGCGATCAGGACGGTCGCCATGATGACCGGGTAATCGCGGAAATTGACGCTGTCCAGGAAGAAGCGCGCGATACCGGGAATCACGAAGCCAATCTCGACGAACACGGAGCCGGTGATGGCATTGGTCAGCACGGGAAAAAACAGGGTGACGATGGGGATCATCATGTTGCGCATGGCGTGCTTGGCGATGACGATCCGGCGCGGCAGGCCCTTGGCGCGCGCGGTGCGGATGTAATCCTGGCCGAGCACATCGAGCATGCCGGAGCGGACGTAGCGCGCCAACGCGCCGACCGTGCCAAGCCCGAAGATGAACACGGGCAGGATCAGCGTGCGCAGATCGCCGCCTCGATCGATCCAGCCGCCATAGGGCAGCCACTTGAGCCAGACTGCGAAGATCGCCAAACTGAAGAAGACGAGCGCAAACACAGGCAGCGTGCTGGTGACGAGGGATAACGTGCGGATGACGTAGTCGGTGATGGAGTTGCGCCTGAGCGCGGCGACGATGCCGAGAACAATGCCCAGCGGGAAACTCCAGGCCACCGACAGCACGCCGAGCAATATGCTGTTGGCCCAGTAACTGGCAAACAGGTCGCTGACTTTGCGGCCCATGAACTGGAACGAGTAACCGAAGTCGCCCTGCACGGCATTGACCATGTAGTTGAACCACTGCACGTAGAACGGCTGGTCCAGGCCGTATTTGGCGCGGATGTTGGCTTTGGCGGCCGGCGACAGAGGCATCTGGGTCTCGTCGAACGGGCCGCCGGGGGTGTTGTACATCAGGAAGAATGTGATGAACGACACCACCAGAACCACAAACAGAAAGCCGAGCAGGCGGAACAGAAGATAGCGAGCCATGGTTGAGAAGTTCGGAGTCAGGCGTTGTCAATACAACGTAAGGAGTGGGGGCGAGACTCGTCCCCACTCCTCGGATCCAGCCTGTGGATCGCAGCTTACGGAATCGAGCGGTTGCCCACTTCGGCGCCAATGTACATGGTCTCGAAGTAGGGTGTAAAGGCCGAGTTGGCCGGCCAGGCCCAGCCAGGGTTGGTGTTGATCTTGCCGGGCTGGAAGCCGGGGCCTTTCAGGTAGGGCTTCCACAGGTTCACCGGTGTGCGGTGCACGATGAAGATGGTGGAATAGCTCTCAACCAGGATGCGCTCAGCTTCCTGATACAGGCGGGTGCGTTCCTCGATGTCGGTCATCGAGCCGGCCTGCACCAGCAACTCCTGATAGCGCGCGTCGTTCCATACGTGCCGGCCGCCCTGCTCGGATCCCTTGAACACGCTGAGCATGTTGGACGGGTCGAGGTAGTCCATGCCGTAGGAGATGGCGCCGAAGGCGATCTTGGTGGGCCGGGCCAGCAGATCGGCCATGAAGTCTTTGCTGACCATGGGGCGAATCTCGACTTCGATGCCCAGGGTCTGCTTGATGGCGTCGGCGTAGGCGGCGCAGATGGCGGGATAGAAGGCGTAGTCGTTGCGATAAGTCAGCACCAGTTTGTCGACGGTGAGGCCGGACTCGGCGTACGCCTGTTTGGCCAGCTCGGGGTCGTACTTCTGGATGTCCTTGAGGGCTTCGCCGTTGGCGGCGGGGAAGCCGGGGGCCAGGAAGGAGTAGGCCGGGCGGGCCAGCAACGGCTTGGTGATGAACTGGACGATCGAGTCGCGGTCGAGCAAGTGAGCCAGCGCCTTGCGGAAGTTGATGTTGTCGAAGGGCGGCGTGGTGACATCGAAGAAGAAGTAATCGGTGCGGAAATCGCCCACATCCGGCGTGGCCTCTGCGCTCAACACGGGGTCGTTCAGCACAGTCTCCAGGTCTGCGGCTGAACCGACGCCCACATGGTCGATCTGGCCGGCCTGATAGGCCTGGAAAGCGTTGGGATACGGCGTGGCAATCACGCGTTCGAGCAGTGGCTTGACATCCTCGGCTGCTTTGCCATTAGCCACGGCCTCGAAGCGGGTCGGCTCCCAGGTCTTGACGATGAATGGGCCGCACGACACGCACCGGGCGGGGTCGATGATATAGCGCGCGGCGGCCTGTCGGCGCATCTTGGGGTCGCCGGCGTACTCGTCGAGCGCCTTTTGCAGGGCCTTGGCGTTGAAGGGCATGAAATAGATGCCCAGGCGCGGCAGGTACGGTGTCGGCACGCTGGTCTCGATGATCAGGGTGAAGTCGTCTTCCTTGCTGATGCCGATCTCTTCCGGCTTGATCTTGCCCGCGACGGCGTCGCCGAATCCCTTGATGTTGCCGCTGCCGGCGTCCCAGTACCACGTGAAGTCGTAGGCGGTCTCCGGATCGGCCATGTGGCGCATGGTGGCGATGAAGTCATCGGCGTTCAGCACGCCGCTATCGTCCGACCAGGTCAGGTCATTGCGCAGCTTGAACGTCCACTTCAGGCCGTCTTCAGACACGCTCCACTCGGTGGCGGCGGAAGGGATCAATTCGAAGTCGTGATTGATGCGGGTGAGCGGGAGGGCGTACAGGTCGGCGAGACCCGAGCGGTTGTACACGCTGCCGGTGATCTGACCATCGGTGCCGGGGTTGCCGCCGCCGCTCAACAGATAGATCTGCTGGTCTGGCGGGGCAGCGTCGGCGGGCAGTTGCTTGCCAACACTGTTGACCATTACCTTGGGCACTTCAGTCGGCGCGGCGGTGGGCTCTGGCGCACTTGTGGGGGCGGCCTCAGGAGCTTTGGTCGGTTCAGGGACAGCAGTGGCGGGCACTGCGGTGGGTGCGGGGGCCGGTGTAGCGGCCTGTCCGCAGGCAGCCAGACCCAGCACTACGCTGCCTGTCCCCATGATCTTCAACATCTGGCGGCGGTTCAGCTTTGCGCTTTGCGCCTTGCGGCTGTTGGACATACTCATTCCTTCTTTCCTCCAAATGCAACTGGATCAAACAAACGCTCGATCACTTGGGTGGGCAACATTTGCCCTCGGCTCGACATACGGCCATGGTTTCAGGTGGCGTGTGCTAGT
>DAOUDB010000255.1:0-13396 GCA_034431495.1 Thermoflexales bacterium
CTCGGCCTGATACACGTCGGCCAGCGGCTGGCCGGTGGACGGCTCGTAGGTGGTGAAGGTATGGCCGGCCTGCGCGGACGTCCACTGCCCGCCAATGAGCAACCGGCCGGGCAGCCGGCGCAGAAAAGCCAGCGTGTCTGGGGAAAGTTGAGATTCGTATGGGATGGCGCGCATCGTCATAGGGGCCTATTGTACGATTGAGTCATTGACGATTGGAGTTGGAGATTGACGATTGAGCGATTGACGATTGACGCCTCCGGTGAAATATGCTCAGGCGGTGACCGCGACCGGCGCGAGCGTCACGTGCATGTGCTGTCATCGGCGACGCGCGTCATTTTCATCCCGCTGCGGCGAACCCACGGTCCATGAACAACGCTTACCCTCTTCCCGCCTGCTTCATCCTTTACAATTGCCGCCTGGAGACCCGAAACCTGTGACTGCCCCAATCCCCAATCCAAAATCCCAAATCCAAAATCCCAAAGCGATCGAGATGCTCTTCCTCGGCACCGGCCCGGCGATGGGGTTGAACGGCAGAACCACCAGTTGTTATCTCCTGCGCGTCGGCGACCGGCGCATTCTGATCGACTGCGGGCCGGCCATCATCCAGCAACTGCACGAGACGGGCGTCGCGCCGCACCAGATCGACGACGTGTGCTTCACCCACGCCCACGCCGACCACGCGCTGGGCTATCCGATGCTTATGTTGTGGCGGCTGTTCAAAGCGCCGGCCGGCGTGGGGCTGCCGCGCATCATCGCCAGCGAAACCGTGTTGACGGCGCTGGATGGCATCATGCAACATGCGCTGGCCAGCGAAGCTGAACTGGCGATAGCCGCGCCACGCATCGCTCTGCCAACCGACGCGCCGGCCAGTCTGCCGTTCGACGCCGACATCACCCTGCGCACATGGCCGATGGCGCACTCGCCCTACGCGCCGACGCTGGGCCTGCGCTTCGAGATCGGCGCGCCGCCGGCGCAGAAGATCATCGCGTTCACCGGCGACACCGGCCCATGCGACAACGTTGCGCCGCTGGCACAGAACGCCGACCTGCTGGTGCATGAAGCCACATTCAGCGCGCGCCTGAAGCCAGAGCTGGCCGGCGGCGCGTTCGGCCACAGCACGGCGCAAATTGCCGGCCGGCACGCTGCCGCCGCGCGCGTGAAACGCCTGGCGCTGGTTCACCTCGACGTGAACGAGGAAGGGCAGGAGACACTGTTCATCGAAGAAGCCGCCGCCGAGTACGCCGGGCCGGTCAGCGCGCCCTTCGCCGGCGTGCTGTTCACGATCCAGGGCTGAGGGTTGGTAGGGTTCGGCAAGGTTCTAAAGGTTTGAGAAGCGCGCGTCGAGCAGGGCTACAATCCAGAATCCCAAATCCAAAATCCAAAATCCAAAATCGAGTTGTATGGGCGCACACTCCACAATCCCAAATCCAAAATCCAAAATCGTGTGGCCGACTTTTGAGGAGCTATTGCACCCGGAGACGATCGACCCGGCCATTCTTGCCCGCGCCGACCGCGCCCGCGTGGAAGACCCGCTCGACCCCGTCAACCTGTTCAACATCAACTGGCGCAAACCGCCGGCAGAAGGACAGGCCGGCGCGCCGGGCGAACGCCCGATCAACGCCTTCGTCATGCCCCACGCGCTCACCGGCGTGGACGCCGAGATCGTCTTGTTAACGGCGAAAGATTTTCCGACCGGCAGCCACAAGGTCGGGCCGGCGTACTCGGTGTTGATCGAGCACTATGTCGAGGGGCTGATCGACCCGGCCAAACACACGCTGGTCTTCCCCAGCACGGGCAACTATGGCATCGGCGGAGCGTGGGTGGGCCGGCGGGCCGGCTTCGACAGCATGGTGATTTTGCCCGAAGGCATGAGCCGCGAACGCTTCGAGATGATCGAACACTTCGGCGCGCGCTACACCAAAACCTATGGCAGCGAGTCGAACGTGAAAGAAATCTACGACGAGTGCAACCGGCTCACGCGCGAGCACCCCGGCCAGATCGTCATCCTCAACCAGTTCGCCGAGATGGGCAACTACCGCTTTCACTACCACGTCACCGGCAACACGGCGCTGGAGATGGAGCAGCAGTTGTGCGCGCAACTCGGCACGCGCGGCATCGCGGCGTTCTGCTCGGCGATGGGCAGCGCCGGCACCATCGCTGCCGGTGACCGCATCAAGCAGGCGTTCCCCGACTGCAAGATCGTCGGCCTGGAGCCTGTGCAGTGCCCTACCCTCTACAACAACGGCTACGGCAGCCACGAGATTCAGGGCATCGGCGATAAGCACGTGACGTGGATCCACCACGTGACGAATATGGACGGCCTGGCCTGTGTGGATGACATGGAGTGCCTGCTCGTCCTGCGCGTGTTCACGCAGCCGGAAGGCAGCGCGGCGCTGGTGAAGCATTACGGGATCAGCGAGAGCGACGCGCAGGCCATCGCCGGCATCTTTGGCATCAGCGGCGTGTGCAATCTGATCGGCGCGATCAAGACGGCCAAGCATTTCGGGCTGGGCCGGCGCGATCTGATCGTCACCGTAGCGACCGACACGGTGGCGCGCTACCACTCCACCATGCAGTGGATGGCCGAACAACACGGCCCGCTGAGCGCAGCCGACTGTCAGGCCACCGTGGATCATCTGCTGCGCAACCAGAAAACCGACTGGTTCAAAGACGGCACGCCGGAGAATCGCCGGCAGTGGCACAACCTGAAGTACTACACGTGGGTCGAGCAACAGGGCAAAACGGTACAAGAGCTGAACGCACAGCTCGACCCGGAATGGTGGCTGGCGCAACAGGCCAAAATCCCTGAGATCGACCGGCGCATCCTGGCCCTGCGTGATTAGCCAGTCGTCAATCACTCAACCGCTCAATCACTCAATCACTCCATTCCTATGCTGGCTTCTCAACTGGACGCGGCGATCGGGCGCTGGCTGTCCCGGCAGCCCAATCTTGACGCCTGCCAATGTCACATACAGATCAAACTCGAATATGGCGATGTGGAGCCGGCCCAGCGCGCGCGGCTGGAACTGCCGGGGTGGGTCATCATCGACTGGGGCGCGCGCGGCACCGGCATCTCGGCCAGGCGTGCCGCGCCGGCTGCAGGTTATGAGCCGGAAGCAGGCCGGCTGCTCGAAGCGATTGATTCGCTGCTGCTGCGCGCGCACATCCAGATCGTGGTGGCGCCGGCCGATGACTGGGATGCCGCCTACAGCGAGGCGTCACTGGCGCCCGACCTGATGCCAGTCATCGACGCCGGGCGCGCCATCCTGCTCAACCTCACCGCTGTGCGCGAAAACGGCGACTGGCATGTTGTGCGCGCCTACCAGCCGCCCAACGATGACAACATCGCGCCCGACTTTGGATTTTAGATTTTGGATTTTGGATTTGACCATGGACGAGCGCCAGTTCAGGAATCGCGCACATCAGATCGCGCTGCGTATCATCCGGCTGGTGGCTGCGCTGCCGCGCGGCAACACAACAGATGTGATCGGCAGGCAGTTGCTTCGCTCAGGCACATCCATCGGCGCGAATTACCGCGCAGCCTGCCGCGCCAAATCCACAGCCGATATGCTGGCGAAACTGGGAATCGTTGAAGAAGAAGCTGACGAGTCCTTGTACTGGATCGAGTTGCTGGTGGACGCGGAGATCATTCAACAAGAGCGCGTCAACGATTTGTTGTGTGAGATACACGAAGCGCCGGCGATGACAGTTGCATCGATCAAAACACTGCGCTTGCGCTCTGCAAATCCGAAATCCAAAATCCTCAATCCAAAATCGCCATGATTGTCCCCGAAGCCCGCATTCTGGTGTGCGTGATCAACAACCCGCGCGACCTGGAAATTGCGCGCTGGGATCACTGGTATCGCATGCCGGTCAAACACGCGCCGGCCGACTACCTGGCCGACATCCTCGCCTTCTACCTCACCGCCGCCTTCGGCGATGAGAAATGGGCTATCCACGAATACGCGCACGTGCGGGGGCACGAGTTGGTCCGGCGCGTCGATCTGTTCCCCGATCAGCCGGATCATCCGCGCGCGCGCGACCTGTACTACAAGATGCAGCTTGGTCCTTTGCAGCGCCTCTCGCGTCCCATCCCATCGCTCAAATGGCGGCGCATCACTTTTCTTCAGACCACCGGCGACCGTTTCCTGAATGCGCTCGATGTGAGCGAACTGGTTGAAAGCAGCGCCGATGGCGCGCGTTTTGTGACTTTGATGGACGAGGAGGAATGATGCTCATCATTCACGGGACGTTGCTCACCATGAGCGAACCGAATCAGGTGATCGAGGACGGCGCGGTGCTGGTGCGCGATGGCATCATCGCAGACCTCGGCGCCAGCGCCGAATTGCTGGCGCGACACGGCGCGTCCGAAACCACCGTCATCGACTGCCGCAATCAACAATCCAATCCAAAATCCAAAATCCAAAATCCAAAATTGATCCTGCCGGCCAACATTTGCGCCCATACCCATTTCTACGGCGCATTTGCGCGCGGCATGGCCATCCCCGGCGAGCCGGCCAGCAATTTCGTCGAGATTCTGCAGCGGCTGTGGTGGCGGCTCGACCTGGCGCTCGACCTCGAAGCTGTCCGATACTCGGCGCTGGTCTGTCTGATCGACGCGATCAAACACGGCACAACCACGCTGATCGATCATCACGCCAGCCCCAACGCGATCGATGGCTCGCTGGACGTGATTGGCGAGGCAGTAAACGCAGCCGGCCTGCGCGCAGCCCTGTGCTATGAAGTGACCGATCGCAACGGGCTGGAAGGGGCCTGGGCCGGCATCGAAGAGAATGCCCGCTTTGCGCGACAGGTCTCACAGCGCAGATCAGGCGCCCTCAGAGCCGCCGTCGGCATCCACGCCTCGTTCACCGTCAGCAACGCCACACTCGACGCATGCGTGGCAGCCGCAAATGAAGCCGACATCCCGCTGCATCTGCACGTCGCCGAGGATCAGGCCGATCAAGACGACGCACTGGGCAAATACCAGATGCGCGTGATCGAGCGACTGGCCGCGCGCGGGGCGTTGACCGAGCGCACCCTATGCGCACACTGCGTGCATGTGAATGACCGCGAGATCGCGTTGTTGGCCGAAAGCGGCGCCAAAGTGGTTCATCAGCCGCGCAGCAACATGAACAACGGGGTTGGCGTGGCGCCAATCGAAACCATGCTGGAGGCCGGGGTGTGCGTTGGGCTGGGCAACGACGGCTTCAGCAACGACGCCTTCGCCGAAATGAAAGTGGCCGACATGATCCACAAACTGGGCCGGCGCGATCCGCGCGCGATGGGGGCGGACAAAGTGGTGCGGCTGGCCTACGTCAACAACACGCGCATCGGGCAGGTGTTCTGGCCGGAACTGACCGGCGCGCTGGAAGTCGGCGCGCCGGCCGATCTCATCTTGATGGACTATCAGCCGTACACACCGTTGAACGCCGGCAACGCGCCCTGGCACATGCTGTTTGGCATGAGTGGCGGCATGGTCACCGACACCCTGTGCAACGGGCGCTGGCTGATGCGCAATCGGCAACTGCTGACACTCGACGACGCCGAAATCTGCGCCAAAGCACAAGAGGTTGCCCGCAGGGTATGGGCGCGATTGTAGGGGCGAGTCTGAGTGTAGAGCCTTATTATTTCGTGCCTTGACAATCTCATAAAGTCGCGCCCCTTGTGTGCGGAATTTGCCGCATAAGGAGGCAAGCCGATGACAGGTCGAAGACAGACGCTGACGCCGGCCGAACAAGAAGAGATAGAGCAGCGCAAACAGACCGGTCTCTGCTTGCGTGAGATTGCCGCAGAGTTGGGTTGTTCATTCTACACAGTGCGCAAGCACTGGCGCAGGCGTCAAAACAAAGCACGCCACCCAAACGTGGTCGTCGCTCCACTGGAATATTGAGTGCCTATCCGCCGGAGTGGGTGGAGCAAGCCCTTGCCATGAAAAAAGCGCATCCCTATTGGGGTGCGACCAGCGTACAGGAAGATATCCTGGCCTTTGCCCTGTTACGCATTCGGACTCCGAAGCCGTTTCAACTGCCACTGCCTACTCCCTTGCAAGGGGTATGGTTTCATGAGACTTGGTACGGCACGAATTTATGAGACTTTGCATGCCGGCTTGCCCTCCCTCTGCGCGCAGATCGCTTTGCATACGATTCACGCCGCAGCGGGTTTCTGGCCCGGTCTGGATACAATCACTACAACGATGCGATGGCCCATGCTATCGCAGAACATGAAACGGGATACCGGCAATGCGAACAGTGATCTTGATCGTCGTGGCGCTCGGGCTGATCCTGGTTGCTATCGGACTGATCGCAATCCTTCGCGCGCGCATCGCGCAAGCGATGGAGCAGCGGCGCGTCGAGCGAGGCGACCCGGAGATCATCGAAGGCCGGGCGCGCGTGGTGGAGAAAGACGAGCGCGGGCCGTCGTCGGGCCGGCCACAAGACGACACAAACCGGACCGGTGATCGGCGTGACAGCGGATAACCTGCGGCTTATCCTTTCCGCGCCATGTCAACGCTTCAGGTCATCGCCATCTGGGCCTTGTTTGTGGTGGCCCTGCCCTGCGCCCTGGGCGCCCTGGTGGCGCTGCCTTTCTGGCTGAAAGGGCGCACGACAGCGGGCAACATTGCCGGCTCGACTGCTATTGGGCTGACAATCGTGCTGCTGATCTGGCGGCAGCTAGGCGCCTATTTCGAAGCGCAAGGATTATGCGCCGGCGCGGGCTGCCCTGCCGCCGATGAGGCGGTGGTGGCATTCCTGGTCATGGCCGGCCTGGGCTGGCTCGACACGCTGATCCTGCTCATCCTCAGCGGGATTATCGAAGACCGCCGCAGACGCAGGCAGTTCGACCGCAGCCGGCTGTGACACCACGCGTCATTCGATTTGGATGTCCACTTGCCCAGTCATACCTGGCAACAGCATGTTGTTCGTCGGATCGAGCGCAATCAGCACCGTGAAGAGGGCCGTGTCGCCCTGGACACCGGAAGACTGCGCCAACACCGCGCTGACGCGGCCTGTGAACACATCGTCATAGGCGCGCAGACGCACCGTCGCCGGCGCGCCAATCTGAATCTTCGAGACATCGCGCTCGGTCAGCTGGGTAGCCTGAAATTGCAGATCGGCCAGATTCACCAGCGTGAAAGCGACGCCGGCAGCGCGACTGCCCGGCGCAACGTGCGCCTGCTGAACGACACAATCGCACGGCGCAAGCAGCTTTGCCTTTGCCAGATTATCCTGCGCGCGCTTCAATGCGGCGCGGGCCTGGTCATACTGCGCCTGATCGATTTTCTGTTGCGCTTCGGACACGCCGGCCTGCAACGAGGCAAGTCGCGCCTGCGCCGAAGCTACCGACGCATACGCCTGCGCCAGCGCGCTGCTCGAAACCGGCTCCAACAGCGCTTCATGGCTGTTTTTGGCCGCCAGCCAGCTCTCGTAAGCATTTCCCAGCGACGCTTCTGCCGATTGGCAGCGCGTGGACTGCGCGTTGCCGCCACAGGCAATATCGCGCGCTGCTTTTGAAGACAGATAGCGCAACCAGGCCGCGTCGAGGTTATTCTGGCTGCGCGCCAATTCCGTCGAGCTAACTCCGGCTTTGACGGCGTTATAGCTGGCATTGGCAGAATTGAGCGCCGCCTGAGCCGCGGCAATCTCTGCGTCGTCGGCTGACACGCTCTGCTGATCGATAGTCGCTTCCAACAAGTCGAGCGAGAGTTGAGCGTCAACAACGGCGTCTTGCAGCGCCGTGTCCTCTACCTCCGCCAGCAGGTCGCCTTTCTTCACCACTTGTCCAGGCGAGACATACACGGCCGCCACTTTGCCGCTGGTTTCGAAACTCAGCGTGATGGCCGGCGTTCCCAGCGCCAGTGCCCCCTCGACCGACACCAGATTGCGCGTCACCACGGCGCGCGTAGGCAGCGCCGTAGGCGCAGCAAAGGCTCGCATCGGATTTTGGGCTTGAGACGGCGCGGCCTGTTGCGACGACTCGCCCGACGAACAGGCAGTCAACAAAGTCAACAATGCCGCGGCCAACCCTCTCGCTTGTGAATGCAACAGAGATTCCCTCATGTCAATCCATGCTGATCTCGGCCTGGCCGGTCATGCCGGGCCGCAATATCGCATCTACCGCATCGAGTTCGATCAACGCGGTGTACAAGGCTGCCGTACCCTGAACGCCGGAAGAGAGCGGCAGAACAGCAACCACCCGCCCGCTGAACGATTGGTCATACGCCTTCAGCCGGATAGCGGCCTGCTGTCCTGCGCGCAACTTCACCACATCGCGTTCGGTCAGATTGGTTGTCTGAAACTTCACGCGCGACAGATCGAGCAGAGTGACGCTGCCGTTTGCGGCATCCGCGCCGACGCTGAGCGAAACAGCCTGCACGACACAGTCGCACGGAGACACTAACCGGGCAGCGGCCAGATTGCGCTCGGCGCGTTCGACGCTCAGTTGAGCCTGTCGCAGTTGCAAATCAAACACGCGCCGCTGGGCTTCGCTGACGCCCCCCTCCAGCGCGGCCAGATTGGCTTTGGCTTGCAGTACGCTGGACCACGCTTTGGTCAAGTCGTTCTGCGAGGCCGGCTGTTGCGCCTGCACGTATTGCTGATAGGCCGTGTCCACACTCAACTCGGCGGCCCGCACGTTCAACTGCGCCTGCTCGCAGGTGTTTTCTTTTCGCCCGCACACTTCATCGCGGTTGAGCTGCGCAGAATACAGCGAGTTTTTGGCTTGATTCCAGTTGCGCAGCGCCGCCTCCACATCGTGCGCCGAGGCGCCCTGCTTGAGCGCGTTGTACGCGGCATACGCCGAGTTCAACGCAGCTTTGGCGCTGGCAATGTCGCCGGCAGAAGCCGGCGCCAGGCTTTTCTCGATCTGGAGCTGCTTCAGCGTCAACGCTTCGCGCGCCGATTGCAGCGCATTTTCCAGATCAGCAGCGTCCAGTTCGGCCAGCACCTGACCCTTGCGCACCGACTGGCCGGGCGACACATACACTGCCGTCACACGCCCGGCGGCATCGAAGGCCGCTGACACCAGCGGGGCATCCAGCGCCAGAACACCTTCGACCGCCACGCGCACACCGGCTGACACGGCGCGCGTTGGCAATGCTGTGGGAACAGCGCGCCCCGTTGCGCGATCGCGCGCTGCCCGCATCTGATTGGCCTCGGTCGCGCTCGTCTGGGCCGGCGCGCTCACAGGCGCGGCGTCACCCTGGCAGGCCGCCAGCGCCAGACTCGCCGCCAGCATGCACACAAGCGCGATTTCGTTGGTTTGCCTCTTCACTCATTTGCCTCCATGCAACACCTTTGATTTGGGCATTTCGATCATGGATTGGGTTATCGTTCGCGCAGGATCGTGACGGCCTTCTGGCGGATGACCGGCTGGGTCGCCAACGCACCGCTGAAGACGGCGGCCAGGCACACCAGCATGACAATCAGGCCGGCGGTACTGAAATCAAAGGCCAGCAACAGCGGCTGATCGCTTTGAATACGCTGGGCAACGACGAAAACATAGCCCAGCAGTGTGCCAGCCAGGATGCCGGCCAGACCGGCTGCCAGCGTCGTGATGACCGCCTCGCCGATAAATGCGCCGCGCAACACCCCTTTGGCCGAGCCGATCGCTTTCAACATGCCGATCTCCAGCCGGCGGGCATTGACAGCGGTATACATCACCGCCGTCACGCCGAAGATGGCTGTGACCATCGACAAGAGTGTGAGCAGCACGATGAAGACACGCCCCTGTTGCAATTGCGCGCGCGCCTGGGCCACCTGTTCCGACGTGGCAGTCACGCTCATGCTGTTCGCGCTGCTCAGGTATTGGCGCAACTCGCGCAGCACACTTGTCTCGCTGACGCCGGGTTGAAGCGTCGCAAACAAGCGGGTCAGCACCGGCTTGTCTGGATCGTATGGCCCATTGGCCGGGTCGTTGGCCAGATCGCGGTAGGTGTCGAGATGAATGAAGACGCCGCTGCCGTTGGCGTCGCTGCTGTTGCGGGAAAAGTAGTTGCTGAAGCCAGGCGCGCGCGCCAGCACACCGACGATCGTCAATAGACGAACGTGATCGACGCCCTTGCCGACGACCCGCAATGGATCTCCGACATGTAAATCGAGCGCCGCCCTCAACCCTTCCGAGATGATCGCAGCGTCGGGGTCTGTGAGGATGCGCGTGAGCGCCGCAGCGTCGCCTTCTGTCCAGCCAAACAGATCGGGGTACAAGACTGTGTTCAAGTCGCCGCCGATGCCGATCAAGTTGACACGCGCTGTGCGCAGTGAAATCTGATCGCCCACCGTCATGTCGGACAGATTGGCGGCCACGCCGACGACCGTTTGCAGGCCGGGCTGGCCGACCACAGCCGACACATCGTCATCGCTCAACTCGGTTTCTTCGCGGCCAAAGCGCCGAAAGACCGGGAAGCCGCCCATCGACACGCTGGCCTGCGCCACCACAGGCGCACCGTTGCTGAAACGGGAATCGGTTTCAAGATTGGCGTCTTGCAACGCCAGTTGGGTCGCCAGCAGACACGGCAGCACGCCGCTCATCACCACCATCAGCGAGATCAGCGCGTTGCGCCCCTTGCCACGCAGGGCGTAGCGCCCGGCAAAGAAGGCGGCCCTGGCGTTCAGCGCCTGATAAAGCGCAATCAGCACACGCTCCAGGGGGGTGGTCAGAAAATAGAACAGCAGGGCGATGCCGACCACCATGAGCAATAGGGCGCTGAATTGCAGCACCACCTGGCCGGTGAAATTGCCGCGCGTGAAGATGGTGGGCAGGGCAATCAGAATGACCGCGCTGAAGGCCAGTAGCACCATGCCGGCGATCAACAGACCGCCGTCAGCGCGGCGCTCGCGCAAACGGGCCAGGTCTTCCAGCGTGGGTTGATCGGCGGCAGCCGGATTCAGCACCACCATGACTTTGGTGGAAGCCGCAGCGCGGGCCGGGCTGATGGTCGCCAGCGCCAGCACGGCGGCAGTGATGGCGGTGGGAATCAAGGCGGTCTGAAGCGTCCACTCGGCGCGCACACCGGCCGGCAAGTTCAGATTCGCCAGCACAATCGGTACGATCAGATAGTCGTTGATTGCGCGCCCCAGCAACAAACCCAGGACGACGCTCACCGCCCCCAGCACAAACACCTCGACGATCACGATCTGAAAGAGGCGCGCGCGCGGCGAGCCGATCACGCGCAACACGGCCAGATCATGTTGCTGTTCAGCCACCGTCGTTGTCATCAGCGCATTGACCATCAGGCCGATGATGCCCATGCTGAGGATGCCATAGAGGGTGATGAAGATCTGGGTGAAGACATAGGCCTGCGACGCATTTTCAAGATTGGTGTACTTTGGCAGGCTAACCTCGTAATCGGCGCCCAGGGCGGACTGGATGGCGGCGCGCACTTGTTCGCCGACCGCGCGCGCCTGCGTCACCGTGGCGCGCGCATCAGTTGACGCTTTGTTGGACGCCTGCCACACCAGCAGCAATTGGTTAGCCCGTCCGCTCTGACCAAGCCAGGCTTGCGCATCGGTCAGGTTCATCACCGCCGGGTTGCTCACCCCATTGCCCAGGCCGGTCAGTGTGCCGAAACCGGCCACAAGAAACACCGCTTCGACGCGCGGCGCACTGACGCCGGTAACGGCTGGCTTGCCCGCTTCGCGTGGAGCCGGGATGGCATAGGACAACACAATCTCATCCCCCACGCGCACACCCAGATTGCCTGCTGTGGTGCTGTCCAGAAAGATCTGGCCGGTTTGCGGCGGATAGACTCCGAACAGATTTTGGTTAAAAGCCATGCGGCGGCTGCCGGTCTCCGACATCGCTGCGTCAGGCGGCGCGCCGTCACCGGGAAATCCACCAGCGGGCGGTCTTCCGCCCGCCGGTCCTCCGCCGGCAGGTGGTGACATGCCTCGCGCAGCGCCGCCCCTGGTGCCACCGCCAATCCGAATACCGGCGACGGACACGCCACCGCTTGCCTGCGCGGTGTTCTGTTCGATCGAAACCAGACTGTCGGTGGCGAAGTCGACGGCCACGACGGTCAACGCTTCGCCTTGTATAGCGCCTGCCTTGCGCGCCTCCACACCGACCTGAATACGCGGATGTAGGGCGGCGGTCTCCTGATAGGCTGATGCAGACAACGTGGCCACATCGTCAATGGGGAAGAAGGTTGAGTCGGCAAGATCGCTGCGCGTGATGCGCAGGTCAAAGCCGCCAGTCTGACTGCCCAGTAACTGCAGGCTGAACTGAGCCTGCGTGTCCACCAACGCCAGCAACGCGCCCACCAGGGCCACGCCAACGGTCAAGGCGAGCACAATGACGAACGCGCGCAACTTGCGGCGTTTGAGCGAGTTCAACACGTATCGAAAACTCATCGGGTCACCCACCTGTCAACGCGCCGGCTGTTTCCACAGGTGATGCAGCAATGGGCGCCGACTGCGCATCTTCCAGCCGGCCATCGCGCATGAGAATGACACGATGGGCAAATTTGCTCATGCGCGGGTCGTGCGTCACAAAGACGACGGTGGCGCCGCGCTCGCGGTTGATCTGGGCGAGCAGTTCCATGATCTCGTAAGCCGTCTGGGTGTCCAGATCGCCGGTCATTTCATCGCCGATGATGAGGGGGGGATCGTGGGCGAGGGCGCGCGCAATAGCGACACGCTGCTGCTGGCCGCCTGAAAGCTCGCTGGGATAGTGCCCCATGCGATCGCCGAGGCCCACAGTGCGCAGCAACAACTGGGCGCGTTTGACATCACGCCGGCCATTCAAGACCATCGGCACCATCACGTTCTCCAGCGCGGTGAAGTTGCTGAGCAGGTTGAAGTTCTGAAAGACAAAGCCCATCTTGCGCAGACGCAACTGGGCCAGCTTTTCTTCGCTCAGTGCGACGACATTCTCGCCATCCACGATGACATGGCCGCGGCTGGGTGTATCAAGCCCACCCACAATGTTGAGCAGGGTGGTCTTGCCGCTGCCGCTGGGACCCATCAGACACAGAATCTCACCGCGCCGCACGGACAGCGACACGCCGCGAAGTGCCGGCACCGCCTCCTTGCCCATGATGAAGCTTTTGTGCACGTCTTCGATCCGCACGATAGCGTCCGAATCGGTCGCGCGGCCATTGCCACTGAGATTACTCTCAGCGGCAGCCGCCGCATCCCCCGGCTTTGTGGAGTTGTTTTTTCGATGGAACATATGAACCACGTATTCGTTGCGCGCATACCACCCAGGCTGCGCCCCAGATGAGATTAGCCGGCACTTGTTCAGAAGTTGTTTAGAAGTGATGTCGGTCTCGACAGGAACGCCCGCGATCCGCATGAGGATGACCGGCCAGCCCACGGCGACGCCGCCAGCGGCCGGCTCACGAATCAGCGCCGGCCGGCGTGGCCGGCGCATCAGCACCGGCCAGCGTGAAATAGAA
>DAOUDB010000256.1:0-29965 GCA_034431495.1 Thermoflexales bacterium
GCGGAATGAGGTTGGGTCGTCGTTGGCATGGGGCCGACTGTAACAGAGGACGCCGGTTTGAGGGCCGGCAGGTTGAGAGCGTGTTCTGAAAGATGGCGAGCGGCGGCGTCTGGTGACTCGATATTGCGGCTGATGCGCCTGGGAAAGGAGTATTATGATTTTGTGTCTGGGCGCTTCGTTTCGCGTGGTATGGGTAGCCATCCATCTGGCCGGGCGTTGTGTTTCCGCTCACAGCGCCGCCCAACAACGCTGACAGATTCCGGCCATAGGGTCTCGTTCCCCGTCCTGGTTTTTGCCGGAGCAGAACTTGTCTGCGATCCGAGAGGCACACGCCGCGACGCGCAGCAGTTTCAAAACGCTCATCCTGCCATCCTGTCTCCCGAATCCTGTGCGCCGCCTCGGGGCTTGCCGTCGCAGGACCTTGCCGGCGCACGCAGATAACCGGGTGGATCGTTGTCCGGCTGGCCGTCGCATGGCTGTCCCAGCAGCGTTTCGACGCGCCGAGTGGAAGCGCGGGCGCGCGCTTCACCAGCAGTGCCTGCACAGTCGGGTTGTTGCTCCGAGGCGGCTGCTGCAGCGAGGCGTAACCCCGCGTTGACTGGAGGCGAAACTATGGAATCGCGATCACCTGTCACAGTTGGTCTGGTTGCGCTGACGCTTGGGCTTGCCATCGTTGGTGTTGGCGCGCCGGGCGGGGTTGCGCATGCCCAGCAAGTGGGGTCGGGGAACGAACCGCATCGTCCTTTCGACCTGACTCAGTTTCAACGTGGGCAGACGTTGCCGGGCAGCGGCTACCCGGCGCAGCGTGTTTGGCGTTCGAGGTCAGGAATGAGCAAGCCTCTCGACCCGCCGGCCGGCGTTGACCTCGATGTAACCTTCATCAACCGCGCCCCGATGTACTGGTCGTATTGCATTGAGTACCCGAATGGCATCCCGACTCTCTGCCCCGGCACGGAGAACGAGAAGCGCTGGCCTTCGCTGGGCGAGGGGGTAACTTTCACCGCCCACATCGTCAACAAAGGCACGCTGGCCAGCCCGGCTTTCACCTACCAGTGGCTGATCGATGGTGTCGAGGTGATGTCTGGCACACATCCGGCTCTGGCGCCTGGAGCCTGGGGCACGGCCACCTATCAGTGGGTGTGGGCGCACATGATGGCCGGCGAGCGGGTGCTGGACGACCATCGCGTGCAGTTCGTCGTGGACCCGCTCAACGCAATCGCCGAGACTTACGAGACGAACAACAACCTGGAGGATCGGACGAACGCGCTCGGGTTCCGCATCGCGCTGACGCCGGCCATGTACGACGCCTACAATACCCCCCTCGATCCGGCGTTCACGTACTCGGCTGAGGACTGGCTGCAACGGCAGATTGCGGCCATGAACTGGGCGTTCGCCAACTCGGTCTATCCCACGACGCCGCAGGGAGCCACGGAGCGCGTGCGCATCAACTCGATCGAGGTAACGCCCACCCCTCCGATCAATGAAGGCGCGAGCGACGGCGGCTGGTTTGTGGAGGCAGATTATCGGGTAGTCAGTGGCTACTATGACCCGGTCACAGATATTGACTGGGGTCTGGTTCACGAACTCAGCCATCAGGTCGGTCTGATCGACCTGTACAGCCTGAATATCGATGCCACCAGCGTGCGCGTGGTCGATCAGCGGGGAACGCCATCCAACTTCGGCTTTGTCTGGCCGCGCTGGGATGTCATGTTTGGAGGCGATATCGCGCCGCACACCGATCACCATCTCTACTCCAGCCACAGCGCCGGCGGCATTTCGTCCAGTAAGGGCTATCGCCGGGGCTACTATGGCGAGTATCAGTTCGACATTCCTCAACAGAATCGCCTGCTCATCCTGGACAATCAGGGCAATCCGGCCGGCGGCGTGCAGGTGGCCCTGTATCAGCGGAACGGGCCGCCCGGCTGGACGGGCGAACTGAGTATCGACAACATACCGGAGATCAGCGGAACCACGAGCGCGGATGGTCGTCTGTTGTTGAGCAACCGCCCTGTTGGTGGCGGCATCACCACGCGCACCGGACATACCCTGCGCGATAACCCCTTCGGCGTCGTGGACGTGGTCGGCACAGGCAACCGCTTCCTGATGCGTCTGAGCAAGGGCAACCACGAGGAGTTTGCCTGGCTGGATATCACGGCGTTCAACCTGGCGTATTGGCAAGGCCATACGGTGAGCCACACCTTCGTCATCACATCGCACGTGCCGCCGCCTGTTGCGCCCATCCCGCCGCAGATCACATCCGCCCAGATCGAGGGCAATCAGGCGTCTCTGTGCTGGCGCGCCAGTCCCTCGCCCGGCATTCTCGGTTACTACGTACACCGCGCGGCGCCGCCCACTTTCACCTATGAGCGGGTCAGCAACTTGTTGACGGAACTTTGCTTCTCAGACCCATCTGGCGACGGCAATCGGGTGTATGCGGTCACGGCAGCGGGTGGCAGCGAAAGCGGGTTCAGCGATTTCGTCTGGGCGCCGCGTCTGGTGACTCCTTACGCCGTCGGGATTGCCTCGAATGGAATCAGGACAGTCCTCGACCCGCAGAACGGCTATGCCCTGATGCAGCAGCGGGCCGATGGGCGCTACATCCAGAGCATCAGCAGCCCTCACTACCATCTGGAGTATTCGCGCTATCTGGCGGTGGATGGACTGGGCCGGCTGCTGATCAGCCACCCGGCCGACTACTACACCGACCGTCATTCGGTGCGTGTTGCGGACAGCCAGGCCAACCCGCTGTTCGAGTTCGGCGAGCGAGGATCGGGGCCGGGCCAGTTCGAGACCCCGGCCGGCGTTGCGATGTGGGGTCACCCATGCACCATCGAAGGGCCGCATGACGTTGACACCCACACGTTATTGCTGCTTCACTTCGATGGAAGCTATGCCGGCGCGCAGGGCGAAATCGGGAACGCCAGTGGGACGACGTTTGTGGCCGGCAGATACGCGCAAGGCGCGCAGGTCGATGGCAACGATACGCTGACGTACACCACGTCCGGCAACCTGAACCGCGCGCAGGGCGCGATCGAGTTCTGGGTGAAACCGTTGTGGAATGGGAACGATGGGCAAAACTACATCTTCTTTGAGGCCGGCGACACCTGGTTCAACCGCTTGCGCATCCAGAAAGACGGCGCGGATAACCTGCGATTCCTGATGTGGGATAGCGCGAACGAATACGGCACGGCGTACAACGTCGCGCACTGGCAGGCCGGGGAATGGCATCACGTGGCGGCGACCTGGAGCAGCGACAGCATGCATCTGTTCGTGGATGGAGAGGAGCGCAGCGCGACGATGGACACTCATCCGCCAGATGTGCTGGCGCCCACCCTGTCCGTTGGCTCGGCGTCGTGGCCGGGCGAGCAAGCCAATGCGGTCATCGACGAGTTCCGCATCAGCGATATTCCACGGGTCGGCAACAGCGACACATGTGCCTACCGCATCCTGGTGGCTGACAGTGGCAATCATCGCCTTCAGGTATTCGACGAGAAGGGGACATTCATCGCTGCCTATGGATCGTTCGGGAACGGCCCCGGCCAGTTCAGCAACCCGCAAGGGCTGGCGGTCAACGCGAACGGCCAGGTCGTTGTGGTCGACAGTGGCAACAATCGGCTTCAGATCCTGGACTTCGACGGCGCCGGCCTGAGCTTCAGTCGAAGTATCACCGGCAACGTGAGCGGATCTGCCGGTGTCGCAACCTATGACCCCGATCGCATCATTGTTGCAGACACGGGTCACGACATGGTGAAGGTCCTGGACAGCAATGGCCATGTCCTGGGCGAATACACCGGCCCCAACGATGGTCATGCAGTCGCGTTCAACCGGCTGCATGGTGTCACGGTGGATCCCACCGGCAACATTGTGGTCGCCGACACGGGCAATCGACGCATCGTGACCATCACGGGTGCGCTGCCCATTTGGAGAGCGTATCTGCCACTGGCCAGACGTTGATCGGCTTGTTCCGGGTCTCTACCACCGCCCATCGTCAGAGCGATGCCGCCTTGTCAGGCTCAGCCGCCGCCGAGCGAATTGACTCTGTTTCAAGATTACACAACCCGCAATTCTCAACCTGCTCACCGATACCGATGCACTGCTTCGATGAGCGCGCGCACGTTCTCGAACGGCGCGTCGTTCTCGATCTCCACGTAGAAGATGCCGCCCCCGCCCAGCGCGCGGAACGTGTCGGCATAGGCCGCGATGCGGGCGTCGATCTCCGCCGGCGTGCCGCGCGGGATCAAATGCTGCCGGTCGGGATGCAGATACAGGCCCACCTGGTGCGCTTTGCACTTGCGGAATAACTCGTCCTCGTCGTAACGCAGAATCTGCGGCCAGAACAAATCGATGCCCAGGTCCAGCAGGTCGTCGAATATCTCGCCCAGAAATCCGCACGAGTGGAAGCACACTGCGCGCCCGGCGCGCTGGATGGGCGCCATCAACTCTCGATAGCGCGGCTTGAACACCTCGCGGAACAGCTTCGGCGAGATGAGCGGCGCGGTCTGCCCGCCCCAGTCGTCGCCGAAGAACACGCCGTCTGCGCCGATCGCCAGTTGGTACGCGATCACCTGATGCATGTGCTCGACCAGGCGGTCGAGCACGGCGATGAGGCGTTCGTCGCCGGTGATCAGATCGACCATGATCTCGTCCATCGGGCGCAGGGCCTGCAACTTCTCGAAGATGGATGCGCCGCCCCGGATGACGAAGTAGTTTTGCTTCTCCAGTTCGACCTGCGCGCGGTCGGCCAGGAAGCCGGCGCAGCCGATGGCCGGCGGGGCAGGGAAGACATACTGCTCGGCCTTGTCGAGGTCGGCCAGCGGGAAGCCTTTGGGGTGGCCGTACAGCCCGAAGATGCGCCACTCCCACGTGGTGCCCCATTCGTCGGTGCGCACCTCGTGATAGTTGCCCTGCGCGTCGATCGTCTCTGGCCGGGGGTGGGGGATGCGGTCGAAGACGACGGGGTTGTCGGGCGGGTACTGGTTGAACAGGTCGAGCAGCTTCTGGCCGTGCACGTGCAGGCCGGCCGGCGAAGGATGGTACACCACCGGAATCTTGTCAGGCCGGTTGTAGGTGAGCGCATCGATCATGCGCTGGCGTGAAGTGGTCATGGGCATCACAAGAATCGAATGCTGAATGTGCGGATGGCGCGGGACTTTTCGCCTGTTCGGGCCGGCTCTTAGCGATTCAGCACCCACCATGCAGCGACGAGCGGGTCTTCGACGGAACTGCGGGTGTGGTGATCTTCGCCCTTTTCGACGATGACGACGTCGCCCGTCTCGACCGGATATTCGACGCCGTCGATCGGAATGACGCCTTTGCCCTGAATGAAGATGAATACTTCATCCACGTCGTGGGCGTGGCGTGGCTCCGGGTGGGCCGTCTCGCCCGGCTTGAACACGTAGACCCCGCCGCCGGTCACGCGCGCGTCGCCCAGGATGTCAGGTAGCAGGCGCGATGAGGAGCAGCGCACTTCGGACAGTCTCAGCTTTTTCATCGGTTCCTCGCAGGTTGAAACATTACTCCGGTCAGGGCAGGGGCGCTCTGGCGCGACGCGCAATTACAAATCCAAAACCTAAAATCGACATCACCCCAGGGCCACATCGAGCATCATCATCACCGCGAAGCCGGTCATGGCGCCAAATGTGGCGATGTTGGAGTGCTCGCCCTGCTGGGATTCGGGGATGAGTTCTTCGACGACGACGTAGATCATCGCGCCGGCGGCAAAGCTGAGCGCATAGGGCAAAATAGGTTGCATGAGCAATACGGCCGCCGCGCCGATGACGGCTGCCACCGGCTCCACCACGGCAGAAAGCTGGCCGTAGAAAAAGCTGCGCCGGCGCGACATGCCCTCGCCGCGCAACGGCATTGCCACCGCCAGCCCTTCGGGGAAATTCTGGATGCCGATGCCGATTGCCAGCGCCAGCGCGCCGGCGAGCGTCGCTGCCGGCAGGCCGGCCGCTGCTGCGCCAAATGCCACGCCAACCGCCAGCCCTTCGGGGATGTTGTGCAGCGTGATCGCCAGCACCAACAGCACGCTGCGCTGCCACGACGTCTTGATGCCCTCTGCTTTCGAGATCGGCAGACCCAGGTGCAGGTGGGGCAGGATGCGATCGATCACCCACAGGAAGCCACCGCCGCCCAGGAAGCCAGCCACTGCCGGCGCCCAGGCCGGCACGCCGTTGGCCTCGGCCATCTCGATGGCCGGCGCCAGCAGCGACCAGAAACTGGCGGCGATCATCACGCCGGCGGCGAAGCCGAGCATCAAGTCGAGCGTGCGTTTGTTGACGGTTCGAGAGAGGAAGACGCCGGCGGCGCCCAGCGCCGTCATGCCCCAGGTATAGAGCGTGGCAAAGAATGCCAGAGCAACAGGATGAATGGCTTGCAATGACTCGATCATCAACGGCCTCCGGACCGGCAGGTCAACAGATCGGGCAACTTCGGCGTCATTGTAGCAACGGCCTACGATTCCGTTTCATACGACATCCTCCCGCAGGTGTTTGCAATCTGCGCCCATGCAGGGCAAACCGCCGGGCTTGCCCGGGTCGCGCCTTCAACGCCAGTTCGCTTCGCCGACGATGCCCTTTGCCCAGTCCAGGATCTCTTGCTGGCGCGGGCCGTCGATGTCTCGAAAGACGGCATGGATCGGCTTCGGGCTGCCGGGTTGGCTGGGGTTGTCGCTCGTTTTGTCGCGCCGCCACAGACCCAGGTTCAGGCCGAACTCGTCGCGGTTGTCCACGTGAGCATGCAGAATGAACGAGTCGATGCCGGCCACGCGGCTGATCTTCCAGTACGCATAGGCATACGCTGCGGCCTGCAATTGCTCGCCAGCCTCAGTCTCGTCAGAGTGAAAGCCCTGCTCGGACAAAATGATGTGGCGCAGCTTGCCCTGGTAGCGCAATTGTGGCTGCCATAGATAGCGTGGTAGCACGTCGATGTTCTTGAAGGTGATGCGCGGGGTATCGAACGAGTCTAGCGCCGTGTCGTCGTTCCAAAAGTCAGGGCGAGTCAGGTCCTGGGGGTAAGGGTGATAGGCCACCGACCAGTCGAAGTCGCCCTGGCGCTGGAAGATGCCGTTGAGTTTGTCGATGATGTCGCGGCCCTTGTAGAAGCGCATGGGGTTGTCCTGGTAAGTTCTGTTCCACAGGTGATCGAGCGATACGTAGACGCGGGTATGGGCATACCGGCTGCGCGCCGCGTCGAAGGCAATGCGCACGGCGTCGGCGTATTCGGCCACATAGTCGTCCACCGGCTTCTCGCCGGCGTTGCACCAGATCCAGGCGCTGTTGACCTCGTTGCCGATGATGTAGCCGCATGCCCGGCCATGTTGCTGATCGGGCCGGGTGTAGCGCGCGGCCACAAACTCGATGAATGCTTTGTAGTGCAGCCGGCCTTCCTCCGTGACGGTGTTGAACGCGCTGATGAAGCCCTCCGGGTTGTAGTTGGGGTGCAGCAACGTGGAACGCAGTTCGGGGTAGACTTCGACGCCATCCCACCGAGGGCTGTTCAGCAGAATGAGGGTGACGACGCCGCCGCGATCCGACAGCTCCTTGACCCTCTGGTCATAGCGCGCCAGGTACTCGCCGTCGAAGTAGAACTCGCGGCCGTCCATGAGGTGGGTGATGGTTGTGTCGGACGCGGCCGGGCGCATGATCGTGCCCTGATTGAGATTCAGGCCGGCATGACCGACGCCAAGCTGGATGGCGTCTTCGACCATGTGAACTTGCAGGCCCTTGATAGTGGCTGAACGGGGATAGGGATAACTGGCGATGGTTGTGTCAGGTTTCGTCATCGGGTCTATTCCTCCATCCAGGGAGTGACCGCATCCCAATGCCGGAGCGCCTTGTCGAGTTGCCAGGCCGTGTTGATCTGCTCACTGGCGCCGGCGAGGTTGCGCATCTGCCAGGGATCATCGGTCATATCGAAAAAGTAGTTGGGCGTGCCGGCCAGTTGCCGCGTGCCGGGGACGAACGGCAGGCTGTACAGGTGCGAGGCGCTGCGGATACCAACGCTTGCGGCGGTCTCGATGATCGCATAGTCGGGCGCCGGCGCGTCCTCGCGCAGCGCGGGGGTCAGGCTCTGCCCGTGCATATGCGCCGACGGGTCGATGCCGATCAGGTCGAGCAATGTGGGCGCGAGGCTGACCAGGCCGGCCACGCCATCCCGAACGACGCGCGGGCGCAGTGCGCGCGGCCAGCGGAAGATGAGCGGGATGCGAATGGACTCTTCGTGCAGATCGCCTTTCTGCACCCGATTATGGCTGCCCAGGTAGTCGCCGTGATCCGAGGTGAACACGACGATGGTGTTTTCGGCCAGCCTGTTGTGTTCCAGCGCGGCCATCAGCCGGCCCACGCAGTCGTCCACCCAGGTCGTGAGTCCGTAATACTCGGCGATGGCGCGCCGCAGCGTGTAGTCGCCGGGCAAGTCCTCGGTGTAGGGCAGATGGAAGTTGTAGTAGCGGAAGTCCCAACGGTATACCTTGAGCCAGTGATCCTGATCGGGCAGTGGCCGGCTCAGATCGACATTGGGCCGCAGGGGGATATCTTCTGGCCGGTACAGGGTCAGATATTCCTCTGGCGCGTCGCTGATAGGGCAGTGCGGCGGCGAAATGTTGTAGTACAGGAAGAAGGGCTGCGCTGCGTTGCGGCGCTGGCCCAGGAATTGCTCGACTCGCTCGCACTCGTAATCGACACTGTAGCCGGCCGGCACGAACTCTGGCCCGCCATTCTCGATGAAGTGCTGGCCGGTGTGGCAATGATGCACGCGTGGAATCACATAGTCGTCGAAGCCGATATCGTGCGGCCAGGAGTGGATGTGCCATTTGCCGATGGCGCGGGTGTGATAGCCCCGGTCGCGCAGCAGTTCGGGCAGGGTTGGCTCCTTCAAGTGCGGCCGGCCCGGATCGGGATATTGCGGCATGTAGGATCGCCCGCCGTGCAAAAGCGTGCCCACGTTGCTCACGCCGCCGGTGCAGCGCCGGTTGTACTGGCCAGATAGCGCGACCGAGCGGGCTGCCATGCACACCGGGAAACTCGTCACGGCTGTTTCAACCCGGACGCCTTCGGACGCGAGCCGGTCGATGTTGGGCGTGCGGATGACAGGGTTGCCATAGCAACCAACCTCGAACGCGCGCAATTGGTCACACAGGCAGACAACGACATTTGGGGCGGGTGCAGGATGCTCAGTCATCGTGTGTTTGTTGTACAACGAAATCGAAGACAGTGCCGGTTGCCCAGTCTGCGCGTTTGTGACAGGCGTCGGCGCGTCGGTGTCCGCCTTGACGGATTAGAACAAAAGTTCTAAACTGGGATGGTGCAGCCGGCGCGAATCCGATTTGCCGGCCGGTTGATGGAATCGAGTGTTGTGTCAAAGGAGGTAACCGGTGAAAAACAAGTCGCGTATCGTCCACTTTGAGATCCATGCGTCACAGCCGCAGGCGCTGATCGCGTTCTACAGCGCGCTGCTTGGATGGAAATTCGCACAGTGGGGCAGTGTCGAGTACTGGCTCATCGAGACCGGCCCGGCCGATCAGCCGGGGATCAACGGCGGCCTTGCGCCGAGGCAAAGCCAGCGCCCCGACGAGGGGCAATCGCCGAATGCGTTTGTATGCACGGCCGAGGTCGAATCGCTCGATGACACCGTCGCTAGAGCCGTCTCGCTGGGCGCGAGTGTGGCCCTGCCGAAGATGCCGGTGCCTGGCATGGGCTGGCTGGCCTACATCCGCGACCCGGACGGCAACCTGCTCGGGCTGATGCAGCCGGACGAGCGCGCGGCCTGAGTGTCATGCGCCTGATGATGGGGCGCAGATGGGCATACACCTCGCGGGTTTGTCAAGCCCGCGAGGTGTTTCTTTTCAATGCCGGGTAGAATCCGCGGGCGACCCGCGCAACAACCATGCAAGCCAGCGCTTACAAACTCACCACCCTGTCGTGTTTCACCGGCATCTTCGTCCAGGCCATCATCACCAATCTGACGGCGATCCTGTTCATCCCCCTGATGCGGCTCTACGACCTGTCGTACATCCACCTCGGCACACTGGTGGCGGTCAACTTCTCGGTGCAGGTGGGATCGGATTTGGTCTTCAGCGGGTTGATCGACCGGATCGGTTTTCGGCGATTGGTGCTGCCGTCGTGCCTGCTGGCGTTCGCCGGCCTGGTGCTGTTCGCGCTTGCGCCGGCGCTCTTTCCCTCCAACGTGTTCGGCGGCATCCTCGTCGCCACGATTTTGTTCGCCGCGTCGTGCGGTCTGCTCGAAGTGTTGCTCAGTCCCATCGTCAACGCCATCCCAAACGCAGACAAGGGGCCGGCCATGAGCCTGCTCCACTCGTTCTATGCCTGGGGTCAGGTGGCCACGATCATCGTCACCACGTTGTTCCTGTTTGTCTTCGGCGACCGGAGCTGGGTGGTCATTGTGCTGATCTGGTCAGCGGTGCCGTTGGCGAACTTCTTCATGTTCCTCAAGTCGCGGTTTCCGGGCAGCGTGCCGGCCGAGCATCGCCTGAATTTCCGCGACCTCATCCTGCAGCCGTTCTGCTTGCTGGCCTTCGCCGCCATTTTCTTCGGCGCGGCATCCGAAATTGTGATGAACCAGTGGGCGTCCACCTTCATGGAGAAGGCGCTGCTGTTTCCCAAGGTTACCGGCGACCTGCTGGGCATGTGCGGCTTTGCGGTGATGCTGGGCGTGGGCCGCGCGCTCTATGGCAAATATGGGGCGCGCTTGCAGATCAACAAGGTGCTGGTGTCGACGTCGCTGATGGCGGTGGTGTGCTATCTGGTGGTTGCGCTGGCGCCGGCCAATGGCCTGAGCCTGGCGGCGTGCATCCTGTGCGGCTTTGCTGTGAGCTTGCTGTGGCCGGGCACCCTGATTACCGCCTCCGAACGCTACCCGCTGGCCGGCGCGTGGCTGTTTGCGCTGCTGGCTGCCGCCGGCGACATTGGCGCGGCAGCCGGCCCCTGGCTGACCGGCTGGGTGATCGATACGGTCATCGATTCGCCACTGGCAAGCCGTGTGGCGCTGATGATGCAGACCACCCAGGAACAGGCTGCGCTGAGGCTTGGCATCCTGGCCGCCGTGGTTTTTCCAGCGCTGGTGTTGCTGAGCCATCTCATCCTCAAGGCGATGCAGCAGAAACACGTTGCTGTGCTGCGCGCGGCGCCGGCTCCCGCCATCGCGGTGGAACTGCCCGAGGCATAGCCGGGCTGGGCGCAGCGCGCACAAGACGATCATGAAGACTGGAGAGCAAGACATCGCCATCGTGCTCGCCGCACATGGCGCACCCCCAACAGACTATCCGCCCATGCGCGTGGGCATTCAGATGATGCTGGAGTTCGCCGGCAGAAAAGTCCAGCGAATCGGCCTGCTGCGCGCCTGGCGCGAACGCCTGGAGCGTGAGGTGAGGATGTGGCCGCGCACCCGGGACAACGACCCGTACAAGGCGGCAGTCGACAATCTGGCCGCCGCGCTGGCGTTGCGCCTGGGCCTGCCGGTAACTGTCGCGTACAACGAGTTTTGCGCGCCGGACATCGCCGAAGCCATCGATCGCGTGGTCGCGCAGGGCGCGCGCCGGGTGATCGTTCTGCCGACCATGCTGGTGCGGGGCAACAGCCATACCGAGCAGGAGATTCAGGAAGCGGTGGCTGAGTCGGCTGCCCGGCATCCTGGCGTGCCGATCGAGTATGCCTGGCCGTATGATCAGGCGCAGTTAGCGTCGTTGTTGGCCGCTCAGGTTGCCAGTCGCCTGTGACGACGCGCAGTGCTTGCTGCTGCTCGCGCAGAAGATGAAACGCCAGAAACATGGCAGGATGAACGTGGCTGCCCGGATGAACACCAGCCGGGTAGGGCTGGAGCGGCTGCTTCAGCCGGCGAATCCCTCGGTCAAGTTGTCCACACTAGAAGTGCCCTGAACCTGCGGGAAGGTGGGCAGTGACACGGGGAGTATGATCGTGGCTCAGGAGAACTCCCGATGGGAAAAATACGCGCACAAGCCGAGGCCGTCATCGACGCGCGGCTGGAGGATGTCTACGCTGTGCTGGTCGACTATCGCACCGGCCATCCGAATGTGCTGCCCCGGCAGTACTTCACGCGGCTGGCAGTCGAATCGGGCGGAAGCGGTGCCGGCACAGTATTCAACGTGCGCATTCGCGTCTATGGCGTGGAGCGGCGCTACCACATGGTCGTGACCGAGCCGCAGCCGGGCCGGGTGCTGGTCGAGACAGACACCGAAACCGGCCTGGTGACGAAATTCACGCTGACGCCGGTCGATGGCGGCAGGCAGACCCGCGTCCAGATCGCAACCGAGTGGGATGCCAGCCCCGGCTTTGGCGGCCTCATGGAGCGGCTGTTGACGCCGATCACTCTGCGCGCCATCTACGAAGCCCAACTGGCGCAGATGGCCGCTTACCTGCGCGGCGGCAACGTCGCCCCAGATCCCTGATCTCAGCATTGCCACCACACTATGCGTTTCATCACACAGATTCAGGTTCGCTCCTATGAAGTTGGCGCAGATGGCTGCCTGCATCACGGCCATCTGGCGCGTTATGCGCTACATGCCGGCAATCTCGTCACGCAGGCCCTCGGCGTCGATGCTGCGTGGTACGAGGCGCACGGCACGTTCTTCGTCGTGCGGGGGTTGCGCGTCGTGTTCGAGTCCGGCGCGCAGGACGAAGAGACGCTGAACATCGAGACGTGGCTCAGCGCGGCCCGGCGCGTGCGCGGTTACCGCGAAGTGCTCATCACCTCGGCGCATGATGGGCGGCGCATTGCCGGCGCGCAGTTGGACTGGGTGTATGTGGATCGCGTCACGCTCAGCCCGGCGCGCATGCCGGCGGAGATGGTCGATCGCTTGCAGCTAGAGGCCGAGAGTGCCTGCTCGCAGGTGTGGCAGGCCGGCGACCCTGTCGGCGCGCCCCACCTGCATCAGCGCGTGGTCGAGCATCGTGAACTGGATGTGTTGCGCCACGTCAACACCGCCGTGTATCTGGAATGGTGCGAGCAGGCATGGTGCGAGGCAACCGGTCGCGCGCCGGCGGATGTGCGCGGGCACCAGCTCGAGTTTCTGCGTTCGGCGGTGTTGGGAGACGCGATTACCGTTGTCAGCCGGCCAACATCAACCGGCGTGTGGCATCAGGAGATTCAGCGCGCCGGAGAGACACTGGCCACCAATCTGTGTTGGGCAGAATGACTGGCCGGCCGCGCTACAATCCGGCGCACCAGGAGGACATGCGCATGTTACCAGTGATCGAACCCGGCATCAAAGTTGCCATTCAGGCGTCACCGGAGCCGGACGAGGAAGAACTGACCCTGATACAGCAGATGGGTGTGGAGTGGGTGGTGCTGTGGACCGACGCGACGAAGGCAAGCTACGATTACTACGCCAGCCGGCGCAAGCTGTTCGAGCTGCACGGCATCCGCGTGTACGGTTTCGGCAATTCGGACGTGCACAATCAGGATGCCATCGTGCTGAACCTGGAGCACCGCAACGCCAAGGTCGAGCAATACAAGCAACACCTGCGCGACCTGGGCAAGGCCGGCATTCCATACACCACGTATGCCCACATGGCCAACGGTATCTGGAGCACGGCGCCGGAGACCACGCGCGGCGGCGCGCGGGCGCGTGCGTTTGATTTGTCCAAAGCCGACAAGGGCTATTGGCACGGCGGCACATACGATGCGCCGTTGTCGCATGGCCGGCAGTACACTCAGGAGGAAATCTGGGACAACTTCGCGTCATTCATCCGCGAGGTGGCGCCGGTGGCTGAAGAGGCCGGGGTGAAGATCGGCATCCATCCCGACGACCCGCCATGGCCGGAGCTGGCCGGTGTGCCGCGCTGCATCTTCAGCAACTATGAAGGCTACCGGCGCGCCCTGGAGATCGCCGACAGCCCCAACGTCGGCGTGTGCCTGTGCGTGGGTTGCTGGCTGGAGGGCGGCCCGTTGATGGGCAAGGATGTGCTGGAGGCAGTCCGCGAGTTCGGCGCGGCCAACAAGCTTTTTAAGGTTCACTTCCGCAATGTGGATCAGCCTCTGCCTCACTTTGTGGAGACCTTCATCGACAACGGCTATATGGACATGAGCAAGGTGATGAAGGCGATGCGGGCGGTTGACTTCGATGGGGTGGTGATTCCCGACCACATTCCACAGATGGGCAGCGATCCGCGCAACCGCATCGCCCTGGCCTATACCATCGGCTATATGAAGGCGCTGGTCCGACAGGCCAACGAGGCGTGAGCCGGCGATCAAAACGGAAAGGCGTACTGGTTCAGCCCCAGCTCCTGCTGCATGACCTTGATTTCGGCCTGTAAGTTGGGCACGATGGGGATGCCTTGCGCCATGACGCGAGCAATGCTCTCGGCTTCTTTCTCGCCGGCAATGTAGATGCGATCATGCCCCGGCGCTTTGCGCGCCGCGCGCAACTGGCGCGCGATCTCGCCGGTGGTGCGCTTGAACTCGGCCAGCGGCACAAACGACTCGATATTGATCGCCATGAAGAAATGCCCGACGCGATACGGGACGCGGTTGCCCTGCGCATCGAAGCCGATCAAGCCATACATGAACGCGCCGCTCTGAAAAGCCGAGGAGAAGATCTCGACCATCGTCGCCAGGTCATAGCCCTTGTAGCCGCCGTGGCTTTCGCCGGCCCCGCCCAGTGGCAGCAGCGCCGCCTCGCCGGTGTCCAGTCCATCGAGCAACTGGTTGGCGTCGGTGATGTCGTTGCCGTTGCGGTCGATGGCCCATCCGGGTTGGCCGGGGCGCTCTTCGCGCGCCAACACTTCATAGGTGCCGCGCTGCACGATGGAGGTGGCGCCGTCGAACAGGAAGGGGCAGTTGTCGTCGTCGGTGGGTGCGCCGAAGGCGATTGGGTTGGTGCCGAGCATCGGGAAGGTGGCGAAGGTGGGGGCGATGGCCGGCCGGGCATTGGTGAAACACAAGCCGGCCATGCCGGCCTGGATCGCCATCAGCGGGTAGTAGCCGGCGATGCCGAAATGGGTTGAGTTGCGCACTGCCACCGCGCCCAGCCCATAGGCGCGCGCTTTTTCGATTGCCATCTGCATGGCCTTCACACCGATCACATGGCCCATGCCGTGGTGGCCGTCGACGAGCGCAGTGGTGGGGCTTTCACGCACCACCTCGAAGCGGGTGACGGGCTGGTGTTGGCCGCGCTTGATGCGGTCGTAGTAATACTTCAGCCGGCCAATGCCGTGCGACTTGATGCCGCGCACGTCGGCGGCGATCAGCACCTCTGAAGCCGTGCGGGCATCTTCATCGGGCACGCCCAGCCCTTTGAACACGTCGATCATAAACTGCTGGACGGTGGCGACGGGCAGATAGTGGGTTCCTTCAATCATGGCGGGTTGTGTGTATTGTGTGTTCTTCAATCGTCAATCGTCAATCGCTCAACCGCCTCAGGGCGGCTTCGAGCTTGTCGGCAAACAGGTCGATCTCTTCGTGTGTGACATCGAGGGTGGGGCGCAGGCGGATGGAATCGATGCCGGCGCCGATCATGAGCAAATCCTGTTCTTCGAGCGCGATGTCGAGCAGGCGCGTTTTCATCTGACGCGAGGGCAAGCTGAAGCCCTGATACAAGCCCAGGCCGCGCCGGTTGAAGATGCGATCGGGATAGCGTACGCACAGATCGTCCAGCCGGCGGCAAAGGTGCTCTGTTTTGGCCGGCACGCGCTCGATCATATCTTCCTCGCGCACAATTCTCATCTCCTCGACAAAGCGCACCATATCGGCCAGCGAACCGCCCCAGGTCGAGTCGAGCACGCCGCGATCTTCCATTGGGCACAGCATGTACACCACGCCGTTGCCCAGCTTCTTGGCTGTGGCAACCGCCTGCGGGGGGTAGGGCAGATCGAACAGATCGATGGCGAAGAACGCCCCACACGGGCCGCCGGCTGTCTGTACCTCGTCGAAGCCCAGCCCGACCTCGTAGCGGTGCGCCAGTTCGCTCAGCCCGCGAAAGAATTCGGGTTGTGCGACGCGATGGCCGCCGGCGCCCTGAATCGGCTCGACGATGATGCCGACAATCTCGCCGGCGTAGCGGCGCAGAAAATCTTCCACGGTGTCCAGACATTTGCGCGTGATGTGGCGCTGCTCGTCTGCCGGCATCTGGGCATGCACGGCCGGAAACTCGACCTGGATGTTGCCCGGCACAAAGCCGTGAAAGTCTTTCGTCACCACCGGGTCGTGCGCCATTTGCGTCACGTTCAGCGCGAACACGGTGCGGCCATGAAAAGCCTGGTCGAAGTAGAGGAAGCGCCGCGCAGTGGGCAGCCGGCCGGTCTTCAGCAGCTTCTGATCGTGCAGGTTGATCAGATATTTCATCATGTTCTCCACCGCTTCCGCGCCGGAGTTGACCGTGTACACCTCCAGGCGCGGATTGCGCATACAGGCCGGCGCAAGTTCGTGAATCAGCCGGTAGTAATCCAGGCATTCGCGGGTGAGGTAATCCGGGTTGCACATTTTAGTGTTGGCTGCTACGGCCAGCCGGCGCACGTAGTCCGGCTCATACAGGCGCGGGTGGTTGTAACCCAGCAGGTGCGAGGCGTATAGGCCGGTCCAATCGAAGAGCCGCTCGCCTTCCACTGTGGCCAGCCACATGCCGTGTGAGTTGGCCAGATCGACGGCAAAAGGGAAAGGATCAGTGATCACGTAGCGCGCCAGCTCATCGAGCATGGCTTTGCTGAGCGGGCCGGGAAAGCGGGCCGGGGTGGGGGGAGGTGTTGATGTCATGGCGTGTGTGCAAGACAAGGTTTGCTTAGCGATGCCGATCACAGGTCACGCGCAAAGTGTATCTCACCGTCGCCGCGCCCGGTGATGTGGAAGCCGCAGCGCAGGTAGAAGGCGATGGCGTCTTGCCAGGTGTCGGTGGTCTCCAGCACAATGCGCCGGTCGCCCTGCGCGCGGGCGTGATCGATCAGCCTGTTGAGGATGCGCCGGCCAATCCCCCCGCGCCGGCATTCCCGATCCACTGACATGCGCACGATGCGCGACACGCCCGGCGCTTCGGGAATCAATGCGCCTGTGCCCACCAGCACGCCGGCCTGCCAGGCGGTCAGGAACACGCCATGCGCGTAATGGCGCGCGATGTCGTCCAGGTCGGGATTAAGGGTCGGGTCGAGCGTGCCCCAGTGCTCTTGCAGGCCGGCCAGAATCAGCGCCCTGGCGGCAGTCTGATCGGCCGGGCTGAAAGGGCGAATCAATATCTCTGTGGGTTCACACATAGGCGTCATCATATATCAGCGGCGCGCCGGCATGACGCCGGATTGAGGGCAACGGCATTTTGGTGAAGCAGATCGATCAAGGGTGGCTGTCTTGCTGTGGGCGAAGGCGCCAATACGCCCACCACACCCGGCGCGGTGAAACGCTTCCATGAGGCCGGCGTGGCGTTTGGGCCGGGCAAAGCGGCCAATGCCGGCGGGGTAGCTACCTCGGCCCTGGAAATGCAGCAAAACGCCAGCCGGGATGCCTGGACGTTCGAGTACACAGAGCGACGTTTGCAGGAAATCATGAGCAACATTCATCGGGATTGTTGGGAGACGGCCGCCGATTACGGGTGTCAGGGCAACTATGTGATCGGCGCCAATATCACCGGCTTCTGCCGTGTGGCAGAGGCGATGCTGGCCTTCGGTGTGGTCTAGAACTGATTCCGGCCCGCGCGTTGCGCAAGTTCCATCGGGCAGCCACATCGGCTGCCCGATTTTGTTGTGTCTCCACCTGGCTTATGTCAAAACCCTGTTGACAAATTGGCTCTGCGCGCTATCATTGAACTGTTCACTGAAACCACAGGAGATTTCAGTGAATCGTTCACGATTTCGTTGAACAGACATGGCTTCAACTGCCACCCTGCGTGATGTGGCCAAGCTGGCCGGCGTGTCGATTGGCACCGCCTCTCAGGCGCTGAACAATCGCCCCAACGTCTTGCCCGAGACCCGCGAGCGTGTGCTGAAAGCGGCCCAATCACTGGGCTATGTTGCGCCGGTCACTGCTGCCGAGCGTCGCCCTCTGATTTCCACGATCGGGATGTTGACCAAGCACGACTATGGGCCGCCGCCGGAACTCAACGTTTTCTTCTCGCACGTTCAAGCCGGCGTGGAGATGGAGTGCCGGGCGCACAAGATCAACCTCATGTTCTCTGCGATCGAGGTGGACCAGAGCAACCGGCCGATCGAGTGGCCGCGCATGATCGATGACCGCCAGATCGATGGCCTGCTGTTGATCGGCGCAAACATCGACGCGGTGGCGCACGGATTGCGGCGCAAGCTGGGCACGCCGATTGTCCTGGTAGATAGCTATGCCCCCGGCTATCACTTCGACAGCGTGCTGATCGACAACGTCGGCGGCGCCATGCAGGCGGTCAACCATCTGATCGACTGCGGCCATCAGCATATTGGCCTTATCGGCACCAATCCGGCTTCTCCGCCGGACATTCTGGAACGGCGCGAGGGCTACCGGCGCGCATTGCAGATGCGCGGGATCGAACATGAGTATGTCGAAGATAGCCAGATGGAGCAAAGCGATGGCTATCGGGCGACCAGGCATTTGTTGAGAACCAACCCGCAGGTGTCGGCTATATTCGTCGCCAACGATGACACAGCCTTGGGTGTCATGAACGCTGCCCGCGATCTGGGGCTGAATGTGCCAGGCGATCTCTCCATCGTTGGCTTTGACGATGTTGACCTCGCCAGGGAGATGCATCCTGCGCTGACGACGGTGCATGTTCACAAAACCTGGCTGGGCCGGCTGGCGGTGCAACGCCTGATCGAGCGCGCCCAGTATCCCGACCAGCCCCGCATAGCGGTCACCGTCGCCACACATCTGGTCGAGCGGGAATCCACCGCCCCGCGCCGGAACGCGCGATTCAAGGAGGTGAGCGCCACAGCCAAGACATACGCCTGACCCAACTCTTGACGCCTGCCCACTCATACTGTCATGCAGTGTTCGTCGAATCAGGAAATAGGAGGACCCGATATGAGCAAGTTATCACGACGTCGATTTATGAAAGTGACGGCACTGGCCGGCGGCGCGATGGGCCTCGCGGCCTGCGCCACGTCCGAGCCGGCCGCGCCATCTCCGGCTCCAGCGGAGCCGGCCCAGCCCGCTGAACCGACTGCCACGACTGCGCCGGCCCCGGCCACCGAAGCTCCGGCGGCCGAAGCTCCGGCGGCAGAGGCCCCCGCTTCCAAGTTCAAGGAAGCGCCGATGCTGGCCGAGCGCGTCAAGGCCGGCGAATTGCCGCCCGTCGATGAGCGTCTGCCCGAAAGCCCGCAAGTCGTCAAGCCACTGGTCAGCCAGGGCACATATGGCGGCACGTTGCGCCAGGGCATTGTCGGCACCAGCGTCACCTGGGGCGGCGGGTTGTACACGTTCCAGTGGGAAAACCTGGTGCAATGGAAGCCGGACTTCTCCGATGTCGAGCCGAGCATCGCCGAGCGCATCGATATCAGCCCCGATGCCAAGGAATACACCTTCCACATCCGCAAGGGCCTCAAGTGGTCAGATGGTCAACCCTACACCTCTGACGACGTGTTGTTCTTCATTCAGGACGTCATGTTCAACGAGGAACTCAACCCTGGCGGGCCCGGCGCGGATTGGATCCCCACTGACCAGCGCGAAGGTTTCAAAGCTGAGAAGGTTGACGACTTCGCCTTCAAGCTGATCTTCCCCAAGCCCTACGGCACGCTGCTCTATCAGTTGGCGACCTGGAGCGGCCGGCAGTTCGCGCAGTATCCCAAGCACTACCTACAGCAGTTCCACAAGACCTACAACGAGAAGATCGACGAGCTGGTGGCTGCCGAGGGGCGCGAGAGCTGGATGCAGTTGTTCTTCGCCAAAGGCCCCGACACCTGGGGCAACCCCGACCGATTCATGGATGTGCCCGAATATCCATCGCTCGGCCCGTGGGTGGTGACGCAGCCGATCGGATCGGGCACGACCGCCAGGTTCGTCCGCAACCCCTACTACTGGAAGGTGGATGACCAGGGCAACCAGTTGCCATACGCGGATGAAGTGATCGTCACGGCCTACCAGGACCCCGAGACGCGCGCGCTGGCCATGCTCAACGGCGACCTGGACTTCATCAAGGACCCGGGCGAGAACAACCGCGAGCTGTACTTCGACGCGATGAACGAGGGCAAGCCGATCAAGATCATTGCCCGCACGCCGGATGGCGGCAACACCATGTCGATTCACTTCAACCGGGGCAGCAAGAACCCGGTGTTGCGCGAAATCTATCAGAACAAGGATTTCCGCATTGGCATGTCGCACGCCATCAACCGTCAGGAAATCATCGAAGTGGTGTTCAAGGGCCAGGGCAAGCCGGCCCAGGTGGCGCCGTTGGAGGACTCGCCGCTGTACATCGATCGCCTGGCCAACCAGTACCTTGAGTATGACGTGAACACCGCCAACGAGTATCTGGACAAGGTGCTACCGAACAAAGACGCGAACGGGATGCGCCTCGGGCCGGACGGCAAGCCATTGACGCTGATCTGGACGCTGCTTGACCAGAACTACACCGGTGGCGACGCGCGCGCCTGGTTGCAGGCTGCCGAGCTGTGTGTGGGCTATTTCAAGGCGGTTGGCATTGAGGTCAAGATGGATGTGGTGTCCGACCAGGTGCTGGGCGAGCGCCGCAACACCAACGACATCGACATGTTCGCCTTCCATGGCGGCGAGGGTGGCGCCGGCATCACGGCCATTCTTGACCCGCGCTGGCACATCCCCGGCGACTACTGGGGCATGTTTAGCTGGGGCTGGTCTCCTTACCTGACCGGCGCCGAACTGACCGAGACGGTGACCGCCAACTTCGTCGAGCCGCCGCCCGGCATGAAGGAGATCCGCGATATGTGGTCGTTCGCCACGCAGCAGCCCACCTTCGAGGGCCAGGTGGCCGAGATGAGGAAGGTGCTGGAAGTCTCAGCGGACGAATTCTGGTGCATCGGCATCTCTCGGCCCGGCATGAGCTATCAGCCGATGAGCAAGCGCCTGAACGGCCTGCCCGACGGCGCGGTGGATGGCTGGCTGCCCGGCACGCACAAGATCATGCGCCCCGAACAGTGGTGGCTCGAAGCGTAGTCTAAGTCGCGCGCACTCTACGGAATACGCAGCGCGCCCTGCGTGTTGCGTATTCCGTAGCGCGAATCACGTGTTGCGTATGCCGCGCTCCGTAGTCTGTGATCTGGGATCTGTGTGCTCAGCACTCAGCACTCAAGACTCAGCACTCTTTTGAGGATCAGTGCCCATGTTGAAGTTCATGCTGCGCCGCCTGTCCTACGCCGTCATCGCGGTCTTCGCCATCTCACTCGTGTCGTTTGCCGTGATCCAGTTGCCGCCCGGCGACTATGTGACCGACATGGTCAACCGCATCCGTATCACCGGCGGCAAGATCGACCCGGCCTTCGAGCAGCGCATGCGCGAGGTGTACGGTTTCAACGAGCCGATGATCGTGCAGTACGTCAAGTGGATTGGCAACATTATCACGCGCGGTGAATTTGGCTACTCGTTTGTGTACAAGCGCGACGCCGGCGAGATGATCGGCGAGCGGCTGCCCACCACGGCAGTTATGGTGCTGGGCGCGGTCATGCTCACCTGGACCATCGCCCTGCCGCTGGGCATTGCGGCTGCGGTGAAGAAGCACTCCATCATCGACTATGGCGCGATCTTCATCGGCTTTGTGGGTCTGGCGGTGCCCAGCTTCATTCTGGCCATTGTGGTGATGTATCTCACCTTTCGCGCGGTGGGGCGCGTGAACATTGGGCTGTTCTCGCCCGAATTCGTGGATGCCCCGTGGAGCCTGGCCAGGCTGCTCGATCTGCTGCGCAACATGTGGCTGCCGGCGCTGCTGGCGGCTGTCACCGGCATCGGCGCGCTCACCCAGACTATGCGCGCCAACCTGCTTGACGAGTTGAACAAGCCCTACGTCACCACTGCGCGCGCCAAAGGGTTGGCCGAGTGGAAGTTGCTGGCCAAGTACCCGGTACGTCACGCGCTCAACCCGTTCGTCAGCACCATCGGCTGGCTGCTGCCGGCGTTGGTGACGGGCGATGTGATCATCTCGATCGTGCTGAATCTGCCCACGGCCGGCTCCATGTTGTACGCCGCCCTGATTCAACAGGATCAATACGTGGCAGCCGGCTTCATCCTGCTGCTCAGCACGCTCACTGTTGCCGGCACGCTGATCTCGGATCTGCTGCTGGCATGGCTCGACCCGCGCATCAGGCTGGCGTGAGGCGCGCAATACGGGATAGCACAAATGGCAACACTCGCACCTGGTCTGAAAAACAAAGCCACTTCAGCGGCGGAAGTGCAGGAAGCGAAGCGCAGCGTCGAGGTCGCTTCGCAGTGGAAGTTGATGTGGTGGAAGTTCCGCAAAGACAAGTTGGCGATCGTCGGCAGCATCATTGTGATCATCTTCTACACGATGGCTGCCTTCGCGGAGTTCTTTGCGCCCAAGTCACCGGAGTTCTTTGACCCCCAGTACGTGTACGCGCCGCCCCAGCCTCTGTACCTGTTCCTGGACGGCCAATTCAACCCGTTCGTGTATGGCCTCAAGTTCGAGCGCGACCCGGTCTCGCTGAAGAAAACCTGGACCATTGACCGCAACAACCGCATCCCGGTCGGGCTTTTCGTCGAAGCGGAGCCGTACAGATTGCTCGGCCTTGTGCCCTGGGACGTGCATCTCTTTGGGCCAAAAGATCCGAAGCAGCCGTTCTATCTGATCGGCGCGGACAAGAGCGGGCGCGACATGCTCAGCCGGATCATCCATGCGGCGCGCATCTCGTTAACGGTTGGCCTTGTCGGCGTGTTTCTATCGCTGGTGATCGGTGTCACCATCGGCGGCATCTCCGGCCTGCTGGGTGGCTTTGTCGATGTGGTCATTCAGCGCATCATCGAGATCGTCAACTCGGTGCCCAGCCTGCCGATCATGATGGCGCTGGCCGCCGTCGTGCCGCCGGGCACGCCGCCGGTGCAGGTCTACATGATTGTCACCCTCATCCTGGCCATGTTGAGCTGGACCGGCATGGCGCGCGTGGTGCGCGGGCGGTTCCTGGCGCTGCGCGAAGAAGACTTCATCCTCGCCGCCCGGCTCGATGGCGCCAACCGAAGCCGGCTGATCTTTCGCCACATGGTGCCATCGTTTCTAAGCCACATCATCGCCTCCATCACCATCTCCATCCCGTACATGATTCTGAGCGAGACCAGTCTCAGCTTCCTTGGCATCGGATTGCGTCCGCCGGTAGTAAGTTGGGGCGTGATGCTGCGCGATGCCCAGCAGATCGCCGCCGTTGCCAACTATCCCTGGCTGCTCTTTCCGGCAGTGGCTGTCGTCATCTTCGTTCTCTCCATGAACTTCACCGGCAACGGCCTGCGCGATGCCGCCGACCCCTATGCCAATTGACGATTTTGGATTTGGGATTTTGGACTGCCGCATGCTTCGCGCAACCCGAATCCAAAATCCAAAATCGAAAATCCAAAATTCCCATGAATGATTCGCTGCTTGAGTTCAAGGACCTGCGCGTGCATTTCTTCACCGACGAGGGCGTGGTGAAGGCGGTCGATGGCGTCGATCTGAATGTGCCGCGCGGCAAGACTACCTGCATCGTGGGAGAAAGCGGCTGCGGCAAGAGCGTGATGTCGCTGGCTGCCATGCGCATCGTGCAGAAGCCGGGTCGCATCGTCAGCGGCCAGATCCTGTGGCATGGTAATAACGGCAAAGTCACTGACCTGAGCAAGCTGCCCCCCAGCGGCCCCGATATCCGCAAAGTGCGCGGTGGCGAGATCGCCATGATCTTTCAGGAGCCGATGACCAGCCTGAGCATGTTGTACACGATCGGGAATCAGATCGGCGAGGTCATCCGATTGCATCAGGGCGTCTCCAAGCAAGAGGCCCGCAACCGCACGATCGAAATGCTGCGCAAAGTCCGCATCCCTCGCCCGGAGCGGTTGGTGGACGAGTACCCCTTCCGGCTGAGCGGTGGCATGCGTCAGCGCGCCATGATCGCCATGGCCCTCTCGTGCAACCCGGCTTTGCTGATCGCAGACGAGCCGACGACCGCACTCGACGTGACCACTCAGGCCCAGATTCTCGACCTGATGCTCGACTTGCAGCGCGAGTACGGTATGGGCATCATGTTCATCACCCACGACCTGGGTGTGGTGGCCGAGATCGCCGACTATGTCGCGGTGATGTATCTGGGCCGGGTGGTGGAAAGCGCCGACGCCGACACCCTCTTCAACGAGCCGAAACACCCGTACACGCAGGCCCTGCTGGGGTCCATTCCAAAGATCACCGCCACGCGCCAGCCGCTGGAGCCGATCCAGGGCATGGTGCCCAACCCGTTCCGCCGGCCCAATGGCTGTAGCTTTCACCCCCGATGCGCGCAGGTCATGGCTGCCTGTCCGGAGATCGAGCCGGACGCCTATCGCATTTCAGACGGCCATATCGCGCGCTGCCTGCTGTACGCCGACAACTTGCCCGCCGGCGTCGAGCCGGCCCAGTCGATGATGCGCTGAGTGACACACCCATGACCAGACAGACCATGCCAACACAACCGGCCAATAGCCAGCAGCAGGGCGATACGCTCCTGCAGGTCCGCAACCTCAAAATGCACTTCCCGATTGTCAAGGGCGCTTTTGGGGGAGTGAAAGGCTATGTGCGCGCCGCCGACGACATCAGCTTCGACATTCGCTTTGGTGAAACGGTCGGGCTGGTCGGCGAGAGTGGCTGCGGCAAGACCACCGTCGGACGCTGCATCGTGCGCGCCTACAAGCCCACCAGCGGGCAGATGATGTACTACGGCGACAACGACGGCAAAGTGGTCGATCTGGCCGGCCTGTCCGAAGACGAAGTCAGACCCTACCGCCGCGACATCCGCATGATCTTTCAGGACCCTTATTCGTCGCTCAACCCTCGCATGCCGGTGTTCGAGAACGTGGGCGAAGGGTTGCTCAACCTCACCGATATTCGCGGCAAGGACATGGAAGATCGCGTCAAGGATGCCATCGTGCGCGTGGGGTTGCGGCCCGAGTACATCCGGCGCTTTCCGCATGCTTTCTCCGGCGGTGAACGCCAGCGCATCGTGATTGCCCGCGCGCTCGTCACCAACCCGCGTCTGGTGGTGTGCGATGAGGCCGTGGCCGCCCTCGACGTGTCCATCCGCGCTCAGGTGCTGAATCTCCTGGAAAACCTGCGCCGCGACCTGAACCTCACCTATCTGTTTGTCTCGCACGACCTCAGCGTGGTGCGCTACATCTGCGACCGGGTGGTGGTGATGTACGTCGGCAAGATGGTCGAGTCCGCGCCCGTCAACGATCTCTTCGTCCGGCCCCTGCATCCCTACACCGAGGCGCTCATGTCTTCGGTGCCGATCCAGAACCCGCGCCAGCGCAACCGGGGTGCGCGCATCCGGCTGGAGGGCGAAGTGGCCGATCCATCCAATCCGCCGACCGGCTGCTACTTCCACCCGCGCTGCCGCTATGCCCAGGAGCGTTGCCGGGTCGAGCAACCGATCTTGCGCGAGGTGGCGCCCAATCGCACGGTGGCCTGCCACTTTGCCGAAGAACTCGATCTGCGGGGCGCCATTCAGGCGTAGCCGGATCAAAATGCCGTAACTGGAGCACTCAATACTCCAGTCCTGCGTTCTTGCGGGTGTCGAACCTCAAACACTGAGGTTCTGTGATTCGTCACAGGAGGAATCTGCATGTCTGCGCGACTCATCCATCCAAATCCGATTCCCAATCTGCCGTGGGAAGACCGCCCCGCCGGCTGCTCCGATGTGGTATGGCGCTATAGCCGCAATCCGGTTATCCCTCGTAACGCCATGCCCCGCAGCAACAGCATCTTCAATAGCGCTGTCGTGCCTTATCAGGGCGGGTTCGCCGGCGTCTTTCGCGCCGACGACACGCGCCGGGTGATGGACATTCACGCCGGCTTCAGTGACGATGCGCTGACCTGGCGTTTCGACCCCAACCCGATCCGCTTTCAGTGCGACGACCCGGAGATCGGCGCTTTTCAATATCGCTACGACCCGCGCGTGTGCTGGCTGGAGGATCGCTACTACATCACCTGGTGTAACGGCTATCACGGCCCGACCATCGGCGTCGGTTACACATGCGACTTCCAGACCTTTTATCAGTTGGAGAATGCCTTCCTGCCCTTCAACCGCAACGGCGTGCTGTTTCCACGCAGGATCAACGGGCGATATGCGATGTTCAGCCGGCCCAGCGACAACGGCCACACGCCGTTCGGCGACATCTACTACAGCGAAAGCCCCGACATGATTCACTGGGGCCGGCATCGTTGGGTCTTCGGTTCAGCCGGCAGCACGTGGAGCTATACCAAAGTCGGCGCCGGCCCCACGCCCATCGAGACCAGTGAGGGCTGGTTGTTGATCTATCACGGTGTGCTCACCTCGTGCAACGGCTTCGTGTACAGCTACGGCGCTGCGCTGCTGGATCTGGATCAGCCGTGGAAAGTGATTGCCCGCGCCGCGCCTTATCTCATGTCGCCGCAGATGCTGTACGAATGCGTCGGCGATGTGCCCAATGTGGTGTTCCCCTGCGCTGCGCTGGTCGATGGCGACACCGGCCGCATGGCGATTTACTACGGCGCCGCCGACACCGTCACCGCGCTTGCCTTTGCCCATGTCAGCGAGGTGGTGGACTGGGTGAAAGCAAACGCCATGTGAGGTGGCCGACGCATGGACTGGCGCATCGGCATTGATCTGGGTGGCACATCGCTGCGCGCGGCGGTAGTCGATGCGGATTCCGGCGTCATCCGCGCTGTGCGGCGTACAGCCACCGACGCCAGCCACGGCGAGCTTGAACTACTGGCACGCATGGCTGACCTGGTGAATGCCGTGATCGCCGATAGCGAGCTGCCCCGGCGCGAGATCGGCGGCGTGGGCGTCGGCATCCCCGGCCTGGTTGATCTTGATCGCGGCGTGGTGCTCCTGCTGCCCAACGTGCCGGGCAACTGGCCGGCCATCGCTTTCCGAGACGAGCTTCAGGCGCGCATCGGCCTCCCGGTCAACTTGCTCAACGATGTGCGCTGCATCACGCTTGCCGAATGGACATTTGGCGCCGGACGCGGTGTGGACACGCTGGCCTGCTATGCTATCGGCACCGGCATCGGCGGCGGTGTGATTGTCAATGGCCGGCTGCACCTCGGCATCAGCGGGTCGGCCGGCGAATTGGGGCATCATATCGTCGAGCCGAATGGTCTGCCTTGCAAATGCGGCGGCCGCGGCTGTCTGGAAATGTATGCTGCCGGCCCGGCTATTCGCGCCCAGGGGATCACGGCTGTCGTGCGCGGCTGGCCCACGCGCATCGCGGCGTTGGCCGGCGGCGATCTCAACTGTGTCACGACCGAGTTGGTCTTGCAGGCGGCGCGCGAGGGTGATCCCTTCGCTTGCGCCATCTTCGAGCAGGCCGGCGTCTATCTTGGACTCGCCATCGCCAACACGCTGCTGACGATCAGCCCGCGCAAGGTAGTGATTGGCGGCGGCGTGGCTGCCGCCGGTGATCTGTTGCTCGATCCCATCCGTCGCACGCTTCGCGAGCGTGTCTTCCTCATGCCGGCCGATCGCGTCGAGATCACGCTGGCAGCGCTGGGGCCCGATGCGGGCATCGTCGGCGCAGCCTTGTGGTCAAAGCTGGGCCGGTAAACGTGCCGATATGCTGGCGCAGGTTCAGCCATGAAAAGATTCATCTCCCATCCCCTTGTGCGCATTGCAATGTCTGCGCTGGTTGCCGGCGCGCTATGTGTCGTTTCATTTGCGTTGCCGGCGCAGCGAATCGAATCCGCGCCGGCCCCGACGCCAACGGCGACGCCGCGCCCCACGCGCACACCGCGTCCGACTCCATCCCCCACGCCCATGCGCATCAGCGCCGCAATTGAGGTGAATGCCGGCGCGCCGGGCGTGCCCTTCAGCCTGCGCATGTTGGGCAGCAACCTGCCGGCCTGGCTGAAAAGAGACGTGTTTGAAAATGAGACTTTTCGCCGGCGCGTCGCTGCTTCGGGCATACGCCTGTTGCGCATTCCCGGCGGCGCGTGGGGTGATGAATATGGCTGGTTGAGTTGCGAGACGGGCAAAGATCAAGCCGGCGCGTTTCCTTGCCGTTTCCCGTGGGCGGCGCGCCCCACCGACTTCATCAACTTTTTCAAGGCGGTCGCTGCGCTGGGCAACCCCATCGAGCCGATGTACATCGTCAACGTCAACTACACCGCGCAGGAAGCGGCCGCATTGGTGGCCTTTCACAACAGCTTTGTCACCGATACCACGCGCATCGGGGTGGATATTCGCGGCACCGACTGGTACACCGCCGGGCGCTGGGCACAATTGCGCGCTGCCGGCGGCAACCCGCAGCCCTTGCGCATCACGCTGTGGGAAATCGGCAATGAACTGTACGGCGGCAAGCCGGCGGTCAAAGGCTGCCCATCCAGCGGATGGGAGAACACCTGGACCTGCAACCCTGTGGAGTACATCGACGGCAATGCCGGGCACGACGGCTTCATCAAGATGCGCGCGGCAATGCAGGCGGTCGATCCCACTATCCTTGTCGGCGCGGTCGGCCACGAGTCTTCACTGGGGGGATGGAGTCGCGGCGTATTGACGCGCGGCGGTTCGGTGATGGACTATTACGTGGTTCACACCTATCCTCAGTATTTCAACTACGGCAACCCGCGCCGCGAGATCGCGCATATCGTCTCCATTCCACAGTATCTGTGGCCCAAGATCAAGCGCGAAGCAGATTTGGCATTTGCCCAGTATGCCGGCGGGCGCGCCATTCCCATTGCGCTGAATGAATTTAACATTGTGCCGGAGTGGGGCAAGCCCGACTATCGCAATTACCTGAACAAGCATGTTAACGCGCTGTTCATCGCCGACTCGATCGGCATGATGATCGCGCAGGGCTACGACATGGCTGCGCAATGGGATGTGATGAACGGCCCCAGCCCGGAGATGGGCGGCGGGGTGAACGAGTTTGGTCTGATGCGCGCCTATGAGTACGATCGCCAGATGACGCGCCAGCCGCAGTACTACGCCTTTCCCATCTGGGCGCGTTTTGGATTGGCAATGCTGCCGGTCACGTCGTCGGTGGACCCGGCCAAAGAGATGAGCGTGTATGCCGGCCGGCCTGAGCCAGGCGTCGTCTCGGTGTTGCTCATCAACAAGAGTGACCGCCCCGCTGACGCGCAGATCACACTGGCCGGCGCGCGCCAGATCCTCAGCGGCACGCTCGACACGGTTACGGCTGAATCGCCGGACGCGCTGATTGCGGCGTTCAACGGCGTGTCGAATCCAAAGGACGATTTGTCCGACGCGCCGGCGGTGGTGTTGAAGGGCGTGGCCGGCAACCGTTTGCAGCACACTGTTCCAGAATATTCGATCGCGCTGTTGCGCCTGCGGGTGCGTTAGTGCGCCAACTCCCCCCGGCATGTCGCAGGCAACGCGCGCTACGGTCTGGATCTTGGGCGATCAGCTCTCGCTGCGCTGGCCGGCCTGGCTGGCCGAGCGTGGGCTGACGCCCCTCAACACGCGCCTGCTCTTTGTCGAAAGCGACGCCAGGTTGTGCGCCCGGCCCTGGCATCGCCACAAGCTCATCCTGGCGCTAAGTGCGATGCGGCACTTCGCAGAGGATATGCGCCGGCAGGGCTTCGCGGTGGATTACCGGCGCGCCCCCACCTTCCTGAGCGGTCTGCGCGCGCATCTGCAACACACCCCCGCCGAGCGGCTGATTGTGATGCGCCCGAGCGCGTGGCAGGGCGCGCAGTTTGTGGCGCGGCTGGGACAGATGCTCGACGCGCCGGTTGAGGTCTGGCCGAATCGTCTGTTCATGGCGGATCCGGCTGATCTGGGCGCAGCGTCTTCGCCGCTGATGGAGACTTTCTATCGCAAGATGCGCCGGCGCACCGGCTTTCTGATGGACGGCGCGCAGCCGGCCGGCGGACGCTGGAACTGGGACGCGG
>DAOUDB010000257.1:0-1887 GCA_034431495.1 Thermoflexales bacterium
CCGGCGATCATCTTGAGCGTGGTCGTCTTGCCGCAGCCGGAAGGCCCCAGCAGCGCGGTGATCTTGCCGGCCGGCAGGTCCAGGGTGAGCCGGTTGACCGCGTAAGCGTCGCCGTAGCGTTTGCTCAGGCCGGTCAGGCTCACGCGCGTCGTGCAGCGCCCCGCCGTCCGTTCGCGATCGGCCAGAACGTCGGCCGTTTCCCGGCGTCGGCGCGCGCCAAGGCCTGTAGCGATGCGATGGATGAGCGTTGTGTTCATACCCCTATACCCCGTGCAACGCGGCCTGCCCGTCGGTCAGGTGACGGGCGCTGAACAAGAGCGCCACCACCGCCGGCGCGATGAAGACCAGGCTCAGCGCGGCCGTGATGGCGTAATCGCCGCTGTTGGCGAACGCCAGCAACAACACCGGCAGCGTGAGCACCTGCCCGCCGCCGATCAGCAGCGTGAGCAGGTATTGGCTCCAGGAGATCAGAAAGGCGAACAGCGCAGCCACAATGACCCCAGGCCGGATGGCCGGCAGCGTGACGCGCCAGAAGACGGTCCAGGAGCCGGCGCCGAGCACGCGCGCTTGCTGCTCGTAGTCGGCGTCATAGTTGGCGAAGATGCCGGCCAGGATCAGGGTCGCATAGGGCAAGGCCGGGATCAGATGCGCCAGGACCACCCCGGCGATCGTATCGGCCAGGCCATAGCGGATGAAAACCACCTGGATGCCCATGGCCGCGGCGAAGGCCGGCACGACCGTCGGGGCCAGGACCAGAAACTCCACCGCTGCCTTGCCGCGGAAGCGCGCCAGGCCTAGCACGCGCGCGGCTGGCAGCGCGATGACGATAGAGACCCCGGTGACGGCCAGCGCCACGATCAGGCTGTTGGCGAGCGCGGCCAGGACGCGCGTGTTCGGATCGAGCAGATAGCGCCAGGCGCGCAGGCCCCACTCTGTCGGCAGCACAGCGGGGAACAACCAGCGCTGGCTGAATGCCCAGATCCACAGCGGCGCCAACGGCAGCAGCAACACGATGGTCAGGCCGACGACGCCGATCTGCTCGATTCGGCGCGTCATCCTTTGCGGGCGAACCACGCGCGCGCTCCCTTCACGATCAGGCGAACCATCACCGCCAGGTCCAACCCGTACTCGAAGGCAGTGAAGGCGTCGCCGTGACGTCTGCGATCCCAATAACTCACCGGGCTGGGGAAACGAGTGCGCCAGTCGAACGGGAAGAAGAGCAGCGGCCCATCGTCATGGTGCGTCAGGATATCGACGACGCTGTGCAACGCCAGACCCTCCGCCAGGCCGCGCAAGGCGGGCCGCTTCCCACGCCAACCGATGAGGAAGAGCGCCGCGATCACGAGCGGCGCATGCACCAGGTTATAGCTGACGATCCAGAGAGGATCGTTGAAGAAGAGGTCCTGGCAGCCGATGCCAAAGCGGTCGGTCGCCGCCGCGCTCGCGCTGGGACTGCTGCGAACGTTGCGGACGAGCCGGTACCCTCCGGCCAGCAATGCCAGCGGCAGATCGGGCAACACCGCGCCGATCAGCAGCGCGTTCCGATGGGCCGGAGGGCGTTGCCGCAGCCTTTCCGCCAGGCCGATGGTCATCAACAAGTGTGAAAATGTGCGCATGAGGCTATCTTTCTGGCGCGCGTTGGCGCGCGAGCCGCAGGTAGAGTAAGACCACTGCAGCCGTGATGGCTGCCAGGATCATGCTGATCGCCATGGCTTCGGGCCGCATGTCGAGGTCGACGTCCACATAACTGCGATACGCGAGCACCGCTAAGGTCGATGGATAACGTTGCCCCAGCAAGAAAGGGACCTCGAACGCGCTGCAGGCAAAGGCAAATGAGAGCATGGCCGCAGCAGCCAGGGACGGGCTGACCAGCGGCAGGATCACCCG
>DAOUDB010000258.1:0-30781 GCA_034431495.1 Thermoflexales bacterium
CGTTGCCGGGTTCAAGCACCTTTTCGACAACGGGCAGCTTCCAGTCCTGACGGCTTTCGATGCGCGAAGTGATGTGTGGCTGGGCCGGCCCTGCCGGGGCCGGCTGAGCAGACGCAGTCGAGGCCGCCGGGTCTGGCCCGCCGATGATCCGTGGCGGGGGCAGTTTGCGGGATGGTTCAGCCGGGGTCGCCAATGGCGCGCGGTTGCGGCCGGGTGTGTTGATGGTCGGTGCGGTATTGGCCGGCGCTGCAGCGGCGCGTCCGTTGCCCGTGATGGGCCGGGCCGGCGGGATGTCCGCTTCTTCGGCGGCATCGGAGAGAGCAGGCTTGCGCGCCGGCTGCCTGCGCCGCAGGCCGTTGATAATCAAGTCGCCCATCGTGCTGCGGCCGGGACGATCGCCGGCGGGCCTGTCTGCGCGCTCGCCCGGCTCGCGATCCCACGGCGGCACGATGACGCTATCGTGGCCGGCCTCCTTATCGTTGGGGCGGCCCTCCACGAGATGCCGAATTGACTGAACAACTTGCGCGATGGAGAGCCGGGCGGTGAGCAGGATGGCCGCCCACCACACGATCACGACGATGAGCAATGCGCCGGCATTGCCCACTGCGCTACTCAGCCCATCGACCAGGCCGGCCCCCACGCGTCCCCCGCCGGCGCCGGCGGCAGCCAGCGCCGCGCTGCTGGGATACATCGCCATCCCGATGATGTGGAATGTCATCAACGCTGCGATGAAGGCGATCAACACGCCGAGAATGCGCAGCGGCGCAAGCCGAGGGAAGCGATCCCCAAACCGACGCAATACCAGGTAGAACCCAAACACCCCCATGACAATGGGCGCCAGCAGCACGCCCCAGCCGAACGCAGCGCCCAGGATGCGCAGCCAGTCGGCTGTGATCTCTCCCTGGCCGCCCGGCGACAATGCGCTCAGGATGGTGAGCAGCGCCAGGCCGATCAGCAGGTAACCGAACAGATCCAGCCATTGATCGGTAGTGAGCAGTGGCTTGTCTGGCGCCGGTCTGGCCTTGTTTCCTTTTCTGGGCGAGCCTTTGGCCGCAGGCTTGCGCGCGTCGTATCGCATAGGACAGGTGTTCTATCGAGGCAGCTATTGTAGCGCATTACGGTGGGCAGAAGCGCAGCCGGGCCACCTATAATCGCTGCCGATGACTCGAGTTTTCGACGCGCGCACAGAGCCGACCGCGATTGGCTTTGCGGCGGAGGTGATTCGCCAGGGCGGCCTGGTCGCGTTTCCCACCGAAACCGTGTATGGCCTGGGCGCGAATGCGCTTGATGCCGACGCGGTCGCCAAAGTTTTCAGCGCCAAGCAACGCTTGTTGAATGACCCGCTGATTGTGCATGTCGATGCGACAAACAACGGCCCCTGCCTCATTTCAGAACTGGTCAGGCAAGGCATACTGGGCGCGTTGTCTGCCCCGCAAGACGCGATCGCGCAAAAACTGGCGTGCGCGTTCTGGCCCGGCCCATTGACGCTGGTGCTTCCGCGCGGCGAGCGCATCCCACCCATCGTGACTGCTGGCCAGGACACGGTGGCCGTGCGTGTGCCGAATCACCCGATCGCGCTGGAGTTGATTCGCCGCAGTGGGGTTCCGATTGCCGCGCCAAGCGCAAACCGTTTTGGACATGTCAGCCCAACGATGGCGCAACACGTGCTCGACGATCTGGCCGGTCGTATTGATGTGGTGCTGGATGGCGGGCCAACGCCGATCGGCATCGAATCGACCGTGCTGGATGTTACTGTGACGCCGCCGGTTGTGCTCAGACCGGGTGGGCTGATTCGCGCCCAGATTGAGGCAGTGATCGGGCCGGTGCGCGATCGACCCGCAGGCGCCGAGGAGTCGGCGCAGAGTGATGCGCGCCCCCAACAATCGCCGGGATTGCTGAGCAAGCACTATGCCCCGCGCGCCGAACTGCGCGTGGCGCGCACGACCGCCGAGCTGATCGAAACGCGCCGCGTGTTGATGGGCCAGGGGTTGAGTGTGGGGTTGCTCATCATGGACGCGCAACAGGCCGATTGCGCCGGCCTCGCGCCGGTCTTCACGCTGGGCCATGATCTGGAGAGTGTGGCGCGCAATGTATATGCCGGTCTGCGCGCCCTGGATAGCGCCGGCGTCGATGTCATTCTGGTCAGCGAAGTGGAAGCCCAGGGCATCGGCGAGGCTATTGCCGATCGGTTGAAGCGCGCATCACGAGGCAGGCCGGCCTCGACTCCTTCGGGCTGAGGCGCCGGCCTGCGCTAGGGTGTTGCAGACAGCGCGCCCGGCAGATCGAGCGGGGTGGCGTCTGCCGGCGCAGCGATGGTGATAGCCGTGCCGTGATCGCGCAAACGCACATCGGCCTTGAACACGATCACTTTGTTCTCGCCATCTGTGCTGCCCAGATCAAAGCTCATCTGTAAGCGATGCACGTAGCCGTCGTCGCAGGCCCAGATTGTGAACTCGCCCGCTCGCACGGACAGGCTGCCGATGCCCGGCACAGCATTTGCCCCAAATGAGGCCAGCGCTTCACGGGTTGCCGGGGCATTGGCAGTGTGCACATCACAAGACCAGCCCTCGAACTCCTGACTGCTTGTCTGCTCGAACGCAAATTCGCCCGCGTTGTTGTCGGCGAATCGGCGCAGGAACTGGAGCATGTCCACCGGCGCTTGCGCCAGGCTGGCTTGTTCATCTGGCAGGATGTACCAGCGCTCTTCGAGCGCGCCGAGCAAGGGCGCCGGACCGCGCAAATAGGTTTTGCCATCTGCTGCGATCACCTGCGCTCCGTCCTGACTACCCCCCAGCAGCGCAGTAACAAGTCCGCTCATGGTGAAAGCGGCGTTCTGTTGGTTGTATTGGCCGGTGAGCGCCATCAACGTCACTTCGGTATCTGGTTCGCCCCCCGACAGCGCGGCGAAGGGCTGGCCTGCTCCTGTCATCAACATTTCGATCTGATAGGATGCTGCGGCGCTGGTTTTGAGAATAGCGGCTTGCAGCCTGCTGTCAGCCGGCGACGCAAGTGCGCTGGGTGTGGCCGGCGCGGGAGTGCTGGTCGGCGGGACAGGGGTGGCTGTGGGCGGGGCCGGCGTCGCTGTGGGGATCAACATTGTCACTGCCAGCGTGATGACCGGTGACTGGGCCGGCGCCGGCGTGCTGGCGCACGCAGCCAGCAAGACAGAGATTGTGGCCAGCCCCAGCGCGCCGCGTGTTGCTCGTTTTGTCATCCTTTATTCTTGCCCCGACTGATTTTCAACGCCAGTTTAGCAGAGCCGCGCGAGAGACGTTCACCGTTGCGGCCCGCTCGATCGGCAGTCGCGCAGATCGACCGGGTAGCGCGCCGCTTGTTGTTGCCAGTAACGGCGCAGCGCGGCGCCGTTGGCAGGGCTGGTCGAGTCGGGGTCGTATGCAGCTGCGATCACACCGATGCCCAGATCATCCACAGCAACCCGGCTGTTCTGCCAGTGGGTGAACACAAACGGCGCGGCGTCCAGCGGATATCGGTTCATTGTCTCGACATCGATGCCGTAGACGATGTTGCCGCCGGAGAGGAGTTGGCGCGTGTCCGGGTCTGGATCGGTGAGCCACTCGGGCTGATTGATGACGATGATGTTGTTGGCGTTGTAGCCGCGCGCCACGTCTACAAAACGCTGAGCGATGGCGCGCTGGCGGCGCGGGCTGACATCGCGAATGCTGTCGGCAGGATCGAACCACACACCGGGATTGTTTTTAAGATAGTCGATCATCAGGCGCAGCCAGCTCTCGGCGTCATTGACGCGCTGATTGACCGGCGTCTGTACGGTGTCGCCCCAACTCAGAATTACCAGGAGCCCCAGGCGACTGGCCTGTCGAACGAAGTCGGTGACAGGGCCGGGGATGAAGGTGGGCGTGATTTCATCGTCGGCGACGCGCAGGCGCACGATCGTTGCGCCGGCTGCGGCCAGGTCGCGCAAGCGGGCGTCGGGCTTGTAGTCGCCGGCGTTCATCTCGGTCAGGGTGGGGAGGTTGGCGCCGTGCAGGACGACGCGCCGGCCGGCTTCGTCGCGGATGGCGGGGCCATCGACGCGCAGCCGGCAGAAGCGGGCCGCTTCGGCTGTCATTTCGGCCGCGATGGATTGCGCTTCGCCGGTCCAGCGCGGGGCGCAGGCAACGAGCGCCGCTTGCATGAGCAGCGCGGCAATGAAGATGATTTGGCGTGACATCTGCTATTTTGAACTCCGGCGTCATGATATACTATCGACCCGCGCCGAAGTGGCGGAACTGGCAGACGCGCACGACTCAAAATCGTGTTCCCTAAAGGAGTGTGGGTTCGATTCCCACCTTCGGCACTTCCCTCACTGATGTTCTCTGGCACGCTCTGCCGGCCAGTCGCAAATCTCGGGTTCTGGGAGCTTGCCGCTGCGGTGCGGCCCATGTTCAACCCGGCAGGATGGATTTCGGAATCGCCAGCGAAGGAACGCTTTGCCGATTACGTGGATGCTGCCATTGAAAGAACACGCCGCGTAGATGGGATGTCGGACTTCTCAGCGAAGTCCGACATCCCATAAGCCTCTGGCTCCATCAAGTGGTCGCGCAGGTGGCGCTCACGGCCAGCGATATTCCAACGCCGGCCCGCTGCTGAAGGATTGATCCGCCGGCAGTCCCAGCAGGGCAAACAGCACTTGCCGGCTCAGCCCGCCCAGGAACGAAGTCAGCGTTGAGCTGGAGCGATAGCGAATGACGCGCGGCTCGCCGGTGATGCCACCCAGCTCGGCTGCTTTTTTGATGCCATCGTCGGTGTTGCCCAGTTGATCCACTAATTTGGCTTGCAGTGCTTGCCGGCCGGTCATGATGCGACCATCGGCTATTTTGCGGACTTCGGCCTCGCTCATCTTGCGCCCCTGCGCCACCACCTTCACAAACGAGTCGTAGGTTTCGTCGACGATTGCCTGGAGCAACGCGCGCTCCTGGTCAGTCAGGCCGCGCGCCGAACTGCCGATGTCCTTATACGGCCCGGACTTGATGGCGTTCACCCGAATGCCCACTTTTTCGTACAGTCCTTCCAGGTCTTGCAGGTTCAGGATGACGCCGATGGAGCCGGTGAACGTGTCGGGGTTGGCCACGATGTGATCGGCGGCCATGGCGATGTAATAGCCACCGGAAGCCGCTGTGGCGCCGAACACAGCCACAATCGGCTTGTCGGCCTCCATCAGTGCCTGGTAAATCTCGTTCGTGGGGACGACCGAACCGCCGGGGCTGTTGATGCGCAAGACGATGGCTTTCACATCGGCGTCCTTGGCGGCCTGACGGATGAGCGGCACCAGCCGCGCAGAAGCGGCCACTGTGTCGGTGGTGAGCGGTGAGCTGTCGTCGCCACTGACAATGCCTCCGGTGATGTCGATGATGGCTACTGCCGGCCCGCTGGTCGGCCCGGAAACATGCACCGGCCCACTGGACAGCGGCGTGCTGGGCGCGCCGGCGCGCGCCGGGGCGGTCAACCCGGCCAGGCCGGTGAACATCGCGGCAATGATGGCCAGGCACGCGCAGATGGGCATGGCGAAGCCGATCACCACGCCAGCCAATGTCCAGGCCGCAGTGCGGTTCTTGGGCTGGGGGGGCGGTTGGAATGAAGGTTCCATTTTGCTTTCGATCTCCTTCTGGTTGAATCACGATTGATCCGTCGAGACTCTACCATGAGCGGCGCGCGGGTCGATCGGCGGCATCGCCCCTGGAATGCGCGCTGCGGCTGGCTTTTCCGCTTGACAAATGCCCTGCTGACGAGTATACTGATTAACAGTGTTAACTAAAAGAACAATGTCAACTAACACGGTAAAGCGCGAGGCAGCCGGCGTTCACAACGTCAGCCGCGAGCGCCGGGCGCGCGAGAAGGAGGCGCTGCGCGAGTTGATTCTGCGCGCCGCCGGCGAAGTGTTCCTCGAGCGCGGCTACGACGGCCTCTCGATGCGCCAGGTGGCCGAACGCATCGGCTACACCGCCACCACGATCTATCTCTACTTCAGGAACAAAGACGACCTGCTGTTCGAGCTGCTCAACGATGGCTACGCCGAACTGGGCCGGCGGCTGGCTGGGGCGGCCGCTGCCGAGCGCGATCCGCTGCAACGTCTGGCGGCCATCGGCCGGGCCTATATCGCGTTCGGTCTTGAGCACCCCTTGCTATATCAGGTCATGTTCATGCGGCGGGCCGACTTTTTGGCCGTCCGGTTCAACGAAAGCCGGGATGATGCCGACGCAGCGCGCCACATCAATCCGTTCAATGTGCTTGCGCAGGCCGTGACAGCGGCGCTGGAGGCCGGCGTGTTGAAGCCGGGCGATGTGATGACTTACACCATGTCGTTGTGGGCACTGGTTCATGGCCTGGTGTCGCTGGCGCTGATTGCCCCTGATGCCGAGGCCGGCTTGATCGAGCGGATGACGGAACTGGCCATCTCGGCCACCTTGAGCGGCTTACAGGCTGCAACCGATGCGACGGCGCGCAAGCGGCCGCGCCAAAGAGGATGAAAACGATGACATCTGCAGGCCCCTCTCTTTTCATGCGTCTGGGCAACGCATTCATGCGCACACTGTTGTGTTCGCCATTGCATGGCCTGATGAGCGGCAGTATGCTGTTGATCGGGGTAACGGGCCGCAAGACCGGCAAATCATACGTGACACCGGTGAACTATCTGGCTGATGGCGACGAGCTGTTGATAGTCAGTCTGCGGGCGCGCACCTGGTGGCGCAACGCGCGCAGCGGGGCAGTCACATTGAGATTGCGCGGCGCCGATGTGCCCGCCCAGGCGCGGGTGATTGAAGACGAAGCCGGCGTCGCTGCGCAACTCGTCGACTATCTGCATCGCGCACCGAAACTGGCCCGTTACTTCGGGGTGCGAGTGGATGCGCAGAGCGAGCCTCTGGCCGAGGACATTGCCCGCGCCGCGCGCGAGCGCGTCGTCATTCGGGTGCGGCCCGGCACACCCGAACAGCAACCTTGAATCTGGCTGTGCCGGCCAGGCGCGTGACAAGGGCACGGGAGAAACGATCATGCTGTGATTTCTTCTTCGCCAAAGGACAAACACATGAAGACAGTGATCCTGGATGGCTGCGCGGCGGATGCTGCCATTGGTCAGCGCATTCGAACGGCTTTGCTGAACGAACTGGCCGCGCGGAACCATGACGCGCAGGTCTTCACGCTGCGCGACACCAAGATCGGCAACTGCGCCGGCGACTTCTTCTGCTGGGTGCGCAGCCCCGGCGTGTGCAACACCGACGACGACAACCGCGTCATCGCTGCCGCCATCGTCGGCGCCGGCCTGCTCATTTACCTCACTCCCATCGCCTTTGGCGGATACAGTGCAACGCTCACAAGGGCCGTCGATCACCAGATTCAGAATATGTCGCCTTTCTTCACCATGTTGAACGGCGAAACCCACCATGCCAGACGCCACGACCACTACGCCGATTTCCTGGTCATTGGCTGGCAACCTGCGCCCAACCCTGCCCGGATGGATGCTGCCGACGGCCTTCTCCTTGCCAGCCCGGTCTATGTGGACGATCTGAGCGGCGTGGTCAAGACCTGGATCGACCGACTGGCCTATCTCTGCCATCGCCCCGGCTGCGGCGGCAAGTGCGCCTATGTGGTCGCCACTGTCGGCGGCGGCCCCACCGGCCACACACTGCGCACGATGAACGGCGCGATGCTGACCTGGGGCTATCACCTGGCCGGGCAGGCCGGGTTCAAGATGGGCGCGCTGGCGACGCGCGATGAACTCAGGCAGCACGAAGCTCAGGTGGCCCGATCGGCGGAAGCGCTTTTCGGGGCCATTCGGCGGCAATGCGCGCTACGGCCCTCATTTGTCTCGCTGCTGGCCTTCAAGATTCAGCAGTTGGCCTGGCAGCGCGAGGGGGGGACTCGTATGATGTCGCTTACTGGCGCGCGCGGGGCTGGCTCGACCCCGGCTGCACGTTCTACACGCCGCACCCTGCCGGCAGGATGAAGGTCGCGCTGGCGCGGGTGGCCGGCGCGGCGATCGCGCCCTTCATGCTCTGATGTGGCGCGCAAGCCGCAGCAAGCGGCGTCGTTAACGGCGGCACTATGAGCAAGGCAACCCAACTCTACTTTTTCCTGGCCTATTTCATCAGTTGGTGCGCCTATGTCCCGCTGGCGTTGCAGGGACAGGGTTTGCTGAGCGGTATCCCGACCTGGCTGCACCTGGCGGCAGGCTACGGGCCGTTGCTGGCGGCGTTCGTCATCACGGCCTGGACGGGCGGCGCGTCAGGCGTGCGCGAACTGCTCGGTCGCTTGATGCGCTGGCGTATCGGCTGGGCCTGGCTGGCGGCGGCGTTCAGCCCGCTGGCGGTGTTCGCAGTCGTTGTCCTGGTCATGCGTCTGGTGACGGGGAACTGGCAGGCGGCAGCCGGCTTCGGGCAGGTGGCCGAATGGCCGGAATTGAACTGGGCCGCCGGCTGGCTGGCCTGGATTCTCATTTCCGGTCTGGGCGAAGAGACCGGCTGGCGCGGTTTCGCCCTGCCGCGTTTGCAGGCGCGGCACAGCGCGCGCGACGCCTCGTTGATTCTGGGCTTGCTGTGGGCCGGCTGGCACGCGCCGGCCTTTTTTTACAACTACGAACTGTCGCTGTTTTCTGTGCTGGCTTTTGTGGTTGGCATTGTGGCCGGGGCGATGGTGCTGACCTGGCTGTACAACAGCACCGGCGGCAGCGTGCTGGCAACCATTCTGTGGCATGGCACGTACAACGCGATCGTGGCGGGCAGCGAGGGCGCGGTAGCGGCGGCCATCACCGGCGCGGTCATCCTGGCCTTCATCCTGATTGTGCGCCGCTACGGGCCGGAGACGCTCTCGCCGCGTCCCAAACAGGCGCTGGTGGATTAAAGACGCACCATCAGGAGTGATCCCATGCATGAGCAAGTAACATCGCTGCGGCTCGAGACTATCCCTGCCCGGCTTTTCTTCAGCGCCCTGCCCAACGGCGCGCTGGAAGGCGGCGCAACCGAGGTGGTTGCATGGGACGGGCATGGCAGCTTCCCCGGCGGGCTGGATATCGAACTGCTACACCACGAGTGCAAACTGGTGATGGGCGCCGGCGATGGCGGCCCGGCGGGACTGGACGAGCATTTTGCCGGCCTGTTTCAACTCGGTCTGCACGCCATGGCCGGCACGCCGCGCGCGGTGATGGCGCATTCTTTCGATGGCAGTCTGGTCGCCTACTGGGTCAATGACATGCGCGTGGGCGAGATCTGGATGAACTGCTACACGGCCGGCCTGTCTGGCGTCCCTTTCGTTTTTCTCAGCGGCGATAAGGCGGCGGCGGCAGAGGCGCGGGCGCTTGTGCCGGGCGTGGAAACAGCCATTGTCAAGGAAGGGTTGGCGGAATATGCGGGCGGACTGGCAGTGCTGCCCGGCATATCCCTCTCACCGCAAAAAGCGCAGGCAGTCATCCGTGCCGCGGCGAGGCGGGCAATGGACAGGATCGGTTCGATTGCGCCGTATCGACTTGCGCCGCCCTTCCGGCTCAGGGCGCAATTCCGAGAGGAACGCTTTGCCGAACCTCGCGCCGCGCAGCCAGGTGTCAGGCGGCTCGATGCGGTCACGGTGGAGATGGAGCAGGCAGAACATCCCTGGCTGTTGCTCTGAGCGTCACCCCGCTCGCGCCCGTAACACTCTTTTAACGACACACGAATTGAACCGGGCTGGGCAAGCTCTTGATCCGGGGCGCTGCGCGCGTTGCGGGGTGAAACTGTGCGCTGTGGCAGGTGTCCGGGCGCGCCACAAGTCGCTGTGAGCCTTCCGGCTTTGGGCCGATTACGCCGGGACCGCGCCGGGCTAACGTTGGTGCACACAAGGAGATGAATCCTATGACTACCAACGGCAGCACTCGGCAACTCAACAACGGCGGCCTGATTCTGGGCGGGTCGCTGGTTGCGCTCGGCGTCCTCTTTCTGATCGGGCAGTTTTTGCACGTCAACATTGCCCACTTTCTGTGGCCGTTCATTGTGATCGGCGCCGGCGCGACGGTGCTCGCGCTCGCCCTGCGCGATGACAGCGCAGCCGGTGAAGGGCTGGCTATCTTCGGCAGTGTCATCAGCGCGGTTGGCCTGATCCTGTTCTATCAGAACATTACCGGCTTCTGGGCCAGTTGGGCCTATGCCTGGGCGCTGATTGCGCCGACCTCGATCGGCGTCGGCCAGGTGTTGTACGGCGCGTTCAGGAACCGGCCCAATCTGGTGCAGACCGGCACGCGCGTCGCCGCCGTCGGCATTGGCATGTTCCTGATCGGCCTGATCTTCTTCGAACTCATCATCGGCATCAGCGGCTTTGGGCTTGGCCCGCTAGGCTGGCCGCTGGCGCTGATCGGGCTGGGCGTGTTGTTGCTGATCTCCACCTTCTGGCCGCGTCGCAGCCATGTCTGACACAGCATCGTTACTGACAGGCAACCCGATGTTGCGCAGTGAATCGCAAAAGGAGAAATCGAAAGATGAATACGGACACGAACGAGACCCCGGTTGTTGAAACGCCGCAAACTGATGCAGGGCAGAACCAGTCCGAGGGCAAGAAGGAGCGCACCTGGACCGAGGAGATCGAAGTCACCGGCGCCGAACTGGTCGAGCGCATCAAGAAGCTGATCGCTGACGGCAATGTGCGCCGGCTGATCATCCGCAACGAAAAGGGCGAGTCGCTGCTCGAAGTGCCGCTCACAGCCGGCGTGGTGGTCGGCGGCGTGTTTGCGATCGCCTTCCCCGTGCTGGCCGCCATTGGCGCGCTGGCTGCGTTGCTGGTCAACGTCAAGCTGGAAGTCGTGCGTGTGGTGGACGACGGCAACACGCAGAAGTAGCCGGCGCAAAGATCCCATCTCACCCTCAACCCGGCACCCGCAGGCGCAATTGCGCCTGCGGGTGCGTTTTGTCGGCGCAATTGCCGGCCGGCGTTACACTCAGGGATGACGAAGTCACGCGCGGCGCCGGGTTCGGCCCGCACGCCGGTTGATCCATTGCAGAAAGCGAGGTGTTGATGGAAATCCAGTACAGCACTGAATACATCCGGCTTGACCCGCACAAATGCCAGGCTGCCGGCCGGTGCATCGAAGAATGCCCCAGCAACGTGTTTGCCATGCTTGAAGAGGCTGGGCGGATGCACGCCTATGTGGCCCGGCCCGACGCCTGCAAGGGCTGCATGACCTGCGTTCGTGTATGCCCCAGCAAGGCGATCGCAAAACTGGTCGAAGGGTGAGCGCAGGGATCAGGAGTCAGGAGCCGGAAGTCCAGACATGTCAACTGAAGTTCAAATCGACGGCAATCGGTTTCTCATCAATGGCCGCCCGACTTATGAAGGGATGGTCTGGCGCGGCAAGCCCATCGCGGGATTGTTGTTCAACAGCCGCATGGTGCAGGCCATTTTCGACGACGAGAATCCCGTCACCGTTGGTCACTGGCGCTATCCCGACACCGGTGTATGGGACGCCGACCGCAACACCGGCGAATTCTGCGCGGCGCTGCCCGAATATCGCCGGCGTGGGCTGTTGGCCGTGACGGTCGGCTTGCAGGGCGGCGGTTCGATCTATGCGCCCGACGTGTACGATCACTATCTCAACTCGGCCTATGCGCTGGATGGAACGTTCACGCCGGCTTACTTCGATCGGCTGCTGCGCGTGATCCGGGCCGCCGACGCCTGCGGCATGATCGTCATCGTCAACTATTTCTACTGGAAGCAGGCCGCGCGGTTGCAAAGTGAGGCTGTGATTCGCCGCGTGACCGAGCATGTCACCGACTGGTTGTTGCGAACAGGCCATCGCAACATTCTGGTCGATGTGGCGAACGAGTCGGCCGCGTGGTGGCGGAATCCACCATTCCACCCGGAAAACGTGCACGCCCTGATCGAAATCGCGCAGCGCACAACGCTGAATGGCCGGCGCTTGCTGGTGGGGAGCAGCACGGGCGGGGGCGACGATTTGCCGATAGGCCGCTGGCGTCAGATCGAAGACTTTCACATGCCGCACGGCAACGGCTGTGACCCCGGCCAGTTGCGCGCCAAGCTGCAACGGCTGAAGACGAGCGCCGAGTATCAGCGCCGGCCCAAACCGATCCTCATCAACGAGGACACCGTGTTCCTGGACAATCTGGAAGCCGCCGTGGACGAGTTCGCGTCGTGGGGTTTCTATCACCAGGGCTTTGGCAGCGGCTACCGCGACCGCATGGACTGGACGACGCAGGGCCGCGAATCGCGGTATGAGGACCTGACCGGCTTCCAAACACTGCCGGTGAACTGGTCGATCAACGACCCGTGGAAGCGGGCGTTTTTTGGCCGGCTGGCCGAGATGACCGCAACCGCATCTGCCACTGGGCGATAACGGTGTTGCGGCGTAACGGCTCTGCGCGCACAATATCCCCTCGTGATTCTTGACATCCTCGTTAATATCATTCTGCCTATCTTCCTGCTGATCGGCGCCGGCTATGCGGCCGATCGCGCGTTCAAGCTGGATATGCAGACGCTGTCCAAGCTGAACTTCTATGTGACAGTGCCGGCGCTGGTGCTCATCAAAACGCTGGAGGCCAAACTCGACCCGGCTCTGCTGGGGGCGGTGGCGCTGTTTACGGCCATTCACTTCGTGCTGTTGCGGCTGGCCAGTCGCGTCCTGTTCGGCGCGCGCAGTCTCAGACGCTGGGAAGTGATCCTGAGCATGGGCGCGATCTTCTACAACGCCGGCAACTTTGGCCTGCCACTCGCGCAACTGGCATTTGGCAGCCTCGGCGCCAGCGTGATGGCCATTGTCATGACCGTGCAGAACTTCATCACCTTCACCTGGGGCTTGTGGTGGATGGATTCGGGCAAGCGCAACCTGCGGCAGTCGATCGCCGGATTGGTGAAAGTGCCGGTCATCTGGGCGGTGCTGGCTGCGCTGGCGCTGCTGTGGCTGGGGATCGAGCTGCCGCATCCCATTCGCGCGCCGCTGAGCTATCTGGCCGATGGCACCATTCCGCTGGCGCTGCTGACGCTGGGCATTCAGTTGTCGCGCAGCCCGCTGGTGGGCCGGCTGGCGCCGCTGACCGCCGTGACGGGTATGCGGCTGCTCATCTCGCCGTTGATGGCGTTTGCGCTGGTGGTGGTGTGGGCGGCGATTGCCCCCGGCGCGCTGGATTCGATCCGGGCTGTGTTGATCGTTGCCGCCGGCTTGCCTATCGCCGTGAACGTATACGTGTTGGCGGTGGAGTACAACCGCGACGCCACGTTGGCCTCGCAGATGGTGGTGTGGACGACCCTGCTGAGCGCCGTGACCCTGACCGGCTGGCTGCTGGCGGTGAGGTGACGGGGCGCGCTCAGCGCGCCGGCTTGCGTTACCCCTCGCGCAAGGTACAACAGCCCTATGGCTCAAATCACAACCCATTCACCCGCCGTCGAACGCTGGGGTATGTTCGAGGCGGCCTTCGCCGGCCCCGCAACCGGCAACCCCTTCATCGACGTGTCCTTCGGCGCACAGTTCGCGTTCCGCAATCGCAGCGTGGACGTGGACGGCTTCTACGATGGCGACGGCGTGTATCGTCTGCGCTTCATGCCAGATCAGCAAGGCGAATGGACTTTTCGCACGCGCAGCAACGCGCCGGCTCTCGACGGCCTTGCCGGCCGCTTCGTCTGCGTCCCGCCCGCGCCCGGCAACCACGGCCCGGTGCGCGTGATCAATCGCTTTCATTTCGCCTACGAGGATGGCGCGCCCTATGTGCCGGTGGGCACCACCTGCTACGTGTGGAACCATCAGGGCGACGCGCTCGAAACACAAACGCTCGACACGCTGCGGCAGGCGCCGTTCAACAAGATGCGCATGTGCGTGTTTCCCAAGCACTACGACTTCAATCACAACGAGCCGCCATTCCACCCCTTCGAGGGAGACGGGCCGGGCCGGTGGGATTTCACACGCTTCAACCCCGCCTTTTTCCAGCACCTGGAGCGGCGCATCGGCGACCTGCTTGCGTTGGGCATCGAGGCCGATTTGATCTTGTTCCACCCCTACGACCGCTGGGGCTACAGCGCGATGGATCGCGCGACCGACGACCGCTATCTGCGCTACATCGTGGCCCGGCTGGCCGCCTATCGCAACGTGTGGTGGTCATTCGCCAACGAGTACGACCTGATGCCGGCCAAGACCATGCCTGACTGGGATCGCTTCTTCCAGCTTGTGCAGGCGTGCGACCCGGCCCAGCATCTGCGCTCGATTCACAACTGCCACACGTTCTACGATCACGGCAAACCCTGGGTCACGCATTGCAGCGTGCAGTCGTCGGACCTGCACAAGGTGGCCGAATGGCGCCGGCTATACGGCAAGCCGGTCGTCGTGGACGAGTGTTGCTACGAGGGCAACATCCATCACGGCTGGGGCAATATCACTGCGCGCGAGATGGTTCATCGCTTGTGGGAGGGCTTCACGCGCGGTGGGTACGTCGGGCATGGCGAGACGTATGTCCACCCCGAAGACATCTTGTGGTGGTCGAAGGGCGGCGCGCTGCATGGCGACAGCCCGGCTCGCATCGCCTTTCTACGCCAGATCGTCGAGCAGGGGCCGGCCGAGGGGCTTGACCCGATCGACTGGCATTGGGACGCGGTGTGCGCCGGCCAGCCCGGCCGCTACTACCTGACCTATTTCGGCGTGCGGCAGCCGGCCTTCCGTGATATCACGCTGCCCGAAGAGGGCCGGTTCGCCATCGACCTGATCGACACCTGGGAGATGACGATCCAGCGACTCGACGGCGTATTCAGCGGCAGGTTCAGGCTGCCGTTGCCGGCCAGGCCCTTCATGGCTCTGCGCGTCGTTCGAGTGTGATTGATCGACCCATCCACAGTGATCTCAGGAGGATGCATCGTGATGAACCGTGAGCAGCACTTTCGCGGCCCCCTGCGCCGCAACCCTGTCAACCCGCGCTACTTCACCGATGACAGCGGGAGAGCAATCTATCTCACCGGCTCGCATACCTGGGCTGTCATGCAGGATATGTGGCTGGAAGGCGAACCGCCGATCCTGACCGACTACCCCGGCTTCCTCACCATGCTGCGCGACTACGGCCACAACTTCATGCGCTTCTGGCAGTGGCAGCAGGTGAAGAACGCGCCGTGGAACGACCACCCCACCGAGTTTTCGCCGCAACCCTGGCTGCGCACCGGCCCCGGCGCAGCCAACGACGGCCTGCCCCGCTTCGACCTGACCCAGTGGAACGAGGATTACTTCCGCCGGCTGCGCGAACGCATCCAGATGGCCGGTGACAACGGCATCTACTGCTCGATCATGTTGTTCGAGGCATGGGGCATCAAGTGGGCCGGGCCGAATACGGACCCGTGGACGCATCATCCGATGAACCCGGCCAACAACGTGAACGGCATCACCGACGACCCGCGCGTGGATTCCGGGGCCGGTTATGCGCGCGCGTGGGACTTCTATTCTCTGAACTGCCCGCAACTGCTGGCGCACCAGAAGGCATACATCCGCAAGATCATCGAGACCGTCAACGATCTGGACAATGTGTTGTACGAGGTGTGCAACGAAGTGCCGTGGCGCAATGAGGCGTTTGCGTGGATGGATCACCTCGCCGACTTCATTCACGACACAGAGGCCGGCATGCCGAAGCAGCACCCTGTCGGCATCACCGCCGAGGGCGGCGACCAGGACAACGCCAACCTGTTCGCGTCACATGCCGATTGGATTTCGCCCAGCAATGGCCGGCTGTTCGAGTATCGCTACAATCCGCCGGCCGGCGACGGACGCAAGGTCGTCGTCAACGACACCGACCATCTGTGGGGCCATGGCTGCGAAACGCAATGGGTGTGGAAGAGTTTCACGCGCGGCTTGAACGTGCTGTTCATGGATCCTTGGCAGCGCATCCCCGGCGAGATGGACTACTATCAAGATGGTGGGGTGACGCGCAATCAGCGCTACTACTACCTGTACGACGACATGCGCCGCAACCTGGGCTACGCGCGCGTGTTTGCGTTGCGCATGGATCTGAACCAGTGCGCACCGCATGCCGAACTATGCACGTCCGGCTATTGCCTGGCGCACCCGGGCCACGAATACCTGTGCTTCTTTCCGGCCGGCGGGCACGAGGGCATCGACCTGTGGGGCCAGCCGGGTCAGTACAGCGCAGAATGGTTCGACCCGGCGACCGGCAAATCGTATGATGCCGGCGTGCTGGAAGGCGATCGGCGTCATGCGCTCGGCGCGCCGTTCGCCGGCATGTCGGTGTTGTACCTGCGACGCAAGTGAAGTAGTCGGGGTCACAGCCGGCCCAGCACAATCGGCCCGGCCGGATTGGGCGTCTCGCTGCCGCCGGCCGGTTCGACCGTGACGCCGATGTTCTGGAACGTCGAGAACGGCTCGTTGCTATGCACGATCAGCCGGCTGACGCCCGAAGCGTCGGTGTTGAACACGCTCGATGGCAGGCGTTGGTTGCGGTTGATGAGCCACAACTGATAGGTTTGATCGGGCGGCAACGGCGGCAGATTGGCTACCGATACGTAAGCTGTGGTCGACTGCGGCGCATAGAACACCGTGACCGTGGCGGTTCTGAAGGTGTCCACGATGCCGGGCAGGGCCGCCACGCGCACGTTGGGTTGCAGCAGCACAGACATCTCCATCTGCGTCTGGGCTAATGTGGCTTCCTTTTCCGCGATGAACGCGCGCAGGGTTGCCACATCCTGCGTCAGCCGCTGCGCGTCGGACTGGGACTGCACGAGCGCGTCCTGGGTTTGCGCCAGCGTGGCCTGCGCCTGACCCAAATCACGTTCGAGTTGGGTGACGCGCGCGGTCGCCGCGTCGAGCGCCTTCTGGATTGCGCCGGCGTCGCTTTGCAGTTGCGCAGCCTGCTCGCGCAGCACAGTTGTCTCCTGTTGGGACTGTTGCAGCCGAATGGCTAGTAGCACAGCCACCGCCACCGCGATGGCTGCTGCTGCTGCCGATAGCCCGGTGAAGACCCACGCCAGCCAGGAGCGCTGTGGACGCTCATCGCGCAGGCGCGTGAAGCTCGGCCCGGCCGACGCGTCGCGCGGTTTGCGCTGGATGCGCCGCGGGCCGGCGGCTGGCGCAGCCGGCGATGACGAAGACGGCGGCGCAGCGGGCAGCGATGCGTCGATCTGCTCCATCAGGCGCTGCTTGAGCGCCGGCGGTGGTTGAATCGGCTCCACCGCGGTCAGGATCAGCGTTGCCACAGCCCGGTCGCGCGCCAGCAACGTTTGCAATTGCGGCGACTCGGCCAGTTCCACGCGCAACTCATCCGCCTCTTGCGCCTCCAATGCGCCGAGGGCGTAAAGCGTGACTTTCTCTTCCTGTGTCATGCGTCGTCCAATCCGGGTTCAGGCCCGAACTCGGGCAGCTTTTGTCTGAGCAGCAGCATTGCCTGCCGCGCGCGGCTATGCACGGTGCCCACCGGCTCGCCCAGCCGCTCGGCAATCTCGCGGTGTGTCAGCCCGGAGAAGAAGGCCAGCTCGATCACGCGCCGGTGCGGTTCGGGCAGGCCGGCAATCGCCTGCCGCACGCGCTGGCGCGAGATGTTCAGATGCGCCTCTTCATGCACGTTGGCTTCCTCGTCGAGGATGTCCCACTCAGCCTCAGGAGCTATCCCGGCGCCATCAAGTGTGTCCTGGCCCGAGTCGCGGTCCAGCTCGAGTGTGCGTCTGGCGCGCCGCCGGCGTAGCGCGTCGATCGCCATGCGGTGCGTAATGGTGAGCAGCCAGCTCCGCACGTTGCCGCGCTCTGCATCGAATTGTTCAGCGTGCCGCCACAGGCGCAGAAAGGCCTCTTGCGTTACATCCTCGCTCGCGGCGCGGTCTTCCAGAATGCGCTGCGCGACGCCGTACACCTGGCCGGCATAGCGGTCGTAGAGCATCTCGAACGCGTCGCGGCTCTGCAGCGCAACCAGGCGCAGCAGCCGGGCATCGTCTGCGTGTGTGTCTGGAGTCATCATTGGGCGTGCCTTTGCGGCGTCCCTCGCCCATCCATTCAACCACAAACCGGTTAAGCCGGCAATGGGGCGCAGCGGCAGCATTGCCGTTGCGGCGGCCACACGTTGCTCTGTGCGATATGGAACTGTCTGCATGTTTATGCCCATGTCCGTGACCATCCTGCGCGCTACGGCAGACCGATAAAAAAACGGGGCGCTGGCTGCGCCCCGTCACTCCAAGTGGACCGAGTGTCCTGACCTGTCACGCTCAACTTATCGCGCCGGTGGCAGTAGCACGCTGTCGATGACGTGAATGATCCCGTTGCTGGCAAACACGTTGGCCAGAACCACCGTGGCGTCGTTGATCTTGACGGTGTCGCTGACGGTGGCGGTCAGCCGGCTGCCCTGCAGCGTGCGCAGGCTGCCGTGCTTCAGCACAGCATCGGCGTCGAGGCTGCCCCGCACCACGTGGTACAGCAGGATGCTGCGCAACTGGGCGCGATTCTCGGGCTTCAGCAGCTCTTCGACCGTGCCGGCGGGCAACTTGGCGAACGCCTCATCGGTCGGAGCGAACACGGTGTACGTGCCGCTCTTCAGCGTCTCGACCAGGCCGGCGGCTTGCAGCGCTGCGGCAAGCGTGGTGAAGCTGCCGGCTTCGACGGTGGTCGTGACGATGTCCTTAGGTGGAATCAGCACGGTGTCGATGACGTGGATGATGCCATTGGTGGCCTTGATATCGGCAGCGATCACGTTCGCATCGTTGATCTTTAGGGTCGCCTCGCCGACGCGAATCCAGGCGCGACCGCCGAGCAGGGTGCGCACATTATCATGGCGCGCCAGCGTCTTGGAGGCGAGTTGGCCGCGCACCACGTGGTACAGCAGGATGTCGGTCAGGGCCTGCTTGTTCTCGGGTTTCAATAGCTCTTCGACTGTGCCGGCGGGTAGCTTGGCGAACGCCTCGTCGGTCGGGGCAAACACGGTGTAGGATCCTGTCTTCAGCGTGTCGGTCAGGCCGGCGGCTTCGATGGCGGCGACCAGCGTCTTAAAGTTGCCGGCGGCGATGGCGGTGTCGATGATGTTGGTCGGCTTGGCCGGGGGAATCAGAACCGTGTCGATGACGTGAATCACGCCGTTGCTGGCGCGCACGTCGACGACGATCACCTGCGCGTCGTTGATGAACACTTTGCCATCCTCAACTTTGATGGCGAGCGTTGCGCCGTTGAGCGTGCGGGCGCTCTTCAGGTTGACGACGGTGTTGGACTCGAACTTGCCGCGCACCACATGGTAGGTCAGGATGTCGATCAGCGCCTGCTTGTTCTCCGGCTTGAGCAGATCGTCGATCGTGCCGGCGGGGAGCTTGGCGAAGGCGTCATCGGTGGGGGCGAACACAGTAAGCTGGCCGGGTGCACTCAGCGCATCGACCAGGCCGGCTGCCTGAATGGCCGCAACCAACGTGCTGAATCCGGGCGTCTCTGACGCAATCTCGACTATGTTCTTGGCGGGCTGCGCCGATGCGAGCGATGGACTGGCGATTGCGCTCATCATCAGCGCGCCGGCGGCCATGGCCTGCAGGGCGGTTCGTCGATTCATCTTTTTCATCTGTTTCACTCCATCCGACTAGATTATTCAAACCATCTTCATCTGTGCATACTGTGCACAATCTTTACTACGCAGAGGGGTGCCGCATGCATGATGCCGGGGCTAAGAGTTTGATAAATTGCCGGTAAGAGGTTGGCGAGTGGGGTATAGTCCTCGCAGTGGGATGAATGCAGGATGAGAACAGGGAGGCGATGTGATGAGAGTGAGCGAGCGGGTTGTGCCCTTTGCGGGGATTGGCGATGTGAAACGGGCCGGCTTGCCGGTTGAGGTGTGCGCGTCGCGTGTGGGGCGCTTCGGTTTCGTGTCGAAGCAGTTGATGCGTGTTCAGGCTGCCAGAATGCCCGGCATTGCCGACTGGGATTTCAAGGCGATGGTCGGCCGGCAGTTGTGGGAGTGCGCCGTGCATTGGGGCCAGTGGCGCGAGCGCGTGGCAGAATTGCGCGGCCACGAGCATCTCATTGAGCGCCATGCAGACGGCAAGCTCAACGATGTGTTCGACGAGCTGTTGTGCAGCCGCGACGACGCCGAGTTTGCCGCCGGCCTGTATCAGGTCGTGCTGCCGGCTTACCACGAGGCGTTGCGGCGCTACCTCAACGAGACCAACCCGCTGGTCGATCAACCAACGGCGCGTCTGATCCGGCACGTGTTGCTCGACCTCGACGAGCAGCTTGACTTTGGCCGGCCGGCTCTGGCGGCGCTGATGTCCGGTGCGACGCGCGAGCGCGCGGAAAGCGTCGAGGCGTGGCGCGCCCATCTGCAAGCCTATCTCGACGCTGCCGGCGGGATCGACGGCGCGCTGCCCGAGCGGCCATCGTTCGAGTTGCCCACTCCGCGCAGCACGGGCGAGTTTGAAATGCCGCGCGAGTTTGCCCGCGACGCGCGCTTCAAGACAGTCGTGCCCAAGCTCAATCCCTACACGGGCGAGTCTGTCCACGAGCAGTTGTTGTCGAAGATGTGGGTTCGTTCGCAGGAGATGACGGCCGCCGAGTTGTGCGCGTCGGTGTTGTACGAATGGGAAGATCTGCCCTACGAAGGCTGCCTCGACCTGGCGCGCCATTGCTGGGACGAAGTGCGCCATGCGCTGTTCGGCGAGGCGGCGCTCGCCGGCGAGGGCATCGCGTTGGAGTCTTTGCCGAACTGGGTGGGCTATGCCGGCCACACCATGCCGGCGCCACCGCAGAAGCGTTACGCGCATCTGGCCATTGCCACCGAGGCGAATGCGATGCGCCACCCGGGCGGCAAGCGCGGCGAGTGGGAATGGTGCCGTGACGCGGCGCGCCACCCGCTCATGACCCTCTATCAGGATTTTGACTGGGCCGACGAGGTCAACCACGTCAAATATGGCCGCGCGTGGCTGGTGAATTACTACTTCAAGGGCGATCGCGCGCGCGCCAAAGCTGTGGCCGATGAGACGGTGGCCGAGCGGCTGGCGTACTATAGCGCCTTTGAGCAGGCCCGCGCGGACGAATCGAACGCCGGTTACTGAGCCGGCCGATGGCATGGCATTGCGCCGTCGGGGCATCGACATGAATACTGGCCGGACGCTTCGAGTGACTGCTGCGGTGAGCAATTTGCCGGCGGTGCGGGATTTCGTACATGCCGGGGCAGTTGCATACCGCCTCGGCCCAGATACGGCAGATGGCGTGTCGCTCGCGGTGGATGAGGCGGTGACGAATGTCATCGCAGGCGCCGGCGCCGCATCTGGATGTGCCACTGAAGGAGCGCGCGCCCGGCCGCCTGGGCATCGATCTGATGCGGCGCAGCGTTGACGAGGTCGTTCACCGCGTGATGGGCGATGGCGGCAGCGAGTGGGTGCTGGTCAAACACATCGGGTCGTGAAGACGGATTGCGGGAACAGACCGAGAAAAGCAACCTGAGAAGGTGTTGATAGTCGCCGGCTTCAGCGTCTCCCTGGAGATTTGCGCCGGTCTGGACGCAGCCGTCGCCTCGTTCTAGCCAGCCGGCAGGTAAGCGACCGTTTGTGGCCCTTCCGGCATGATGCAAAGAGTTGCCTCCGGGCCGTAGCGCGCGCGCAACTCGGCCAGCGTATCCTCGATGCGCCGGCATGGCTTCAGCAGCGCGGCCCGAATTTGATCGTCGCTCAACCCATCGCTGCGCAGATACACATCGGCCTTCAGTTGAACCAGCGCCTGAATGTGCGCTTCCCATTGATCCTGCACCGGCTCGCGCAATGCCAGGATGCGGTCAAGGAGTTCGCGCGGGCTGGCCGATTCGCGCAGTAATTGGCCGTACAGACCGTGGTCGGGAATGCCATCCCAGCACTCGGCGGCAGCGATGATGGCGCCGCCCGGCTTGACGATTTGCGCAGCCGCGCGCATGCCTTTGACCGTCTGATACAGGTTCATATCGAGGGGATAGCCGGAGTTAGTCGTCACCACGATGTCGAACAGATGTGGCGCAGGACGCATAGCCGTCTGGCGCACGAAAGCGCAGCCGCGCGCGTGCGCTTCGTCCAGGTCGCCGGCGAACACGCCGGTGATCTGCTTGTCCTTGTTCAGACTGACGTTCAGCAGGAACAGACGCGCGCGGTCTGAAGTCTCACAGGTCTTCAGCGCCACTTCGCGCGCTTCCTCCCAGACCGGGTTGCCGTGAGTCACGCCCCACGTGGCGTTCGGGTGGCCGATCATGCCGGCGTCGTGGTTGCCCAGCACAGTTTTCAGGCCGGCCATGCCGGGCATGATGGCTTTGCCGCCCCCGGAGAAGCCGGCGAAGAAGTGCGGCTCGATGAAGCCGGTCAGAATCTTCACGTCACACGCAACCATCTCCCGGTTGAGCCAGATTTCGTGCCCGCGACTGCTCACGCCCAGGCACACTTGTGTGGATAGGTCGAAGGCATTGTTTTGTGCGATGCGATAGTGATCGACGACCGCGTCACCCAGCATCTGGCGCAACTCGGCCGGGGGGTTGGGGCGATGGGTGCCCAGCGCATTGAACAGGGTGATGGCGTCGCGCGACACACCCATTGCGGCCAGTTCCGCCAGCACGGCCGGCAGGATGATGTGGTTGGGTGTGGGGCGCGTGATGTCGCTGAAAATGACGCCGATGCGCCGATGGCCCAGACTGCCCAGATCGCGCAAGGGCTGCATGGCTTCGCGGATGGCGTGGCTGGGGTCGGGCAGGGCGGGCGCATAGGCCGGCTCGATTACCGTCGCGCCCCAGGCATCGGGGATGTCGATCCACAGACCGTTTTTGCCGTATGCGAGTTTGATTTGCATGGCGTTGGGTTCTCCTGATTGGCCGGCGCTCAGGAGCGCGCCGACATCCATGCAGGGCGCTCGACTTTGACCAGGATTGTGCCGTTGCTCAGCACATGCACAGGGTATGTGCGCAGGCGCGGCCCGGCTTTGGGGAAGACACATGCGCCGCTGCGGGTGTCGAAGCGATAGCCATGATCGGGGCAATCGACCTCGCCTGTGCTCTTGTCAAGGGAGCCGTAGGACAGGTCGCCGAGAGCGTGCGGGCACAGGGAAGTGAAAGCGATGACTTCGACGCCGGCCACGCTGTCCGTTTTGTCCAGCACGGCCAAGAGGATCGATTCACCATCGAGATCGATGCGCTTCATCCGGCCGCGTTGTAGGTCAGACAGTCGGGCAACCGGGGTGAAGCCGGCCAGGTCCTGAGCGGGCAGTTCGCCGAAGAGAGAATCTGTCATCGGCGGGATTATAAAAGGCCGGCTGTGTCAATGTGACACAGCCGGCCTGGCGCGCGGGTGTGATGCGTGTCAGGAACTGCGCGGGTCGAAGGCATCGCGCAGGCCGTCGCCCAGGTACATGAAAGCCAGCATGGTGATGATGATGACGAGGCTGGGGAAGAACACGACATGGGGCAGAGCGCGGAGCACGGCAAATCCGTCGTTGAGCATGACGCCCCAGCTTGGCGTGGGAGGCACGAGGCCGATCCCCAGGAAGCTCAGGCCGGCTTCGGCCATGATGGCGGCCGGCACGCCGAACGACAGGAAGATCATCAGCGAGCCGATCAGGTTGGGGAGCATGTGGCGCAGGATGATGTGGCGCGCCGGCGCCCCCAAGGCATGAGATGCTTCCACAAACGCCTGGCTTTTTAGCTGCAAGACCTGGCTGCGCACCAAGCGGGCCGGGCCGACCCAGGCCGCGATCGACATGGCTATCAGCAGATTGATGAAGCCGCGTCCGAAGGCGGCCATGAAGATGATCAGCAGCAGCATGGTGGGGAAGGCGTACAACGAGTCGGTGATCCGCATGAGGATCGTGTCCACCTTGCCCCCATAGTAGCCGGCGATGGCGCCCACGACGGTGCCGATGAAGATGGTCAGGCCCTGGCTGAGAAAGCCCACAGCCATCGAGATGCGTGCGCCGTGGATGATGCGGCTTAGAATGTCTCGGCCCTGCTTGTCCGTGCCGAACAGATGCTGTGCGCTGGGGGGCTGGCGCAGGGCGGCGAAGTTAGGCTTGATCGGGTCGTATGGGGCGACAATGTCGGCCAGCGCGCCAATGAGCGCAAAGAAGAGGATTACGTACAGGCCGAGGGCCGCGCCACGGTTCTTGAGCATCCGGCGGAACGCTTTAACCCAGGGGTTCTCTGGCGCGCGCATGGCCGGGTGGTCCGGCGCGCTTTGCTCGTTCCGAACTCGTTTTCTCAGCGTTTCCAGCATGTGACTCTGATTCCTTTCCCACTGTCTGCGCTGGCCGCCGCGTTCATGAATAGCGGATGCGTGGGTCGATGATCCCGTAGGCCACATCCACAGCCAGATTCATGAAAATGACCAGTCCGCCAAAGATGATAGTCTGGGCCATGATCATGGGATAGTCGCGCCCGCCGATGGCGCCGACGAAGGCGTTTGCAACGCCAGGAATGGTGAAGATTTGCTCTACGAACACCGATCCGGTCAACATGCCGGCCAGCGTGGGGCCGGCCACGGTGATCACCGGAATCAGGGCGTTCTTCAACACATGCCGCAGGATGACGACGCGCTCCAGCAACCCTTTCGCGCGCGCTGTGCGCACGTAGTCCTGCTTGATCACTTCGAGCATGCTGGCGCGGGTGAAACGCGCAGTGGTGGCCAGCGGGCCAAGCATGAGCACCAGAATGGGCATCACCATGCGTTCGGGCGTGCCCCAGCCGGTGACGGGAAACCAATGGAGTGTCAGCGAAAACAGCAGGATTAACCCGATGGCCAGGACAAAACTGGGCACAGCGACACCGATGACGGCGATGAACATGCTGGCATAGTCAATGAAGGTGTTGCGATAGACGGCGGCGACGATGCCGAGCAATGTACCCAGACTGATGGCCAGCAGCGCGGCGATCAACCCCAGTTGAGCCGAAATGGGCCATGTGCGAGCGAGAATATCCTGCACGTGCTCGTTGCGGTAGGTGAGCGAGAGACCCAGGTCGCCTCGGATGAATTTGGTGAACCACAACACATATTGCACCGGCACCGGCTTGTCCAGGTCATACTGCTCGAGCAGTTGCTTGCGCATGGCCGGGGTGATCTTGGCGGCGTTTTCCGGGTCGTCGAGGCCGAGCGGGCTGCCGGGCGTGACTTTGGCGACGAAGAAGGTGATCAGCGACAACACGAACAAGGTGAAGATCGCCTGAAGGACGCGGCGGACAATAAATTGCCACATGATGTGCGCAAGTCAGCGGTCAGCGATCAGGAGTCAGATGGCATTCGCAAGATACCATCTGACTCCTGAGAGTGGGCTGGATCAGCTTTCGACACTCACGCGGCGATAGGTTGGCCCCATGCCGGTGACGTAAACGCCCTTGACGCGCGGCTTCATCATCAGGTTGGCCACGTAATAGTAAATGGGGATGAGGTAGGGGTCTTCCCAGGTCAGGATGCGATCGGCCTGACGATAGAGTTCATGCCGGCGGGCTGGATCGGCGCTCCGGGCCGCTTCCTCGACCAGCGGCGCAACCCGATCGGTGCTCTTGTAGCCGCCCCATTCGGGGATCTTGCTGTAATCGCCCTTGAGCCGGCCGGTCACCATGAAGTTCATGGAGTTGTGCGAGTCAGGGAAGTCCATCCCCCAGCGTTCGCGCCACAGGTGTAGCCGGCGTGGCTCCTGTTCGCGCCACGCGCCGCGCGCGCCGGGATCCATCAGCGCCAGCTCCATCTCGATGCCCAGCACGTCCTTGTACATGGCGGAGATGGCCTCGAACATGGTCTGGTAGTCGTCGGTATGGTTGGAGTTGATCCAGAACTTGGGGAAGCCTTCGCCGTTGGGGAAGCCCGCGTCGGCCAGGAGTTGTCGGGCCTTATCCGGGTTGTAGGCCATCTCTGGGTTGAGGTCTTTGTCGTAGCCCAGCATGGTCGGCGGCAGGAATTGATAGGCTGGGGTGACCGTTCCCGCCAGCACATCCGCAATGGCATCCCGATCGATGGCGATAGCCAGTGCCTGGCGCACGCGCACGTCGTCGAATGGTTTGGCGCTGACCGGAATCAGCATGTACTGTGTGAACAACTCGGCGTAGGTGATGAGTTGTTGCGACAGAACCGGGTCGTTCTTGACGCGCGGCAGGTCGCCGGTGGGCACCTCGATCACATCAAGTTCGCCCGTTTCGTAAGCGGCGATGGCAGTGGCCTGGTTCTTTAACATCCTGACGGTTAGCTTGTCCAGGCCAGGGGGCTGCTCGGTGTAGCCATGCCAGTGCTCGTTGGGCAGCAGCGTCATGTATTCGTCGCGCTTCCACTCTGTCATCTTGAAGGGGCCGTTGCTGAGCACATACTGCGGCTGGGTCCACTGGGTGTCCTTGCCGTACTGCTCGATGCGGTCCTTGGGCAGCGGGGCATAAGTGGGATAGCTGACCATGATGGGGAAGAAGCCGGCCGGCCCGGTCAGCTCGAATTGCAGGGTGTAGTCATCCAGCGCCTTGACGCCGATGGTGTCGGGGTCGGTGGTCACTTTGCCGGCGAAGTCGGCCGCGCCCTTGATGATGTCCATCATGTACAGGATGCCGCCGCCGCAGGAGATGTCGGGCGACACGTTGCGCTTGATGGTCCATTCAAAGTCTTTGGCGGTGATGGGCGTGCCGTCGCTCCACTTAAGATCCTTGCGCAGCTTGAACGTCCATACCGAGCTGTCCTCGTTAGGCGTCCAGGACTCGGCGCAGTCGGAGGTTGGCTCCATCTTCTCGTTCAAGTACACCAGAGAGCTGAACATGAGCTGGTTGGTGAAGACGGTGTTGGCGCCGCCAGAGCAGCCGGGGTCGGTGCCGGCGCCGGGGTCGCCGTAGAACGAGGGCATGTTTAGGTACAGGATGCGCTCAGCTCCGGCAGGCGCTTCTGCAGCAGGTGATTCCTGAGGTGCTTCGGCTGCGGGTGGGGCTTCGGTGGGTGGGGGCGCTTCGCCGGCTGGGGCGGCCGGCCGGGCGCCGCCGCCACAGGCGGCTAATCCTGCGGTTGCGCCGGTGAACATGGCGGCCTTCAACAATCTGCGTCGACTGATGCGGTTCAAATTCGCGGACATGGAACACTCCTCCTATAAAAGAATTTTGCCTGACGAATGAAACCTTGTTCGTCGATTCACGCGCTGCCGATTTCGCGGCTCCTGTTCAGCGGGTCAGCTCAACGTGAGGTGTGACCTTGGCGGGATTATAGATTCGCCGAGACGCGTGTCAACTGGTTTGCGCAATTTGTGGGCTATGGCGCAAGCTGCCAAAGGCGCTCAGCGTTTCATGCGCGGGTCGAGCGCGTCGCGCAGGCCGTCGCCGAGGAACAGGAATGCCAGTTGTGTCAGCGCCAGTACCAGGCCGGGAAACAGGGCCATATGCGGGTAGCTGCGCAGCACGGCAAAACCGTCATTGAGCATGATGCCCCAGCTGGGCGTGGGAGGCACAAGGCCGATGCCGAGGAAGCTCAGGCCGGTCTCGGCCAGGATCGCGCCGGGCACGCCAAATGAGAATGCCACGATGACGGCGCCGAGCAGATTGGGAATGAGGTGGCGCACGATGATGCGGGCGTCGGACGCGCCGAGGCTGCGCGACGATTCGATGAACTCGCGCTGCTTGAGTTGAAGCATCTGACCACGAACCAGGCGCGCCAGCCCGACCCAGGCGGTGAAGGCCAGCGCAAACAACAGGTTCACGAAGCCGCGCCCGAACGCAGCCATCAGAATGATCAGAAACAGGAAAGTGGGGAAGGCGTAGAAGATGTCGGTCACGCGCATGATGACCGTGTCGACCCAGCCGCCGTAATAACCGGCCAGCGAGCCGAGAAAAATGCCGATCGTGGCGACCAGCACCTGGCTGGCAAAGCCGATGGCCAGAGACACGCGGGCGCCATGGATGATCCGGCTCAGGATGTCGCGCCCCTGCTTGTCAGTGCCCATCAGATGCTGCACGCTGGGCGGTTGACGCACGGCTGCGAAATCGGTCTTGTAAGGGTCATAGGGAGCGATGACATCGGCAAAGATCGCCATCAACACGAAAACGAGAATGATGGCCAGGCCGACCAGGGAAGCCTTGTTGCGGCGCAGCCGGCGAAATGCGTCGCTCCACAGGCTGGTCTGCTGGCGCAGCTTCAGGTTGAGGTCATTATTGGTTGTGGCGCCGACGCCGTCTGTGGCGCGCGGGTCTTTTGCGGAGGTGGTGCTGTCCACGCTGTCATTCCTCTGCGTCAGTCATAGCGGATGCGCGGGTCGATGATGCCGTAGGCAACATCGACCGCAAGGTTCAAAAAGACGATCAGCGCCGCATAGATCATCGTGTTCGCCATGATCATGGGGTAGTCGCGATTGGCCGCGGCGTTGATGAAGGCGCCGCCCATGCCTGGCACGCTGAACATCGTCTCGACGAAAAACGAGCCGGTCAACAGGCCGGCCAGAATGGGGCCGGTGATCGTGACCACCGGGATCAGCGCATTGCGGATGACGTGCTTGATGATGACTCTGCGCCGGGTCAGCCCTTTAGCGTAGGCCGTGCGCACAAAGTCCAGGTTGATCACCTCAAGCATGCTGGTGCGGGTGTAGCGCGCCACGCCGGCCATTGGCCCCAGCATCAGCACGAACACCGGCAGGACCATCCGTTCGGGCGTCCCCCAGCCTGACACGGGGAACCATCGCAATTCGACCGAAAACACCACAATGGCAATGATGGCCAGCACAAAGGTGGGAATTGTCGTGCCGACCACTGAGATGAACATGGTCAGATAGTCGGTCAGCGTGTTGTGGTTGACTGCGGCGATGATGCCCAGCGTCACGCCGAACAGCAGCGCCAGTGATGTGGCAATCAGCCCCAGTTGCGCGGAGATGGGCCAGGTGCGCCCGAGAATGTCAGACACATTCTGGTTGCGCGAGCCATACGACACGCCCAGATCGCCCTGCAGGGCCGCCCTCAGCCAGTTGAGGTACTGCACCGGCACCGGCTGATCCAGCCCGTAAACCTCGCGGTAACGCTTGCGCATCGCTTCGGGGATGCGCGCGCCGATGTCGGGATCGTCGAAACCGAACGGCCCGCCGGGCGTGGCTTTGGCGATGCCGAATGTGATGACCGAGATGGCGAACAGGATGAAGACCGACTGGATGAGCCGCCGGATGATGTACTTGCTCATTGCGCGCGGAGGAAACAAATTGCGCGCGCGGCGCCAGCTTGACGCCGCGCGCGCAGAAACTCATCAGAACGGACAGATCATTTCTCGATCGACACGAAGCGGAAGTCTGTGCCGAGGCCGTTCTGAATCAGCCCTTTGACATACGGCTTCACGACGATGTTATTTGCGCCGTAGTACAAGGGGATGATCTTGGGGTCTTCTACAATCAGGATCTGCTGGGCCTGCTTGTACAACTCGCCGCGCTTGGTGTCATCAAGCTCGATGGCCGCCGCGTCCACCAGCTCGTCGAATTTCGCATTGACCCACGCATAATCCGGATTGTCGGTCCAGATTGCGTCGTTCTTGGGGGTGCTCTTCATGAAGATCATGCCGCTGGCCGGGTCTGGATAGTCATAGCCCCAGCCCTGGCGCCAGAAGTGCGGCATTGGCGGCTTGCGCTTGGCCCACTCGCCGCGCGCGCTGGCTTCCATCAATTCCAGTTGCACCTCGACGCCCAGGTTTTCCTTCCACATGGCCTGCAGCGTCTCGAACATGGTCTGGTAGGTGTCTGTCTGGTTGCTGTTGACATACACAGTGGGCATGGGCTTGCCGTCCTCGCCATAGCCGGCCTCTTTCAGCAGTTCCTTGGCTCTGGCGGGGTTGAAGGCCAGCTCCTGGCCCAGGTTCTCGTCATAGCCGAGCAGTCCTGGCACAATGAACTGATAGGCGGGGATGTATGCCCCTTGCAGCGCGACGTTGCACAGCGTTGGGCGGTCGATCGCCATTGCAAAGGCCTGCCGCACACGCGGATCGACAAACGGCTCCAGCGTCTGGCTGCGGATGATGACGTACATAGTGAGCTGGTTGGGCTTGCTGCTGTACTCCGCGCTCAACGTCGGATCGGCTTTGACACGGGCGATGTCGCCAACGGCGACTTCTGCAAAGTCCAGTTCGCCGGTCTCATAGGCGGCCATCGCTGCGGCTTCCTGCTTGATCATCTTGATGATGAACTTGTCCACGCCGGGTTTCTGGCCGAAGTAATTCGGATCCGGCTCGAACGTCATCTGCTGATCGGGTATCCACTCCACCAGCTTGAACGGACCGCAGGTGACGATGTTTTCGGGCTTGGTCCAGTCTGCGTTGCCGTATTGCTCGATCACTTTCAGCGGCACAGCGGCGTAGTTGGGGTAAGTGACCACTATGTCGAAGTAGGGCGTCACCTTCTCGAGCGTGAATTCCAGCGTGTAGTCGTCCAGCGCCTTCACACCGATCTCATCCGGGTTGTCGATCTCTTTGCTGTAGTACTTGGTGGCATTCTTGATGAACTCCAGCGTGTAGAGAACACCCGCCAGATCTGGCGCCAGATTGCGCTTGATGGACGCTTCATAGTCCGCCGCCGTCACCGGCGTTCCGTCCGACCACTTGATGTCCTTGCGCAGCTTGAAGGTCCACACCTGACCGTCTTTGGTCTCCCAGGACTCAGCGGCCAGTGGCTGGGCCTTCAGGTTCTCGTCGAAATAGACCAGCGGGCTGAATGTCAACTGGTTGATCATCACTGAGGCTGTGCTGCCAGAGGTGCCCGGGTCCACGCCGGCCCCAGGGTCGCCCAGGTAGGCCAGCATCGGCATGGTGAACACGCGCTCGGCAGCTGGCTGCGCGGGTTCGGCAGCCGGCTGGGCCGGCTCCGCGGCAGGTGTTTCGCCGGTCGCGGGCTCTTCGGCTTTCGGCGCAGCGCCCGGCGTCTGCGCCGAGGGGG